>WJMI01000063.1 GCA_014728015.1 Chitinivibrionales bacterium | reverse complement strand
CTTTGCAACGAGGGGTTCGGGCTGAATGAGGCGCAAGAAGCGCTTCGCGCGGCAGAGACTATCTCCAAATTCGTCGCAACTCTATGAATCGCAGGTATGGAAAGGCTTTGCCGTTTCCGGCAATGCAAATCATAACAATCGGTTATATTTTCTGCGCGCGCATGTCCGACAACAACCCCCTTCTTTCGTCCTATAAGGGCGACTACCGTCTCGGGCCCGTGTGGACCGCCCTTCCCGGTACGCTCGAGGTATTCCGGGGGTATTCTGTTGCCTGCACCACGGGGGCGGACACGTTACCCTACCGGTGCTGATACGCTTTATGAGCAAAACCGTTCTTGCCGCGGCTCTTGTGTGCGCGTTCCTGACAGGCCCCGCCTTCGCGGCTTCCATCCCTCTCAGTGGCGAACAGGACGGCCTGTACGAGAGAGGGAACTATGTGGTTACGGGCGATGTCGAGGTAAAAGCCGGGCGTGCAATGCGGATATCGCCGGGTTCGTTCCTGCGATTCAGGCCGGGAACGGGCATGGTCGTGCGGGGAACGCTCGAATGCGCCGGTGATCCCGTGCTTCCCGTGGTATTCACCTCCACCGCCGATACCGGAGCGGGCGCCCGGAATAAAGCGCTTCCGTTCGACTGGGCGGGCATCGAAATTCGCGACTCCGGGGCCCTGCGATGCGAGCACGCCCGCATTTCCTTTTCCACCTTCGGCATCCGCGCCGATTCGTCAAGCCTTGTCGAGCTGCACAATGTTATTTTCCTGCGCAACGGCAGCGCTGATCTCCAGATCGGCCCCTCGGTCGTCGTGGTCGAGGAAGGCGCCGCCTGTGATTATTCCTCCCGGACGGAGGGTTACGCCGGAAGCGGGACCGCCCGTCGGCGGGGAGGGCGCCGGGGCCGGGAAAGAGGGCCGCGGCTGAAAGCGAGAGTCGGCCTGGGCGTGACCTGCGGGCTTGTGGCTGCTCTGGGAGCCGGCCTGGCCATATATGAGCATATGCGCGCCGGCGAGTACGAAGAGAAATACGAAACCGGCATGGGATCCAACGTGGCCGAATACAAGCGCTTGTACAGACAGTCCATTGCCGGAAGGAATATATCGATTGCCGCGGCAGCCGCCGGCGCCGTCGGCCTCTCTGTCATCATCATACTGAGGTAAGAAATGTGAAGCATTGTGCGTACCGCCGGCTCCTGTTCGCCGCCCTCCTGTGCACGTGCGCGCGCGATCTCGTGAACAACCCCTATGACCCCGACTATGTCGGCGATTATTCGGTCGATGTTCAGTGGCCGGCGCCCTCGTTCAACGCCGAAGCATTCACGGCATACCGCCTCCCGTATGTCACCGGCGGCGATCAGTTCGATAAGGTCACGGTCCGCACCGACCCGGCGGGTCTGGTCGACAGCGGGTTGTTCACCGCTGAAATCACGCCGGACTCGCTCACCCTGTATTTCAATTCTGTGTTTGAAGGCATGGTGTATGTGACCGGCAGGACGCCCAACGCCCGGCTGTTTGCCGATTCATGCGAGGTCAGGGTCGCGAATCCTTTCAGCGTGCGGGGCGACAGCGTGCTTTCCATGGAAGATACCGTCTCGGTGCGGGTAGCGCGCGACGGCGGGTTCGGCGCGCAGGTCCCGGAAGTAATCTGGGAGGCCGGCGCGGCCGCCGATACCCTGTATGCAAATGAGCCCTGGCGCATTCTTCCCACGGCAATCGGCGACATGAGCGTGGCGGCGACCATGCGCGACTGGCGCGGCAACCTTCTCGCGCTCGACGCCTTCGCGATAACTGTTGTCGGCCGCACTCCCCGGATACTTTCGGCCGCGTTCGTGGGTGACACCTTTGCAATGGATGATACCGTGAAAGCCCGCGTGGTCGTCGATGATGCCGACGGGGGCATGCTGGCGGTGCGGTTCTCGGCCCCGGAGTTCGAATGGGAGGACAGCGCGGTCTTTGACTCAGAGGACGACAAGCCTGATACGGTGTATTTCGAAAAATTTGTGACCGATACCGGCGTGCTTGACGCGCGGGTGTGGTGTGCGGACACGACCGGGCTGTCGTGCTCGGCATCGGTTGAGCCCGCCCGGGTCGGGCGCGAGGAACATTATTACGAAATACAATGGGTCGATATGCCCTCGCACATCATTGTCAACCGTCCCGTTTCGTTCGAAGTCGAGGCGGGGCCGCCGGAACGTATCGCGCGATATGAACCCCGCATCGAATGGCGTGTCCTTGCCGACGGGGGCGCCGACACGCTCCTGGACTCCGCGGCCGCGCGCCTTGACAAAATAAGTATTACCGCCGACGATTCGACCGATGTTGTTGTTTCTGCCCGGGTCGTGGACTCCTGCGGCCGGATATCCACCACCGTTGAGGCGGGGTATAACGTCCGGCTGTATCGCCCGTGGTGCGATTTCTCATCCGTCCCCGGCACCGTGGGCAATTTCAGGCCCGAAAGCCTTGTCGTGGAATGGGGCGACTCGGCGGGCGATGTCGTCGCGGCGCGGCTGACCGTCACCCACGGCGATATGACCGTCATCGATACATCCCTGGAGGAATCGGGGGCGGCGTTCGTATTCTCGTTCGCCGACTCGGGCCGCTATGAGGCCGCCGCATGGGTGAAGGATTCCGACTCGCTATGCTCCGACACCGCGCGGGCATCGGTTCGCGTGCTTGAATACCGCCCCCGCGTCGGGGGCGTGACGGCCGAGCCGTCCACGGTATATCGCGGCGACTGGGTCACGCTGTGCGCCGGCGTCCAGCGTTCGGAATCGGATGCGCCGGTCACCCGCGTATTGTGGGACTTCGACGGCGACACCTCGGCGTGGGATGTTGACACGTTGGGGACCTGTATCCGGCACGCCTTCGCTGACACGGGTCTGAACGGCTATATCGTCGCGTGCGAAGACTCGGCCGGCATGCGCTCGCCGCCGCTTGGCGGGAGCGTGCGCGCGCTCGACGACCGCCCGGTGATAGAGCAGTTCGTGCATACGACGGTGTGGTTCAACGACGATACGGCGTTCTCCGTCAGCGCGCGCGATCCGAACGGCGTGCTGAGCGAAATCGAGGTCGACTGGGGAGATGGGACCCCGGCTTCCACGAGATCGGTCAGTGATTCTGCCGTCCTTGCGCAGTTTACCCACAAATACTCATCGTGGGGTGACAGGACGGTAACGGTCACTGTGGTTGACGATGACGGGTTGAGCGAAAGCGAGACGTTTGAGGTGAATGTCAAGAAAGGGCAGCCTGCGGTGGAGATTGTGGAATATGACAACAGCCAAAGGATTGCGGGGGATACGCTGTATACCGAGGTCGACAGCACAAACCATGGCGGGGGCATGATCAGTTTTTCTGGCGTGCTCAAAGCTGCATTTCGCGATCCCAACGGGCCCGACACGACGCACAAATACTACTGGGATTACCATGAGAGTGACGGGCTTGATACCGTCAATATCGAATATCCCGGCGGGGATACGACCCACACCGATACTGTTCGGTTCGTTTCCGATCCGGTGGCGCCCATTATTAATTGCGATGATACCAGGCAGTGGGCCGTGTTCGCGCAAGACGATGACGGTTTGATGGCCGGTGACACATTCTGGATTCATATCGAGTGCGTGGAGTAGGCGGCAAGTACGGTCAAGCTCATGGTATCCTGCAGTAGCTCATGGAAGGCAACCGTCTCCGATGATGGATGATATTACCGGTTCCGCGGCGGCCTTTTCCCGTGTCGGAGCGCCGTTTACCACGGGCGATATGATCGGAAACCTCCGGGTTGACCAGCTCATCGCCGAAGGCGGCATGGGGTTCGTATGCCGCGCGTGGCGGACCGATCTCGATGTTGTTCGCGCGGTGAAAGTGCTCAAGCCCGGTCTTTCACAAGACAGCCGGGCGCGGTTCTTGACCGAGGCCAAGATTTCCGCGAATCTTGATCATTCCAATATTGTTCGCATATACAACACCGGTTTCTGGCGGCAGACGCTCCCGTATATCGAGATGGAGTATATCGACGGTAACTCCCTGACCGAGCTGTTGCGCCGTCACGGCCGGCTGCCCGCGCCGGTGTGCGTGGCGATTATTTCCATTATCGCGGCCGCCCTGGATTATGCTTCGCGACAGTCTTTTATTGTGCAGGGTCAAACCCACGATGGACTCGTGCATCGTGACATCAAGCCCGGCAATATTCTGGTCTCAAAGCAGGGCCTGGTTAAATTGAGTGATTTCGGGCTTGCGCAAATCGGCGATGTCAGCCTGCATACGCAGCAGGGGGCGGTCATGGGAACGAACATCTACATGAGTCCGGAGCAGCTCGAGGGAGTGCGGGCTGACAGGCGATGCGATATCTACGCGGCGGGCCTGGTGCTGTACGAAGCTCTGTGCGGGCGCCGCGCGTTTGATCAGATGTCTCTTCCCCAGTTGATCGCCGCGAAGACACAGGGAAAAATCGAGCCCATAGCGCGCAGGGCGCCGGATGCGCCGCGGCCGATCGCCCGCATTGTGGAGCGCTGTGTCGAAACCGATCCGCGCAAGAGGTACCGGACCTATGAACAGCTCCAGTTTGCCTGCGAAAATGCGCTGGCGGATATGACCGCATCGGATGCGGCTGATGTTGTCGCTGATTTTGTGTCAACCCCGGGAAGCGCGGCACGCATTGCCGCGCCGCTTTCATCCGTTGCCCGGCGCGGCCGTATGGTTGCGGGGATTGTCCTTGCGGCGGCGATCGCGGCCGCGGGCATCTGGGCCATACGATATTTCTTTGTGCGCCGCGAGGATACGAACCCCCCTGTCCGCGAATCATCAGCCGGGGCATTGCCGCGGCCCCGGGCAGAGGCGCGGCAGGCGCGGTTGCCGTCAGCCGGCGGGCCGTCAGACAAGACAGGCGCGCCTGAGCGGGAGCGCGCCCCCAGGGCGCGTGAGACACAAAAGGCCCCCCGGCCCGCGGCCCCGCCGTCACGATCTTCGGCGCGG
>WJMI01000002.1 GCA_014728015.1 Chitinivibrionales bacterium | reverse complement strand
GGGGTCTGTTGAGCACACGTACAGCGCGGGCGATACCGTGCGTTCGGGCCCGATAGAGCTCAACGATGTTGTGTATTTTGGGCGTGACAACGGGTATTATTGCGCGTTTGGCCGCACGACGGAGAGTGCGGTCGGGGACTGGCCGTATATCACGGCGAGCGGCGACGCGAACGTGGGGCCGTGGATAAGCCCGGCCAACGAGGACTCGCTGGTGATATTCGGGACGAGCGGGAACAACCTGGACGCGTTCCGGCTGGAATAGCAAGGATTGACGGAACAAATGTTTGGAATGACCAAAAGAATTGGACTGGGCTGGTTGGGAGTTTTCTGGCCCTTCCTGGCTCTTGTTCTCCTTCCCGCAGCTATCGGTTCGGCTGACTTCGCGGATTGGACGTATTTCCGAAATGTCTATATCAACACGTCCGGGACGGGTGCAGGCATAGCCGACACACTGTATGACTTCCCGCTTCCAATACGGCTGACGTCGACATCGATGGGATTTTCGCAGGCGCAGAGTAATGGTGAGGATCTTCGGTTCGAAGACTCGTGGGAGAGCGAGTTGAGTTATGAAATCGAGCTGTGGAGCGAATCGGGTGAAAGCGCCTACGTATGGGTAAAAATGGATACGGTTCTCGGCGACGTAGACAGTCAGTATATCACGATGTACTGGGGAAACGGTGACGCCCCGACGCAGAGTAATGCAGCAGCCGTATTCGAGACATCGAACGATTTCTACGGAGTCTGGCATTTAGGAGAAGATCAATCCGGTACGGGGACATCGAATGTTTATAAGGACGCCACATCCAACAGCTATGACGGAGACGACTACGTGAGTGCTTCGGGAAAAAGCGGCGTTGTTGGCCTGGGGCAGGAGCTTGACGGAACAGACGATCGCATTACTATGGGGGATATTATTTCATCGGCATGGGACGCGATAACAATAGAAGCTTGGGTATATCTGGATGCGGATTTGAGTGCGGAGAGAGCGATGGTTCGAAAAGACACTCATCTGCAGCTCGGTTTCTTTCCTGCGGACAATGAAATCCGCAACTTGGTGCAAGCGCCTACGAACGGGTGGACCGGCGGACGTGATGTTGCATATACCATCAATGCGGGTACGTGGTACTACTTCGCGTTTACCTACGATAACGCAGTCAACGAGCTACGCAACTATGCGCAGGGATCGCAGGAGGGTGCAACCGCGACGGTCAATGGAAGTATAGCTGATAATATAGCAGATCTCCATATAGGATGGTGTGAAAGCGGGAGCGGGGACTACATAGATGGAGTGATGGATGAGGTACGCATATCGAATACAGCGCGCAGCGCGGACTGGATCAAGCTCTGCTACCAGACGCAGCGGCAGGGCCAGCCCACCGTGACATTCGGACCGCTGGATTCGAATATAATCGAGTATCGCACATGGGACGGCGGCGGCACCGGCAGCAAATGGAGCACGGCTTCGAACTGGTCCGGGGATATCGCTCCTGATTCAACCGTCAAGGTCTTGTTTGATAATACATCGGTTAAGGCATGCAGTCTAGATGTTTCGGCAAAGGTACGATCGATAACCATGCGGCAGCAGTACACAGGGTCCTTCTATTTCACGGCGGAGACTCTTGCTGTCAAGGCGGCCGCGGATTTCTCCACCGGCGGCGCAATTGATGCGGGCAGCGGTGTTTTGCGCCTTGAGGGGGCCTATCCGTTCACGCCCGCGACCGATGAGACATTTCCCGATATCGTGAAGACGGGGACCGGGACCGTGCAGCTTAATGACAACCTGAGTGCCGGCGACGTGACGGTGTCCAACGGCGAGCTTGATTTCGGAACGTCCTGTACCCATACGTTCGGAAGCATCACAGGTTCGGGGGCCCTGGATTTCTCCTCGTCAACAGTGCGCGTAAGTGGCCCGACGGTCAATTTCGGATCTATGAGCTCCATAGCGGCCGGCTCCGGCACGCTCGAATTCACCGGTGGCTCGAAACAGACATTCACGCCGAAGAGCGGGGCCACGCATCCGGCACTCGTGCATTCCGGATCCGACACACTGGCTCTTGCCGCCGATATGCGGGCAGCTTCTTTCTCCCAGACCGCAGGATACCTCAATTTGAATAGCTACAACATCGAGGTTACCGGAAACCTGAGTGTGACGAACGGAACCGCATCAACATTCGCGAACTTGGCGGGCTGCACGCTCACGGTAGGCGGGAACGCAACGTTTCTCGGTCAGTTCAGCGATGAGTTGAACATGAATACGGCAAGCGATCATTTCCTGGATGTTTCCGGCGCGTTGAGCGCAAGCTATTGTAACCTCGGGCGAAGCGATGCGAGTCTTGGTTCCCAAGGGCTCGCATCCAACAGTATTAATTCTCTTAACAACGACAATTGGGACTTTGACACAGACGACTACACCACATGGTCGTATCAGCAGAAGGTGTTCTTCAACACGACATCATCGGGCGCCGACATAAGTTCAGATGTGTCTCAATTCCCCGTTCCGATCAGGCTTGATGCAACGAATTTCTCGTTCGATCAAGCGCTTGACGGCGGCACAGACATCCGTTTCTCTCGCAATGACGGCACCCATCTCCTGTATGAAGTTGAACGCTGGGACAGCGCCGGCCAGGAAGCCGAAATGTGGGTCAAAGTAGACAATGTCGAAGCCGGCACAAAGACCCAGAATATCATTATGCACTGGGGAAAGGCGAGCGCAACGAACATGTCGAATCCAAGCTCCGTGTTTGCGACGTCAAATGGATTCGCTGGCGTGTGGCATCTCGCCGAAGAGACCGCGGGTACGGGCACGTCAAATCTCTATCTGGATGCAACGACGAATAGCATTGATGGAGACGACCAGGTCAGCGCGACCGGACAGACCGGGGTTATCGGCAGGGGGCAGGAATTCGACGGGTCCAACGATCGCGTCGATCTGGGGGATTTTACTTCATCCAACTGGAGCGCCATGACGGTCATGGCATGGGCGCGGGTCGATGCGGAGCAGAGCGGCGAGCGCGCTGTGGTCAGAAAGGAAGGCCAACTCCAGCTCGGCATTTTCCCCAGTGGCAACGAAGTCCGCAACCTTCTCGCCACAAGCGGTGTGACCGGATGGACCGCTGACAATGACGAGAGCTACAACATTGCGACAAACACGTGGTATCATCTCGCTTTTACCTATGCGAATGGGTCGAGCTTGAAGCATTTTGGGAATGGCGCGCAAATAGGTGGAGACAAGAACGTAACAGGAGCTATCACCGACAATGCAAACGGTTGTGGCATCGGAAGCGTGTCGGACGGAAGCAAGTTGCAGCTTGACGGGTACATCGACGAAGTCCGCATCGAGAACACGGCCCGCAGCGCCGACTGGATAGAGCTGTGCT
>WJMI01000062.1 GCA_014728015.1 Chitinivibrionales bacterium | reverse complement strand
TCTATAGATATGCGAACAGGTTCCGGCCATGTGCATCCGAGGGGGGACAGCATGCACACTCCTCACAAAAAGCATCAGGGCGTTACGCTTGTCGAAGTCATTGTGGTGGCGGTCATTGTCGGTATTCTGGCGGTCGTTGCCATACCCGTATACTTGGGATACGTGCAGTCTTCAGCTATCAAGTCCGCCCATGGCAACTGCGAGCTCGTCGCGGCTGCAGTGATGTTCAACCACAATCGAGGGCTGGATATCGACGCGAACAGCTGGTCTGATATCGGGATTACGTCGCCGGATGACGAGTTTTGGCAATACGGGTTCGATGGTATCGGCGGCAACGTGTCCATGCCTTCTAACTACGCGGTCACTGTCGAAGGGAAACCCGGATCGCGAATGTCCGATTTCACCGGCGGAAAATTCTATCCGCAGCCGGCCGCGAACCAGGACCAGTGGGTCCCGCCCCAGTAGGCCGGCGTGCGAAATCCGGGAAATCGGCAACAAGGCATCATGCCCATGCAAAAAGAATACGCAACACAGAACGCCGGAATCCGCGCCGCCCACGGCCGGGCCGGCTACTCCCTGATAGAAGTCCTCATTGCCGCCGTGCTCATCGCGGTGGCTATCGTGTCGGTGTTCCAGGCCGTATCGCACGGCACGCGCATGAGCAGGCAGGACTTCCTGGTGCGCCGCGCCTACCAGAAGCTCGAGCAGATCCTCGAAGACCCCCGGCACTCGTACAAGGGCAATTTCTATACCGATGCGGTGCTTGACGGCACGGACGGCGACACGCTTGACCCCGGAATAACCGCGCTGGCCGACGTGGTACTTGACGATAGGGACACTCCCCTCGACCCATCGGACGATCTCATCGGCAGCGCGGAGCTTGAAGTGGAAGATATCGTCTATTCGTTCGACATACAGGACATCGAGGCCGCGTGCTGCGACGACGTGCGGGCAAAGAAGCTGACCGCCCGTATTTTCTGGATGGAGCAGGGCGAAAAAGACACGGTCGAGCTCGAGACGATTATCAGTCTGGTAAACGTAAACTGACGCGTCCCGCGGCGGGACGCCCGCGGAAACGGGACAGTACACATGATGGAGCGATTACGAAAGGCCGATGGTATTACGCTGGTCGAAGCGCTCGCCGCGCTGGCCGTGTCGGGCGTGCTCGCCATGGTCATCTATACATTCATCATGTTCTCCTCAAAAACTATGCGCAAGATTACGGCCATGCAGCTCATGCAGCAGGAAAGCTCGGTTATCTCGGAGGTGTTCATCCGCGACGTGCGCAACGGGTCGTGGGTGAGCGTAGGCGACGAAAAGGGGCCGCCCCCGCAGGACACGGCCGAGGTCGACCGGATCGCAATCAGGCGGGCATCCGACAGCGCCGCGATTGCCAGTTTTGCCATTGACGGCGCCTTTTTCATACGGAACTGGCACGACGTGAACGATACCCGGGTGCTGAGCGAAAATCTGTGGATCGGCGGCGACGAGTCCAACCATTTTGACGTGTTCCAGAACGGCGACCACGTCGAATTCTATCTCAACCTCCATCGCACCGTCGGAGACGACACCGTGTACCTGTCTCAAACCGTGGGAGATGTGCGATGCAAAAACTGAAATTCCTCCGTACTGCATCCGGCAGCGCCCTCATCACCTCGCTGGTCATGGGCGTTGTGTTCTCGATTATCGCCATAACCATCCTGCGCCTGACCACCCGCGGCAGCCAGCTCGGCAAGCGTGATGTGGAGGCGATCAAGAGCTACTGGGCCAACGAAGGTTTCCTCCGGCTTACACTGCGCGCATTGTCTCTCGACCAGGGCGACGGCACCGGATTTCCCAGCGACCCTGATGCCAGCACGCCCATGGAGGTCTGCATTCCCGAGGGCTTGAGCCTGAACGGCTACAGCACCGGCGGCGCCAATCCCAATGTCGAGGCGACTGTCCAATTCGTCCAGGATAATAATTGCAAAGGCGTATACAATATCACCGTGAAGACAACGCTCCCCGACGGGGCTCTGTACAATGTGACCTCTATCGATACGGTCGTGGTCAAATCTATCCAGCGCTACACCTTTTTCGAGGACTCGACTACACCCGATCCCCTGCTGTGGCGGGAGTTTATCGTATACGGTGATTTTCACTCGAACGGCTATATCAAAATTGCCAACGACATGGGGGCATTCGCGCATGTGGTCGGCGGTGAAGCCACCACCTCCGGCGCGGTCAGTCCGGCGGAGACATACCCCGACCCCTATGACAAGGGAATGACCGTGTTGCCCGACGATGCCGCGGTGAACGAGTCATGGTTGAAGGCCCGGTTCCCGGAATATGCGCATATCGGTGAAGTGCAGACTGATTTCATCGATGCGAACTCATTTACCGACGAAGCGTACTATATCAAGGACGGCGCCAACAAGGTCACCGAGCCGGTCGCTATTCACCTGAAAAGCGACGGCAGCATTGATATCTACAAGAAATCAGACTGGAGTACGCTCACCACACCCAGTAGCGACATTATCAAAGCCGAGAGCGAGGTTACGGTCTGGGGAACGCTTCTGGGGAAGAAAACAATAGTGAGCGCTGACGGGCATGATATTATTCTGGGCGGTGATATCGCCTACGAGAACGGGCTCACGGGCGAAAGCGCGACGGATGCCCTGGCCCTGGTATCGGGCCGCAACATTGTGGTGCCGGATTCGTTCGGCACGGCTGCAACCACGCCGGCCCAGGCCCATGCATTCAAAACCAGTGGGGGCACTATTCATGGTTGCCTGTTTATGAAGAATGGCGGCCTGCTGGTGGCTGATATCAACTCATATACTCCCCAGGCCGCCACCGGGGCGCTCCCCAGGCTCGAAATAGTCGGATGCGCCCTGGTATGCAAAGACCTCGACAAAATCTGGGAATATGAGGACAATACTTTTGGCGGTCTGAATTGCGTTTATCGGCGCGATAAAAGATATTATAATAATATGGTTGCGCCTCCGGGGGTCCCCTTCCCGAAGGCGACCGATGAGGAGCGAAGCGCGCCCGGTACCGATGAGTTCATGTGGGTGCTCGCGAGCGGCCGGTGGCACAACAGGCTTGTATCAGCAAACGAATAAGACGCGGCTCGTGTCGCGGAGAACCTGAATGGACAAAAAGACTATCAACACCGTGGGAATCGAATACGACTCCCTCGGTGTTCGGGCGGCAAAGGTCACGTCCAGCATCTCCGGCAAAGATATCACCTATGTCCTCGAAAACC
>WJMI01000061.1 GCA_014728015.1 Chitinivibrionales bacterium | reverse complement strand
GTATAAAGGTCGGTGGAGAGATTTACGCCAACCGAGACCTCGGCCATCGCCGAAAAAACAGAGCTGACAACAAGCAAAATAATGAGCTTCTTCATGCTTCACCCTCCTCCTTTTTTTATTCATTGCGGCGCAGCCCTGTCCGTTCCGGCACGCGTTTCCACCCGTTATATACGACAGTCTCACCCTCCGGGGCAAGTACATCCGGCGAATTCGCGCGCTATCGGCGCTCTCGCTTTCTGTTCCCGGCCCAGCGTTTCTTCATGGACCGCATCTCGGCGTTTGGCGCGATCACCCGCGAGGTAGTCTCGCGATTTTTCGAGCGCAGCCATTTCCCTTTCGGGTCGCGCATCACGGGCATGCGCTTTTCAACCGGCGGTACCCTGGACGCGGCGGACGGTTTGTCGGCATACCAGTAGGCCACGCTGCTCATCTCGTTGCACAGATGATTGCCGTGACCGTGTTCGATGGTTACTTTGATTTCCTTTTCAAACGGCACAGGGTTTTCGAGATGATGTACATAGCTCGTCTGGTAGCCGTTGGTATGCCCCTCGAATATCGACGATCCGTTTCGCAGGAACGCATTGGGCTGCATGCCCCAGGCCTGGTTGAGATAGTCTTCGCTGCCCGTGCCGTGCAGATCCGGCGGCCACCTGTAGCCGTCGACCCAGATCATATCGTCGCCCTCACCCCACCACGTGCCCTGGAAATTGGTGACACTCAGGTTGCATCCGAGATACTGCCCGCGGCCCTTTGTCTGCAGAATCACGTAATTATTGCGCCAGGCGAGACGTTCGGTATTGACAATATCGGCCTCGGGTGTGTTGGCCGTGATTTCATGCGCCCAGCCGCCGAATGGATTTTCCCGGCGAAACTCCGCATGGAAATATCCCAGGTCGGCCGGCGCCCTGTCCCAGGTGATTTTCAGCAGGCATTCACGGTAGTGGCAGCGCTGTGTCATCCAGATGTGGGTGATCGCTCCCGGCCCCATGATATCAGCGAGCACGCGGGTCTCCCCGGGCCCGACCGTCCACTAGTCACTGTTGCGGCCGGTGGTGTCCCACGAAGACATCCGCCCGGCACGGGCTTTGCGCATGCGCGCAATACCCATCAGATTATACATTGCCCCCCCCAGGAAGAAAACGATACCGGCGATACACCTGACATGCAGATTGAAATATAGTATCCACTCAGACCGAAAACAGCCGGACACGGGCTTGCCAACCTGCATGATACATGGTATAATTTACCTCAGTTGACATGGCGGCTACCCGCGAACGCGGGCCGCGCCATCGGCAATGGCGGCTACATGAAAATACTGGTGCTCACGGTTTCTGATTCCGCATCACGAGGCGCCCGCCAGGACCTGGCGGGGCCCCATATCGAAAAGGTGCTCCTTCATCACTTCCCCGAAGCGGCCATCGCCCGTTTCGTGGCAGCCGATGACGCCGCCGAGATCCGGCGGGCGTTCGACGAGCACGCTGATGCGGAATTCGTTTTTACGACGGGCGGGACCGGTATTTCGCCCAGAGATATCACCCCCGATGTCACTGCCGAATACTGCGAACGGCTCATTCCGGGCATACCGGAAATGCTGCGGGCGGAATCGTGCAAGCAGACTCCATACGCGGCGCTTTCACGGGCAGTGGCGGGAATTCACGGAACAACCATCATCGTGAACCTGCCCGGCTCCCTCAAGGGCGCGCTCCTGTGCACGCGCCTGCTGATTCCCATCATCGGTCATGCGGCGAAAATGCTTGCCGGGGAAGGCCATGAGAGTTATGAGCCGGGGGCTTTGGGGCTTGGCTCAAAGGACGGGCTGGGCCGGTAGCGGGAAGAAACAGGCATAAAAGCCGCGGCAAGGAGTCCTGCCTTCTTGAAAAGAGCGGCGCATCACGATTTGATACTTGCCAGGGCCTCTTTCTCGGTATCGAAGTGCGATACGAATCGTTCTATTGAAAGGAGCTTGAGCAGCTCACGGATCATCTCGTTGGCGCCGTAGGTAACACATTTCCCGCCCTGCTTGCCGATCCGCTGCACCACCTCGAGAAAGAGCTGCGATCCGTAGGTGTCCATTACGACCAGTCCGCCGAGATCAAGGACATAGCATGAAACGGAACCGGTGGGCTTGAATTCGCTCACCCCCGACAGATCATGAAGCGCATCCATGCTTCCCGCAAGCGACAGCCGGTAAACCCCGTCGCGCACCTCGGCCTCGAACGAGAACCCTTCGGCCCCTGACGACATGGTGTCACTCCAGGCATCCTCCTGGGATATCTCGAACTCCACATCGGTTGCATAGATGTCGAGGACCTTGTCCAGCCGCATCCCTTCGAACAGGTCCCGGAGCTTCTTGGAGACGTTCACGAGCGACAGACTTCCGCCGGCATCGACCACCTGCTGTTTGAGCCGCACGATTAATCCTATGCCCGAGCTGTAGACGTTCTCCGTCTTGCCAAAATCCAGTACTACCTTATCAGCGGCTCCGGACAGGCGGCCGACGATTTTGCTTTCGATCATGCGGTAGTTGTCAACCGTGATAGCTTCGGGCAGGACCACCCACACGAAACCGCGCCGCTGCTCGACGCTTATGCTTTCGGCAATTCCCATTGCATCAACCCTCTACTTGGAGTTCGCTCTTATCTATTCGGAATACCTTGTTGGTCATCTTGTTCTTCACAACCTTGCGCCCCATCCCGTATAGCGAGAGCTCGACCCCGGGGTATATGGTGTCTTTAACCCGTATAAATCCATCGCATTGGGTCGGCTCTTCAATGGTCGCGTTGACCTCTTCTATCTTCTTTTCGATGTATTTCAGTTTCACGCTCAGACCGTTGTACGTATCAACAATCTTCTTGAGCTGCTCGCGCTGCTTGTCGCTGATAGCAGCCCCGCCCTTTGAGATCTTCTTCACAATCGCTGATTTCGACTTCATCTCGCGCATGACCGGCGCCATCTGCTTGGTCATCTTCTCCTTGAGCTCCTCGAGCTCGCCGAGCTTGTCCTCGGCCATGGCCTTTTCCTTGTTCAGAAGCTCGATCTTGGTTGGAACGTTGTTGTTGTTGCCGATGCTCATTGCCTCGATATACTCGAACGCCCGGACATGCCCGCCCACGATGCTTGCCTGCCGCTCGGTGGCATCCAGGGCGCCGCAGGTTATTTCGCAATGCAGGCATGATTTCTGCACGGTCAGCTTCCCGTCGGTCTTCAGATCGGCGTTTTGCGCGAACCCGATGGTCACGCCCGCCTTACCATAAATGGAGGTTTCGCCCTTGCCGATAACGCCCCGTCCGATAGTGACCACGCCGTTGCGCGACAACACCTTGGCCGATTCAACTTCCCCGCCGATCTCGACATCGCCTTCGGCCTCTACGGTAAATCCCGGCATCACGTTGCCCTTGATCACCACATTGCCACTGTACTTGATATTCCCAACGCTGAAATCGACATCGCTCTTGATGCTGAGCAGCTCGTCGACATGCAGGTTATGCCCCTCCTCGAATACGATGCCCGTCTTTTCGGAAATCAGGAATTTGCCGTCTTCAGAGATGACCGTATTGCGTCCCTTAGGGAGCTGGATGTCCTTGCCGGGAGATGCCGGAATCTGGTCCCCGGTAACCGTCTTCCCCGGCTCGCCGGCGGTCGGCGGCACGCGCCGGGCGATAACCTGCCCCTGCTTGACCGAGGTAAATGTCTGGATTTCGCGGTAGTCGGCCTTGCCTCCCTTGCCCACGCTCGGACGCGCATCCGGGTTGATATTCACTTCGTACGCGATTTCACCGTCCTTGCCGTTCTTGGGCGGCTCGCCCTCGGCCACCACCACATCGGCATCGTAGGTAGGCTCCTGAATGAACTTTTCTATAACATCGTCTTTGACCCCATAACACACTCCCTTGCTTGCCAGACAGTACCTCAGCACATTCTCGGTAGGCTTGATATGATCGGTTATTGCCATCGAATTGAATTTGATCGCCGCCTTCAAAGGAGACACTTTAATCTCGAGGTACCGGTCAAGGGCCTCGTTGTAGTACTCGAAGGGCTCCCCGATTCGCTCGTACCCGCCGCGGGCATGCTCAATGACGGCCTTGATTACATCAACATCATAGTTGATCACGCCGGCCTGTTCCAGCGAATTAATTACGTCGCGCAGCTTGAGCTTCTGGGCAAGCTCCCGAGTTACGCTTATATACACGCCGTCATCTCTGTCCTCAACCGGAACCAGTGCTGAAAGAGGATTGCTCACAGTGCCCGCCCTTGATTCTGCATTCAGAGTTGCCGATTACCAGGAAACATGCGGGAAAACGCCCTTCGGGGGACGCGGATGCAACCTGCCGACGCGCTGTAAACAGCGTATCGTATTGAATTCAACTATATAGTCTAACACACGAAGGCATTGTTTGCAAGGCAAATTTTCACCACACAGGCCTCTCTTTCCCACCCGGACTTCACGCACCTTTACGCGCCAGAAGCTCGATACGCGCGGCACAGTCACTCGCGGCCGTGTCCGGTATCGGAGAAGGACGACGGCCACCGCGTATATGGTCCAGCACATCCGTCCAGTCAAGCGATAGGAACTGCCCGGTCTCCAAGCGGCGGCCATGGCCCCACTCGCGCACCGAGCCCTCGAGCACGGGAAACTCCGCGAAATCGGTGCGCCCTATGTACACCAGCGGCGTGCCGTTAAGAAGGCATTCCGAGTAGACGCCGTAGCCGAGCTTGCTTATCACGCAGTCCACCGATGCACATAAATCCTCGTACCGGAAGGCCGTCTTGTCTATCTCGTGAAAATTGCGGGCCGTCACGGGAAGCGAATGAATGCCCAGAAACTCCCAGCCGGCCAGTTCTTCCAGCCGTTCCCACGTGGCGGCATCCAGGCCAAAAGTGCCGAGATAAATGAGCGCAAGTCCTTTGTCGCGGCTGATGCCGAGTCGCTCCCGTATCGCTTCCGAACGGTTCCTGCCCCGCCTGCCCACGATGCCCATGTTCTCGCGCCGTCTGAATCCCTGAAGCTCGTTTTGCGGAGTGAGCGCAAGCGCCAGGTCCGCGGATTCGTACTGGCGACGGATATGCTCGACGCAGAACCTGAAGGACGGAACGATGCTCACGTACGGCGCATATATATCGAGCCAGGAGAAGTTGCTGACACCCACCGAGGGAACCCCGGCAGCCCGGGCAACCTCGAAGGCAAACGGCGTGATGTCACCGACAATGACATCCACTCTGCTGTCGCGCGCCCATGTTAGGTGCGCGGAGAGACGCTCGGCATTGACCGCGTCGATTTCCATGTACCGCCGTGCCGTCGCCTCTATATCCACCGTGACACTGTCCTTCTGAATGCATCCGCAATCCAGCTCCCCGGACACAAACGCGAATTCGCGCTTCAGTTCCTCGTCGAAAAGACGCCGGGGCAGGCTCGTGCGGATGGTAATCTTGACATCATTGTTGAATCTGTTGCAGACGGCGCAGGTCCTGATGCCGTGGCCAAATCCGTGCCCTGTTACATAGTAGGCTACGTGCATAGAGAGTCAACATCCTATCGGAAGGCATCCGTTCGGTGCAAAAAATAAAATTCGTCCAGCAGACTCGCCGCGGCGATCCGCGCGGTCCCGCGGCTGACTATTCATTTCTATGCATTCCCGTTGCCGGGAGCATAATTTAGATTACCTTTCACCGATGATTCCGGCGGAGGACGCTTTGTCGAATACGCAGGGAAAGAGGTTTGTTCGTGCGCCTGCCACAAGGCTCTGAGGGGGCTGTTCTACTCGCTGTGTTTTTCGCGACGGCATTTGCCCAGGGATTGGGCAAGCGGACGCCGTATAACGTGCCGCTTCTAAAAATGACCCTCGCCTCCGACAACCAGCATGACGATTTCAAGCAAGTGAAGGTTGCGATCGACGGCACCGAGGAGTATGCGCTGATCACCCGCTATCACGACTTCCACGTGAAGACTACACGCATGGGGGTTGAGCGGACACAGTATCAGGAAGCGCCCGACCGCGCATTCGTCATCACTGAATTTGAGGCGAAACAGCTCGAACGTGTGGTGGGCTCGTTCATCAGCACCCTTGAAGACTTCGAGAAAGATCTCAAGAAACGACGCTGGGGCCGCTGCCGTCATCTCGATGCGTTTCTGCCGCGATTCCTCAAGAGATTCTATTTCCTGGTATGCGCGGCACGGAATTCCCTTCATGCCATGCCGCGCGTCGGCCGCATCCCCGACACTGCGTATGACGTGTCGCTGAGTTCTCCCAAGACCGACAGACGCATTCTGATGTGGCAGCAAAAGTCTGACTATATCATCAAGCTCAGAATCATCTCAAAGGAACTCGCCTACCAGCTCGAACAGTGGCGGAAGAAGGAACTCAACACGTCCCGCCGCAACCCGGAAATCGCATACAGCGCGAAAGCCGAGGAAGCCTACAGCCTTTTCGTACGGATGTATTTCAATTTCCGCCCGCCGCCGCCGGTGCCTCCCGAAGGCAAGCACCTCTAACAAATCAGAATTTCAAGCCGCCGTAGACCATAATGGTCGCGTTGTCGTATTTGTAGTCTTTCTCGACCGGGATCTTCTTCGCGAACTCGTCACTCTCATCCTTAATAGCCACGGGATCCAGGGCGTCCTTGGGTATGGTCAGGAAAAAATACCGGATATCGAGCCCGGCGAATATCTTCGACGTGATACGGAAATCGCCGCCGATCCCGGCGTTCTTCTGGAGACCGATCCCGCTTGGAAAATAGTGCTCTTCGGTGTACGGGTTGTTGGGATCTATCTGACCTGTCGCGTTAAGGTTGTCACGCTTCCGGAAACTCAGGAAACTCGGGCCCAGGCCGATGGTAACAAACGGCGAGAAAAACCCGTCACCCAGCTTCGGTTTCACCACCACGTTGACCGAGAGGGGGACCATCAACTCCCTAATCGCATCGTAGTGTTTGGCATCCTCAGCGAAACTGCGCGCCTTCACGCTGGCAAGAACACTCGCTTCCGCCACGAAGAACTGCCAGATGCGCACATCAAGCTTCAGTCCGAACGCCGCGTTGACAGTAGGTAGCCCCTGCCAATCGAACTCCTGCTTCCACGAGTAATTGCGGATTCCCACGGCCGCCGACACGCTCCAGCGCTGCTCCTTTGCCCCTTCCTCCCCCTCGGCCCCCTCCTTGCCGAATTCCTCGGCCGACCACGTCGACTCCTGCTCGGGTTCCGATTCGGCCCCGGCCGGGGCCGCTACCTGCGTGAACGCACCACGCGTGGATGCCTTCGCGACCTCAGTGTTGGTATTTGCAAACGGCTGGGCGTTTGCGTACTCCTGCGCCCCGGGCTCCGCCAGCTTCAGCGTCCAATTGATATGGAACCGGTCGACCGCCTTGAGCTGCTCCATGGCGGCAGTGGTCTGCGAGATGGCCGTGAAATCGGACTTTCCGCCGCCGGCCCAGAATATCACCAGCAGCGTGACTTTGTCTTTGGCCAGAGAAGAAAGCGAAGTCGTTCCAGTACCGTTGGCGAGCGGCAGCTCGAAATCCGGCGCCGCCTGGCCGAACAGCGGGTAGATAGGCGTCAGTTGCGAACCGGACTTCCCCTGCCCGGTTTCACGGCGCTGCAGCTCGGCAGCGTGTTCCCAGGAATACAAACCGTCAGGATTGTTGAGATCGAGCGACTGCCGCAGATCGGCATCGCTCATGCCAGCCACATCGTACGGAATCGCCTCCACTCCCCCGACATTCAGCAGGAGATACTCAACCAGCTCGGCATACCGGTTGCTGGAAATGCCCCCCACCACTGCCGGCGAAACGGCTATCGCGCGTATCCGCCGCTGCCGGTCCAGGAGCACGATGCTCACGGGGCCGAACCTGTCCAGCCGGTACATCCGGGCAACCCGGCTGCTATACGAAAACTGGCCTTCCGACTGCATATCCCATGCATCCTTCGCGCCCTGCGGTTCAGCCGCTCCCTCGCCGCCGATCAGCTCGCTTGGCGCATCCACCAGGGTGGGATACTCCAACTGCAAATTTGCCTGCTCCCTGCCCCGGCTCTCAATGGAGGCAAACGCGTTGTCCATGTTGTCGGCCATCGCAAGCCCGATGATTTGCACCGGCGGGACATCGTTTGAGTAGATCCGCTGATGCGGTTTGAATTTCTGCGAATGCGCCGAAACACTAATCAGGAGAATTGTCACCACTGCCGCTGATACTCTCATGACACGCTCCTTTGCATGGTCCTCGCACGGCAAGGCCGTGCGTGCATACACTGGTCCCAGAGACTGTGAATAACTGTATCTGTCCCGGATAATATAGTCTCCGGCTGTAAAAACCGGGCACGCGGGCTGTGAGCATCAGTGGAATCCGGCATGCCGTCACACGGCGCCGGCATTGTCCTGTCGAAGCCCCGCCAGGATGCGGCGCATAAAATCCGCCACAACCGCGGGATCCGTCTTGACCGGCAGCGGCCCGGGAGCAATAAACACGACATCGTAGAAATGATCGTTATGCGGAGCGACCCAGTACTTGTCATTCGAGATGAAACGAAGGCTGTCTTCGCGGGGCGCGCGAGGATCGAGATAGTAGTGCCCGAACCGGCCGGCCAGGTAGTTCCGGATCAACTCGCGCATGAATGCGCTGACCGCGGTGAGCTCGACTCCCACGACGATGGGATTTCGCCTGACGGCTACTCCGGCCTTGCGCGCCAGCTCGTTGTTGGAGTCGATAAGCACCTTCACGGCTTGATGCTTATTCGTAAACTGCTGGAATGTCAGGCTCGCATCATGTACCCGAAACCGCCATCCCTTGCCCGTGAGATAGTGCGTTTTCAGCGCGGCGGCTACTGTGGCCAGCCGTTCGCACAATCCGGCGTGCTCGGCAAACGCCCTGACCAGCGAAGCGGCCCTGAGGGGTTGTCCGCGGTCTTCCCTGACCGTATGAAACGCGGATTTCATGCTGTTTCCCGCGCGTTACACGGTAAATACTTCTCCCGGCTCCGGCACATGCACGTTCTCGTATCCCTGGCTGCGCAGCGCGTTGCGCAGGGACAGGGCTTGGTCGATCTCGCCATGCATCAGAAATATATGCTTGAGCCTTTTCGTCGGGTTGATATTCACGTAGTCCAGCAGTGCCGGCCGATCAGCGTGCGCGCTGAACGCATCCATTTTTTCAACCCGGCACTTCACGCGATATTCCTCCCCGAAAATCCTCACCTTCTTGTCGCCGTCCATCATCTTTCTCGCCAGCGTTTCCTTGGCGGCGTACCCGACAAACAGCACCAGGTTGCGATGGTTTTCAATATTGTTTTTCAGATGATGCAGCACTCTGCCGCCTTCCGCCATGCCCGATGCCGATATGATGATGTGCGGGTAGGCAAGCCGGTTGAGCTTCTTGGACTCTTCGACGTCTTCGACATACTTCAGCCGGGCGAACCCGAACGGATCGGTATTGTCATGGAGGAATACGCGCTGGGTCTCGCGATCGAACTGGTCCATATACGTGCGGAATATCTCCGTGGCATGGCAGGCCATCGGGCTGTCAACAAAGATCGGAAGGTCGCGAATACGGTTCTCGTTAAACAGCTTGTGAAACAGATACACGATGAGCTGCGTGCGGCCGACCGCGAACGATGGGATAATTATCTTGCCGCCGAGCGCCGCGGTTTCGTTGACAAGCTGGGCCAGTTGCTCCTCGGCATCCGCATCAGCGGAGTGAGTACGATCGCCGTAGGTGCTCTCCATGACAAGAATATCCAGGTCGCGCAGAAGGTTCGGGTCGTGCATGATCGGCACGTTACGCCTGCCGACATCACCGGTAAACCCCCACCGCTGCGACCGCCCCTTTTCCTCGATCTCCAGCAGGATGCTCGCCGCGCCCAGAATATGCCCGGCATCGCGAAAGGTCGCATTGATGCCCGGCGCCACGGTAAATGTCTTGTCGAGCGGGATGCCCACGAACTGGTCCATGGCATCCTCCGCATCCTGCATCGTGTACAGGGGCTTGAACGGCGCCTCTCCCTTGCGACGGCGTATCTTGTTGACCCATTCGATATCACGCTCCTGCAGATATGCAGAGTCACGAAGCATCATCTTGCACAGATCGACCGTCGGCGGCGTCGCGTATATCGACCCGGCGAACCCCTTCTTGACCAGGCTTGGGATATTCCCGCTGTGATCCATGTGGGCGTGTGTCAGTACGAGCTGGTCTATCTCGCCGGGCACGAACGAAAAATGCTTGTTCCGATCGTACGATTCCTGACGCCGTCCCTGGTAGAGACCGCACTCGAGCAGCACCTTTGAGCCGTTCACCGAGACTATCACCTGAGACCCGGTCACGGTCCGGGCCCCGCCCATAAACGCAAGCTTCATTCACATGTCCTTGTTCTGCGTGTATGCATGGTCATGGAGAACAATGAAAATACCGTCCGCGCAGCGACCCCGCGTGACCGCGCACGCATGCCCTACGTCCCGCGGGCGCCAAGCAGCCGCAGATCGGTAATCACGTAGGTCGGCGCGACAGGCAACAGCGACGCATCGTTGTGGCTCCAGGCCACGAACGCCGTGTCCATGCCGGCGCCGGCGCCGCACTCGATATCGAAACTCGAATCGCCAATCATCAGGGATTCCCGCGCCGTGCACCCCAGAATCTCGAGAGCCTTCATTGCCGGTTCCGGGCCGGGCTTGTGCGCCGATGTCATCTCCGGGCTTACCAGAACATCGAAATACTCTCGAAGCGCGGTCTGTTCGAGGTAAAGATTGAGCGTCCGCTGCTTGCGCGAGGTTACCGCGCCGATTCGCTTGCCGGCGCGCTTGAGCAGCGCCATGCCCTCGGGTACCGTGGGAAAAGGCCTCAGAAATTTCTCATATATGGAAAGCTGGAATTCCATGTGCGCGGCCGTAATCTCCCGCGCGCGCTCATCGGTCAACGGGCCCATGTAGACCTCGAGTTGCCGGCGAAGCGGCAGGCCGATGTGCCGCACGACAGCATCGCGGTCAGCCTCAATACCCGCAAATCTGCGGCACGTATACTCAAAACAACGGAAGATCAACTCCGCGGTGTCAAGAAGCGTGCCGTCGACATCAAACAGATAGCAGGTATAGTCTTTCATGTGATTCAGTCGCAACGCCCGCGGAAGCGATCAGCGCGGCGCACTACCGTCGCGCGTACCATCGCGCGTGACCATGCGCAGCGGGGGTGAGTGATGAAAATACACCAAGGCATCGCGCGGTTCTGAGCAGCCTCGGATATATTTTGATTCATCCACCGGCGGGATTTCATACTATGATCACAATCGTCGATTATGATGCCGGCAACCTGACGTCGGTAAAGCGCGCGCTCGACTTTCTTGGCGTGCCAAGCGTGATTACCGCCGACAGCGACACGGTATGCGATGCCGAACGTGTGATTTTCCCCGGTGTCGGCCACGCCAGGACATCAATTGAGATACTCAAAAAACGCGGCCTCGATGCCGCGCTGAAAGATGCGTTCGGGAAAGGCACGCCCATACTCGGCATTTGTCTCGGATGCCAGATTGTGCTTTCCCATTCCGACGAGGGCAACACCGATCTGCTCGGTTTCATTCAAGGTAACTGCCCGCGATTCGCCCTTTCGGATCCATCGCTGAAGGTCCCGCACATGGGATGGAACGCAATTACCGTCACGAAGAAGCACTTCATACTGAAAAACGTACAGCCGGGTGACGAATTCTATTTCGTGCATTCGTACTACCCCCGACCATCGCGCGAAGAAAATGTGTTTGCCACCTGCGAATATGACATGACCTTTCCCGCCGCTATCGGCTATCGCAATCTTTTTGCCACCCAGTTCCATCCGGAAAAGAGCGGGCAACTCGGGTTGACTATGCTGAAAAACTTCTGCGAATGGGACGGGGCGCCATGCTGAGCAAACGGCTCATCGCATGCCTCGATGTTCGCAACGGCAACCTTGCCAAGAGCATCAAGTTTGTCGATACCAGGGACATTGGGGACCCGGTCGCCGCCGCGAAGCGCTACTATGATGAAGGCCTCGATGAGCTGGTATTCTATGATATCACCGCCTCGAGTGACAAGCGCGACATCATGATCGATGTCGTTTCGGCGGTCGCCTCGCAGGTATTCATACCGTTTTCGGTGGGCGGCGGCCTGCGCAGCGTGCACGACTGCAGCCGGGTGCTTCTAGCGGGCGCGGAAAAGGTCAACGTCAATACCGCGGCCGTGCAGAACCCGGCGCTCATCAGCGAGGCATCGCGGGCTTTCGGCGCGCAGTGTGTCGTGCTTTCGATGGACATTCGCCGGGTGCGGCCGGGCGGCGCGATTCCCTCCGGGTACGAGGTCGTGATCAACGGCGGCAGGACCCCCATGGGAATTGATG
>WJMI01000060.1 GCA_014728015.1 Chitinivibrionales bacterium | reverse complement strand
TGCAAATCCACTATCTTTCTTCATGGCGTCTCCCTTCTTATAATGGTTGACTGTGTACATCACCAAAATAGTCGGGATACGCCATTCTTTTTTAGATCAGATCATCTCATACACAACTTTTGAAAGTAACTCCAGTCCGGGCATGACACAAAGACTGCTGGTCCGCTAAGCTGTTCTCCCCCCTCCCTGAACATAACCGGGAGGGGGGATTTCTTTCTGCTCACAGGGTCCTCAGCATTGTTCTCAACAGCAGGATTTTCTCGCGCCCGCCATTTCGATATCTATTTTGTTTGCAGTCAATGGTATACCGAAGTCCCGGTACCATTCCATTCTTTTCCAATTTTCTCATAAACGGAGCGTTGTCTTGCATGTCCGATAGGAACCCGCTGACAGAAACAGTCATGCTTCCCCATATGGACGAGAAGCACTGGTTCGGCCCCGAAAACCTCCTGGGCCTCAGATACCCGCTCATGATTCGCGAGTGCGGAAGCTCCGATTGGCGCAAGGGCGTTCGGATACAGCGGACCGAATCAGAGCTGTTCGCGGTTGAGCTGGTCCTGGCGGGAAACATCAGCCTCACGCAGGACGGAAAAGAATACGTGATAGAAAAGGACATGGTCTTTCTGCTGCGCAAGGGAAGCAACCATGTCTATGGCGTCGGGCCCGCGGGGTTCTGCCACAAACGATATGTCCAGATAGGCGGACCGATCCTTGAAGCAATGCTCGGCGAGCTGGGCCTCCATGAGCGTGATTTCGTACGGCTCACCAGCTCGGCACATCTCGGTATGCTGATGAAGCGCGCGAGTGCGCTCCTCAGGGAACAGCGGGGTGACTCCCTTCCACAGCTCAGCCTTCTCGCCTACGAAATACTAATCACAACAGCCAACAACGCGGTCGGCCCCTCATATCCACCATCAATCGCAAGCGTGATAGAGTTCATGCGGCAGAACACGCATCGGCGAGTGACTGTTGCCGAGCTTGCCGCCATTGCCCGTCTGTCAAACGCCCAGTTCTATCGTGTCTTCGAGAAGCATGTGCGCATGGCGCCGCTGAAATTGTTCACGTTGATAAAGCTCCGTCATGCCGCGGCATTGCTGCGCCATACCGTCAAGCCTATCAAGGAAATTGCATTCATGCTGGGCTATGAAGAGCCCGCGTATTTCTCAAAGCAGTTCCGTCAGATAATCGGCCGATCGCCACGGGAATACAGGCAGCGGACATGATTGGCCGGCCGCAAACGGACAGCCCCGTGCCGCGTCCGACTTCCTCGGGCCCCGCCCGCCTTACGCCCCCCGCTCCAGCACTATCCTGAGCATGCGGCGGATCGGCTCGGCCGCGCCCCACAGGAGCTGATCGCCGCAGGTGAACGCGGCAAGGTACTCGGGCCCGATATTCATCTTCCGGATTCGGCCGATTGGGACCGAGAGCGTGCCGGAGATCGCGGCCGGGGTGAGTTGGGCGAGCGTACGTTCCTTGTCATTAGGGATCACCTTCACCCATTCGTTGGCTTCGGCCAGCATTCCCTCGATTTCATCCACGGGAATGTCTTCCTTCAGTTTGACGGTCATGGCCTGGCTGTGGCTGCGCATGGCGCCGATGCGCACGCAGATACCGTCGACAGGTACCGGCGGATTGCAGCCGAGAATCTTGTTGGTCTCCGCACAGCCTTTCCATTCCTCGCGGCTCTGGCCGTTTTCCATGGGCGAATCTATCCACGGAATAAGACTTCCGGCAAGCGGCGCGGTGAAGTTTTCAACCGGGAATGACTCGTCCCGCATGCGCGCGGTCACCTTCCGGTCGATCTCCAGAATCGCCGATGCCGGATCGTCGAGAAGCCCTCCCGGCGCCGCACCGAGCTCGCGCATCTGCCGCACCAGCTCGCGCATGTGTTTCGCGCCCGCCCCGGATGCCGCCTGATAGGTCATCGACGACAGCCATTCGATCAGTCCTTTCTTGAACAGCCCGGCCATGGCCATGAGCATGAGACTCACCGTGCAGTTGCCCCCGATAAAGTTCTTCATGCCGTCGGCGAACGCCTTTTCTATCACCTCCCCGTTTACGGGATCGAGAACTACGATGGCATCATCCTGCATGCGTAGCGCTGATGCGGCATCGATCCAATAGCCATTCCACCCGGACTTCCGTATCTGGGGGTAGACCTTCTTAGTGTAGCTTCCGCCCTGACAGGTCACAATGATATCCATTGCGGAAAGCGCATCCACGCTGTGCGCATCCCGAAGCGGCGCGCGTCCCCTGCCGACATCGGGACCGTCCTGGCCTACCTGTGAAGTCGAAAAGAAATGAGGCTCGCATCCTGCGAGGTCGTTTTCGGCCCGCATCCGGCCCATCAGGACCGAACCGACCATGCCCCGCCATCCAATAATACCAACCCTTCTCATACTAGCACTCCTCTTCGTTTGCACTGCGTCGCCACGACCCAATGCATTGTTTGCTTATCCTTCACTTTCCCTATCTACCCCCTCTCCCCTATGGGCAGAGGACCGGGGCAAGGAGATACCACGCTGCCACTCCGCTACCACCTTCCCCCGGGGATACCAAAAAGGGAAGAGCCCGACGCTCTTCCCGAGTACTGGTCGCGCTATTTCCTTATTCGGTCACCGCTTTGTCATTGCGGGAACCTTGACCTCGTTGGGCAGCCCCTTGAAGCCGGCAACGACGGTCTTTATGCCGCGCTGCCGCATCTTCTCCTCCGCCCGAATAAGCGGGTTGTAGTTCTGCAGGTTTCGCTCGCCGTTCGGCGCGCCCGCCTTGAACCACATCTTGCGTGACACCGCCCCGTAGATAAGAGGCATGTACGGAAGGAACTCCGACGACCCCTCGGTGGAACGATGCGAGAAAAACGCCGTGAACCCGCCCTTCTTAATATTGTTCACCGCTTCCTCAATGCTGTTGACTCCCTTTTCCTTTATATCGGCAAGCACCCGGGCGAGATCGCCGCGTGCCGCGAGAAACGTTTCGACCTGTTCGGGATCGGCCAGGCCCAAGACGATCTCCGTGGCCAGACACGTCTCGGTGAATGTCCCGGCCTGATTCAATTTGATAAGCACCGAGTTGCCGCACCGGTTTCTGCGCTCCTTCGCGCACAAGAACGGAAGGATGAAGCGCATCTGCGTTACCGCGGCATCGTCGAGCACGATCTGCACACAGTCGCCGTATTTCTCGGTCATCAGACGGTGCGCCTCCGGATCGCTTTCACTCCCGGGATCTTCCATGGTTACAAAGTTATCGGCGCTTTGCACGACCTCATAGTCGAACTCGATAAGCTCTTCGCGCGTCTTGACCCCCTGGCCCGAGAACCTGAGATCGTACCTGCCGTTTTCCCGCAGCTCGTCGGTCTTCTGGATCTCGGAGAACGCGTTGTCGGTACCGATGGCAAAGTCGGTGTGTCCCAGCCCGAGCTGCCGCGCGCATTCCTGAATACGCTCGAGCCCCTCGAAATTGTCGCGCACCGGAAACACGAACCCGCGCTCCTTGGCCGTGCCGGTGGGAAGCCCGTCACGAACAAGGTTCTTCTCGAACTGCTTGAAAAACTTTGTGCCGGTCTGGAACACGCCCTTCACCGATTTCTCGTTCATCGCAAAGAAGAACATCTCCTGGATGTCCTGCTTGGTGCCGGGCACATGCTCGCCGCCGCACACCATGTTAAACGCAATATTCGGCATATAGAATGTTTTCAAGCCGCCCGCCGGTTTCCGAAGCTCCCATGCTTCGTATCCCGATGCCTTGAGCAAGGTCTGGAAAAACACGGTCGACGATGCCAGGCAGGCATTGCCGCCCCAGTTTTTCTTGTTGGGACCGGCCTTCTCTATGAGCTTCAGGTCGAACGCCGCGCACGCATCCAGAATATCCTGGGGCTTGCGAATAACGACCTTTTTGGGCAGAAGTGGAACAATGTTTTTCGCGACCGATTTGATCGCCTTGTCGTTCGGAATGTAGATGGCTTCGTTCTCGCCGTCCGATGTTCCCTTGGCAATCCCGTTCCGTTCTTCGATGGTCCACGCATCCTTACCGCGCTTGACCCGCGCGCTCATCACGCCCTCAAGCGTGAATGCCGCATATGACGACAGTATCTCGCGGGCCGAAAGCTTGAAACTCGATACGACCGTTTCTCGTGCCATGAATATGTGCTCCTTTATGCTGGTGCTTCGAGTAGAGTCCGTGCTTCTCAAAAGGCCATACAAAATATGTTTTTGGCGGGAACGCATGCATTCCGGGAGAGCTGATGTCTCTCGATCGGTGACTCGTGTTGAAGGAACGATACGTTCAGGATTCGCCCGCGGCGGAATTGTCTGGCTCGAGATGAACCGTCGGCTCGATGCCCAGTCGCTCTCTGAGGACCCCCTCCACCATGCTCGCGCAGGTGTGGGCATCCCGAAGCGGCAGGTCTTGCGGAAGACGCAAATGCAGAGTCATTTCGATATGATCACCATACCGATGTATATGAACGTGATGCACGTCCGAAACGCCAGGTACCGACTCGCGAACCAGCTCTTCCACGCGGTGCCGCATCTCTTCGCCGGGCGCTTCTCCCATAAGCGCATTGCCGGCATCCCTGAGAATTTCAAACGCCGCGTGGAGTATCAGAAGCGAAACGCCGATACCCAGCGCACCGTCAATCCACCACAACCGGCCTCCCAGCAGGGCGCCGGCAACGATGAGCGCTGATGCTATCGCATCGCTTCGATGGTGCCACCCGTCGGCAATAAGTGACCGTGAACCCGTTCTCTTCCCCGCGCGAATGGCAAACTGGGCGAGCCCTTCCTTGATTACGACCGACATGGCAAAGACCGCAATTGAGAATGCCGTGAACCGGACAGCCCGCGGGTCGAGAAGACTGCCGATGGACTCGCGCAGGAAGTTGAGTCCCACGACGCCGAGAAGCGAACTCACCACGACCGCGGCAATGACCTCGGCACGGCCGTGCCCGAAGGGGTGTTGCGGATCTCCGCGTTTGCCCGTGTACCAGAAGCCCACCAGGACAACCGCCGAAGAGAGAGAATCAGAGAGCGTGTGCCAGGCCTCGGCCATCATGGCGACGGAGCCGGCACGCATCCCTACCCCTATCTTCAGTGCGAACAGAACGACGTTCACAGCCGCCGAAAGCCAGCCCGCAAGGAATCCGAGTCTGCGCGCGTTACGTTCCATGATGTAGGAATGAAAC
>WJMI01000059.1 GCA_014728015.1 Chitinivibrionales bacterium | reverse complement strand
CGCGCCGGCTTCCTCCTCATTCACCTTGACTATCTCGTCCACGACTCCCCTGTCAAAAACATCGGGCACGAATCCCGCGCCGATTCCCTGTATCTTGTGCGGCCCGGGCTCGCCCCCCGAAAGCACCGGCGATCCCTCCGGCTCAACAGCGATCACCTGCACATCCTTTTTGCGACTCTTGAGCGCCTTCCCCACGCCGGTCACCGTTCCACCCGTGCCGACCCCCGCGATAAATATGTCTACCGCGCCATCCGTATCGCTCCAGATTTCTTCAGCAGTGGTGCGGCGATGGACATCGGGATTCGACGGGTTCTTGAACTGCTGGGGCATGTATGAGTTTTCGCTCGCCGCAACCAGGCCCTCAGCCTTTTCTACCGCGCCGGCCATGCCCTTCGCCCCGTCTGTCAGGACAAGCTTCGCGCCCAGCGCTTTCAGGAGCTTCCTTCGCTCCACGCTCATGGTATCCGGCATGGTAAGTACCAGTTTGTACCCCTTGGCCGCGCATACAAACGCAAGGGCTATGCCCGTATTGCCGCTCGTCGGCTCGACAATCAGAGTGTCTTCGTTGATAAGGCCCCCCTGCTCTGCATCCGCAATCATCGCCGCGCCAATTCGATCCTTGACACTCGACAGCGGATTGAAGAACTCCAGCTTGGCTGCAATCTCCGCCTGACTGTTCCTGTTCAAGGTGTTTATCCGGACAAGCGGCGTTCTTCCTATCAGCTCGGTCACATTGCCTGCAATGTTCATTCTTGACCCCCTTCCCATGCCCTTGTCATTGTTTAGTATCTTTATCAACTCAGTAAACAATATAATGGAAAACCTGTTTCCTGTCAATAGAATTGTTACATTTTCACGTCCTCAACCGTCTGAAGCTATAAGAAGGCTCTTGGGATCGAGCTCCAGGTGAGTATCCAAATCCACCGGCTCGCCGTGGTCTTTCACCAGGTACAACCTGATATGCGCCCCGGTGTCGACAAGAAGCACGACAAGGTCGATCACGGCCTCGAATGCCCGGAGCTCGGGCGGAAGCTCGTGCGACACTCCGGTCAGCGGCGTCGAGGTCGACATGCTGAACCATACCGCCAGCCGCATCTCCCGCGCGAACGCCTGAAGTTTCCCGATCTCATCCGGAGACGCCCTTCCGAAATCGAACCCGTCGACAACAATCGTGTCCGCGTTAAAATGCGCCTGCTCTATCATGGCCCGCACGCTTCTCAGGATGCGCGGCCAGTGAAGCCCGTCCTGTTTGAAATTCATGACTACCCGGTTCCGCACCAGCTCTTCGTGCGCTTCCCGGGTGTGGTCGAGACGATGCCTCCCTGCAATCTCCCCGAAAATATCATCATACCAGGCCATGATATGGTCCGTGTCCGACTTGAATGACACGTGTATCACATGGCGATTCTGAAGGAGCTGGTCCGTGGCGATATGCACCAGACAGGCGGTCTTGCCCACGCCCTCATGCCCGACAACCATACCAATGCCGCCCGTGCCGACTCCCCCGTGCGCCGACTTCTCCAGAATTCTCAATGGACTCCGCCGAATCAGTTCTTGCTTGATCATATTCCTCCCGCTACCGCGAGATGCACAGCACCTTCCTACTTGGACTTTGCATATTCGGCCTTGAGCTTCTCCGACAACTGGCTCGGCACACGGCCGTACTTCGCGAACTCCATGGTAAATGTCGCCATGCCCTGGGTCGCCGACCGAAGCGATGTCGAATAGCCGAACATCTCGGAAAGCGGTACCTCCGCATCCACCCGCGTGCTGCGCGCATCCTCATTGGTCGCCATGATGATACCCCGGCGCTGGTTCAGTCCCGCCAGAATGACACCCTGAAACTCGCCCGGCCCTTCCACCGATACGCGCATGATCGGCTCTAGGATTTCCGGCGATGCTTTCTCGTAGGCGCGACGGAACGCGCCGATGGCCGCGTGCTGGAATGCTATATCAGATGAATCCACGGAATGCGCGTTACCGTCGTTGATCTCCACCCGCACGCCTACAATGGGAAACCCGATCAAGCTCCCTTTCTCGAGGCATGCGCGAAATCCCTTGTCGCACGACGGGATATACTCCGTGGGAATTACCCCGCCCTTGATCGCATCCACGAACTCGTATTCACCCGATTCACTGGGCGAAATCTCCCCGCACACGCGCGCATACTGCCCGGCCCCGCCGGTCTGCTTCTTGTGCGTGTAGTCGAATTCCGCGCCCCGGGAAATCGTCTCGCGATATGCGACCTGGGGCGCTCCTGTATCCACCGCCGCGCCGTACTCCCGCCGCATCCGCTCGATATACACCTCCAGATGCAGCTCTCCCATCCCCCTGACAACCGTCTCACCCAGCTCCGGATCCACGAACGCGTGAAACGTGGGATCTTCCTTGGTGAACCTGTTCAGCGCCTTGGACATGCTGTCCGATGATTTCCGGTCGCGCGGCTTGAGCGCACCCGATATCACGGGCTCCGGAACATGCATCGAAGTCATCGCGCAGGGAAATCCCGGCGCGTGAAACGTATCGCCCGATGCACAATCAATCCCGAACAGCGCGGCAATAT
>WJMI01000058.1 GCA_014728015.1 Chitinivibrionales bacterium | reverse complement strand
TGGTAGGAGAACTCGGTGTAGGAAATGCCGGCCTCCATGCGCTGCTGCACCGACTCCTTTGCCAGCATATACCCGATTGTCAGATGCTTGCCGACATCACGGAGAAAGCTCAGGTACCCGATATCGCGAAACCAGTCGTGGTTGTTCACGATCTCGGCCGCGTTCGCGCCGCTGTCGAAGTCGAGGAACCTGCGAAGCTGCTTCTCGAAACGCTCGAGGTTGTGCTGTATCTCTTCTGGGGATTTGAGCCGGCGCTCTTCGTTCTTGCCCGAGGGATCCCCCACGAGGCCGGTTGCCCCGCCGACCAGCGCAATGGGCTTGTGCCCGGCCCGCTGGAAATGCACCAGGAGCATGATTGCCGCGAGATTGCCGAGCTGCAATGACGGCGCCGTGGGATCGAAACCCGCGTACCCGACCGCCATACCCGCGCGCAGACGTTCACGGGCGCCCGGCGTAGCATCGTGCACCATGCCCCGCCACGTAAGTTCTTCTATGAAATCCATATGCTATATCAGTCAATTCTTGAGACGATTGAAGTGCCTTCGGTATCGCTCAGGATAGTAAGCCGTGTTCATGTCTTTCATCGCCCGCCGCTCCTCGCGGGCATGATAAATCTAAAACATGCGAACCCGCTTCGCCGCCCCTCAACGTGTCGTGCCGACCGAAGCGTAAGGTATATTTCCCTGTCACGCACTACCCGAGACAAGGACGAATGCAGGCGGTTCACGCATTCATCGAAGGTAATATAGTCGCGGCCTGGGTGGTTCTTTTTGCCGCGTTCGCGGTCCTCGCCAAATGCGCCGACCTGTTCGTGACCGCATCCGTGTCGCTGGCGTTCAAGCTTCGGGTGCCCAAGCTCGTGGTGGGCATCATTCTCGTCTCCCTGGCCACCACCGCGCCCGAATTGTCCGTCTCCCTGCTTTCAGCACTCCAGGGCAAACCCGAAATGGCGCTGGGAAACGCCATCGGGTCGGTTATCTGCGATGACGGGCTCGCGCTGGCGCTCGCCGGCTTGTTCTCGGCGGCGCCGATCATGATTCTGCCCGCCGTATTCAGAAGCTCGGCAATTTTCCTGATTGCCATAGATATCATCGCGTTTCTGTTCGTAGTATTCGATAATACCCTCAACCGTCTCGAGGGCGCGGTCCTCGTGACCCTGTTCATCGGCTACCTCGTCTTTCTTTACCGTCAAGGCCGCTCCGGCGCATTGAAGGAAGCCACCGATGCGGAACGCATTGAGGGGTTCGTTGAGAGCGCGCTTCCAAAGGCCATTATGCTGTTCGTGGCAAGTCTTGCCGGGATCATATTCGCCAGTGAGTTTATTATAACATCGGCCACCACCATCGCCCTGTTCTTCGCGGTACCCGAATCCATCATCGCGCTCACCCTGGTGGCCTTGGGCACCTCCATACCCGAGGTGGCCACCTGCGTGGCCGCCGCACGCAAGCGCGAGGGCGCCATTGCGGTCGGCAATATCCTCGGCGCGGATATCATGAATGTATGCTGGGTCGCCGGCGCATCGGCAATGGCAAACGACCTCGTGCTGGGCCGCAGGGAGATACTCTTCATGTTCCCGGCCATGTTCATTATCGTAGGCGCCATGCTGATCATGCTGCGCGCCGGATATTCCCTTACGCGCACCAAGGGCTTGGTGCTGTTCGGTCTCTATATTCTCTATCTGATAAGTTTCTTTATCGTATTTCCCCCGGGGTAGGCATGTCCGGCACCGCAGGACCCGCGAACAACACGATTGAGCTATTCCGGAAAAAAATGGCCGGCGAAGGTCTCCCCCGGCTCGTCCTTGACACATTTGAACGGTACTACTCGCTCGTTGCCAAGGGAGACACCGGCTGCATTCGCGAGAAAGATATCGAACCCTTGGCGCCAGCCGATTGTATCGCATCGGGCGACCTGGAAACCTACCACAACGAGGGACACAAGGCCGCGGGCGAGGCCGTTATCCTGAAGCTCAACGGGGGCCTCGGCACCACCATGGGCCTGGACGGTCCCAAAGGGCTTCTCAAGGTCCGCGGTGAGAAGACCTTTCTGGACCTTATCCTGTGTCAGCGCGCGGCGATTTCTTCAGCGTGCGGTCATGACGTACCGCTGCTGTTCATGAACAGCTTTAATACGGATACGCGGACCCGTGAGTTTCTCGCTGATGCGGGCATACGGCAGAACTCGCCCCCGCTCACCTTTGTGCAGCACAAGTTTCCGAAGGTCCTCAAAGACACGCTCGCACCCGCCGCATGGCCGCAGAATCCCAGATTGGAGTGGAACCCGCCGGGACACGGCAATATCTATACGGCACTTGTCACTACCGGAATTCTCAAGAACCTCCTGGCGCGCGGCATCCGGTACGCCTTCATTTCCAATATCGACAACCTTGGCGCCTCTCTCGATCCGCGGCTCCTCGGATACTTTGCTGCCGAGCGGATCCCGTTCATGATGGAAGTCGTGGAGCGCACGGAGATGGACAAGAAAGGCGGTCATCTGGGACGGCTGGAATCCGGGCGGCTCGTGCTCAGGGAAATCGCCCAGACCGCGCCTGATGAACGCGACCTGTTTCAGGACATCAGGCGGCATCGCTTCTTCAACTCCAACAATATCTGGATCAACCTGGAACACCTCGAAAGCCTTCTTGCCGCCGCGGGCGGCGTTCTCGACCTCCCGGTCATCAGGAACGAGAAGCATCTCGATCCGCGCGACGAGTCTTCCCCTCGGGTGCTGCAGCTTGAAACGGCCATGGGCGCCGCTATCGGCATGTTCGACGGCGCCCAGGCGGTACGAGTTCCCCGCATCCGATTCAGTCCGGTGAAACGATGCGACGAATTGCTGGTTGCCTGGTCGGACTACTATGTCATGGATGACAACTGCGAGTTCAGCATCAACCCTCGCCGCGGCGCCGGCCATGTCAATGTCCAGCTCGATCCTGCATACTTCAGTACGGTTGACCGGATGATCGAGCATTTCCCGCACGGGGCGCCGTCACTCGTAGATTGCCGGTCGCTGCTGGTCGAGGGAGATGTGCGATTCGGGAAGGATATTATTCTGCGCGGTGATGTTCGCATAACCAGCCGCGGCAGCGCGCAGGCCGTGCTGGCTGACGGAACCACCGTTGAGGGCGAGCGGGTGCTTGCGTAGATCGGTACGGGTGATGCCGGAGACTATGTGGCGGGCGTGGTTTCGTCTTGCCGGTAGACACTGCTTCCCAGTTCTTCGAGCTTCCCGCGGTCTTTGACAATCACCTTGCCTTTTGCCAACTCGATAAGCCCCTTCGTCCTGAGCTGACCCAGCGATGCGGTTACATCGCTGAGCTGGAGCTGCAGGACATCGACAAGCTCGTTCTCGAGGTCTTTTTGGGAAATCGAGTACCCGCCGCTCTCGCTGTTCGCATTGGGATGGTAGGTCATGAGAGACACGAGCGCCGCTATTTGAGGCGTGGAATCGCCGCCCATGGTTCGATGGATGCTTGCATCCACCTCTCGAAGGCGATGTACGAGGATGCCGGCTATCCTGCGAAACCAGTCCGGGATGCCGCCCAGTATCCGCTTGAAATCCTCTACCGGAATGACGAGCACCTCAGTGGTTTCGAGCGCGATGCCGGTAGCGCTCCGCACGCCGCCGTCGATAGCCGCCACTTCACCCACCACTTCGCCGGGACCCGCCTTCGCGAGATCGATCTCAACGCCCGCTTCCGTTTTGAAAATGCGTATTGCTCCAAACTGGATGACATAGAGGTCGCGCGATGCATCACCTTCTTTGAAAAGAAAGTCGTCTTTCTCGACACGGACTTTCAGCGCTTTGGCGAGTGATCTATCCGACATGATAGCCCCGGAGATTACTCATCGACGAGAACAGACGATCGGACAATCCACGCTTCCCGGTAGCCCGCCTTCCTGACCGCCGGAAGAGCGGATTGGGCGGCCTCGCGGGTGGTAAAATCACCGACATGAAGCTTGTAGTACGGCTCGGCATAGACGATATACGACGCGAGGTCAAGCTCCCCATCGGCTTTCTTCTTGTGGGCACGGATTGTCTCGATAGTACCTGATGCGAGGCACTGGATTCTGTATCCGTTAGGATGTTTTTTCCTGCCCGCCGGCGCGGCGCGCGCGGTCTTTTTATCCGGATGCGCGATCTCACTGAAATCGCTCTCGGCGAGAGATAATTCCCGGCCGTGGTTCAGCGTATCGAGATAGGTCGGCTCCACCGCCCGTCGATGCGGTGCGGACGATTCCCGCTCGCGCGAATCGTCTTTGTCCTTGCGCCACCAGGCTGTTGCCGGGGCATACGCGATGCATACGAACAAAGGCAGGAGCACAATGCCGAGATAGCTGCTTCTCATGATCCGGGCCTCTCTGCTGGCTGGCGGCACGGGATGCTAAGTATATTTTCCCCGAACCTTGCGAGGTGTCAAGCATACCCGCGCATCGTCTACAGGTAATATTACATCTCGTGGCATATGGAGTCAAGAACCTCACATCGCGGTCCCCGGTTCGAATCGCAAAAACGCCGCGCCCGGTGGATGAGCAGGCGCAGGCGCCTCGGCACCGGTCACGTGGTGCGTCTTCTGATGCTGGTCGTGATAGTACTCGGTCTGACCTGGTACTCGCGTCAAGGCAGGAACAACCCGTTCGCACGGGAGCCCTATATCGAGATTGGCGCAAATGCCGGGTGGTGCTTCCTCAGGTGCGCCACGCGAAATGCCCCGGATGCGCGGGAAAGCATCGTGCTGCTGCACAGACTCGCTGCAGACACTGTGTCGCGGTACGGCCCGTCCCCGCGCACATGGACGCTGTTCACATACGGTATCCCGGCCGGTCTGGATGCGTATTTCACCGTCCCTCCCGTCGCCTGGTTTGTTTTCGATCCTCCAGACGAAACCGGCACCGCGCCTGGCGCCTCCGGGGATGACTGGCCCCGGCCGGTCCCGGCGGGCAGGCAGGTAACTGCCGGCGGGGCCGATTTCAGCCGTGTCGCGGCCTTCGGTATCCCGGGCCAAATCGCATCCGTTGATTTCGCCGCGCTCAAAGCCGCGATCGTTACTGCCGCCGATTTTCCACCGGACAGCATCAAAGGGTCCTCGTTCAAGGAAACATTCGATATCGTCGTCTGCGTCGGGACCACTGCGCGCCAGACCCGGCACATTCGAAACCTGCTTCGGCCGAAACACGTGATAGTCCTGCCGCCTGATCAGTCACCGTCCGGCCGGACAAAGCGTATGGAGAACATCCTTCGCCCGTCACGCGCACCTTTTGCATACGTGTTCTCGAGAAACGCCCGGGAGAAAATCCGGATGGAACGCGGACCCAAGAAATGCTGCACGGGCACCGGCGGAAACACCGGCTGGAGCGCGAAGTAGTTTTGTCTTATGCACCGGTATCTCTATACAGGGGTCCACGATTCCGGCCAGGCGGTGACCGGCGAGATTGCCGCGCGCACGCGCAGCGAAGCCATCGGCCTGCTTCGCCAGAAAAACCTGAGAGCTATCTCCGTGTGGAGCCAGCCAAGCCGGCTCGGACTGATTGTCCTCGCTGTCCTGCGACCGCACGATATCTCGTTGTTCACCGCGCAGTTCGCATCGATGCTGCGTACCGGGCTTTCGGTTCTCGAGTGCCTGGGGATGCTGGCCGGCCGGCTGGAGCACTTCCGGATCCGCGGGCGGCTCGAATTGGTTGCTTCACACCTGCGAAACGGCGAATCACTCGCGGATTCACTTGCGGCATGCCCATCTCTTTTTGACGAGTTCTACTGCCGGGCAGTGGCTGCCGGCGAAGAGCGCGGCACTCTGGGGCGCGCGCTGTCGAGCCTGGCCCGGTATTGCGAGCAGACGTATGCCGTGCGGCGCCGCATTCGCGGGGCCCTGGCGTATCCTTCGCTGTTCGGCGGAATGGCTTTGGCAGGAGTGCTGTTCCTTCTGGCAGTTGTGGTCCCGAGGTTCGGAACCACATTCGAGGCGCTTGATGCACCGCTGGGGAGAGCCACCAGGATCGTGCTCGGTACCGGCGCCTGGCTGAACGGTTACCTTGTGCCCATCGCCGGGCTGGTCCTTGCGGCCGCAGCCGCCTGCACAATGCTGGGGCAGAGCAGGTGGGGGCGTTCGTTCGCCCGACGAGCGGGGTCAGCCGTTCCCTTGTGGAGCGACCTTCAGCGCAAGTCGCGAAGCAGCAGGTTTCTCAAGCAGTTCTGCACATTGTGTGAAAACGGAGTGAACCGGGAAGAGGCGGCATGTGTGGCGGCCGGCACGTTGAGAAGGCGCGGAGATTCCGGATGCTCGATTGCCCGACAAGAGCGTTGCGCGCGCCCGAAGGACGGACTGTCCGGCCTGCTGTCGAGAAGCGGAATTTTGCCGCCACTTCTTGTGCAACTCATTGTTTCCAAAAATGATACGGAATCAGAGCTGCCCAAGCTCCGTGATCTTGCCCGGTTCTACGACGAGGAGATAGAGGCTGCTGTGGATGCGTTCTCATCAGTGGTGGAGCCCGCCCTCATCTTTCTTCTGGGCATCCTGGCGGCAGGCATTCTCATGGCGCTTTATGTGCCAATGCTTGCAGTTTCCGGCTCCCCCTAGCAGGATGTTGGGAAACTCCATGGAGCAGGGCTGCCGGTGTCTCTCTGCGGGCGATATGCGCTGTTTGGCCTGCGAAATTGGCCCAATTTCGCAGGGTATTGGGTCTGTGCCGGCCTGAACCGCCATAGTCCAGCCAGAGACGACGGCGTTCATGGAGGCCCCGTCACACGGCGACTATTTCAACAGCCTACTGGACGAAAAACGGGCCAGAATGGTATTTTTTGTATAGGCGGGACAAAAGGGCCTAAAGTTTTCCGAAATCCTGCCGATCTACACGAATAGGAGAGAAAGGTGGTGAGTGGCCCATGCGAGTACTCCCGGTTTCCCAGCAGGTAGGGGCTGAGCTCCGCAAGATTGAGCAGGCGCGAAAGGCTGATGCGGCACCCAAGAGTGCACCCG
>WJMI01000057.1 GCA_014728015.1 Chitinivibrionales bacterium | reverse complement strand
TAGCCGGGGCATGCGCCACAAGCACTCGCATCGGAGGGCAAAGCGGCACATTCCCCGCCATATTTATTCCACTGAACCGTAATATGCTCCAGAACACCGAAACAATTTAAAAACGTTCCGGCCATGCTTCGGGGGCCGGGCCGTATATTATAAAGGAACACCGAAACAGCACGGGAACAATATGCTCAAACGCGTTCGCCTCATAGCGCAAATCGCATTCTTTGCCCTTTTCGTGGTGACATTCTTTGCGTTGATGCGCCTGCCCGCGGCCTACGATGCGCCGGGCATGTGGTATCTGCGTCTCAATCCCCTTACGACACTGCTGACAACGATAGCATCCCGCAGTATCTACCTGCCGCTCGCGGTCCTGGGCCTTGTCATCGCCGCGCTCACGGTGGTTTTTGGAAGGTTCTTCTGCGGCATGATGTGCCCCCTGGGCGCGATTGTCGATTTCTCCGATCGCTATCTTTTCAGGCACATGCGCATTCGCAAAGCCTGCCCGCCCCGCTATGTCCAGAAGCTCAAATACGTTCTGCTCGCGGCGCTTCTCGCAATGGCGATATTCGGGGGCATGGCGCCGCTGATAATGGGTCCCATTCTCCTGGTGACGCGCGTGTTTACGCTTGTCTTGAATCCGGTTATCGCGGTGGTTTCCAGTCAGGGACGGGCCGTGCTGGCGCCGGCACTCGCCGGCGTGGGCTATGATCGGCTGTTGTACGAAACAGTCAAGGTGCCTTTGTACTACGGCGTTCTTGGCGCCTTTCTCATTTTCGCGCTTGCTGTCCTTGGCGGCCTGTTCGACAGGCGGTTCTGGTGTCAGCATGTCTGTCCCACCGGCGGGTTTTTTGGTCTTCTGAGCCGTTTCGCCCTGTTCCGCAGAAAAGTCCACGAATCCCAATGCTCGTCGTGTCGCGCCTGCTCGGCAGTGTGCCCGGTGCATGCCATCTCCGATAGCGGAAAATCTACGTCGGTAGCCGAATGCATTGTCTGCGGCAATTGCACCGCCGCCAAGAAAAACTGCAACAGCTTCGGGTTCGCGTCGATTTCTAAAACCGAAACACGCGGCGCCGATCTGCAGCGGCGCCACGCGGTCGCCGGCGTTCTCGGCGGTGTTTTCATGCTTCCTGCTCTTCGTGCCAACGCATCGGCGCGGCGTGACAGTTCGGGGCGAGTCATCAGGCCGCCGGGCGCTGTTCCCGAAGAGCAGTTTCTCGGGCGATGCATTTCATGCGGCGCGTGCATGAAGGTGTGTCCGACAAATGCCATTCAGCCGTGCACGATGGGAGACGGGTTCCAGCGGGTCTATACGCCAAAGATCGTTCCGCGTATCGGCGGGTGCGAAGAGAAGTGCCATATCTGCGGCTATACCTGCCCCACGGGCGCTATCCGCAATCTCACCTATGAAGAAAAACGTTTTGCCAAGATAGGTACAGCCGTAATCAACCGTCACCGGTGCCTTGCCTGGGAGCAGAACAAGGAATGCCTGGTATGCGATGAGATCTGCCCGTACAACGCGATCACCCCGATGATTGTGGAAACCACTACCGGGCCGTTCAAAGTCCCGGTAGTAAATGAAGACCTGTGTCTGGGCTGCGGCATGTGCGAGCAGCACTGCCCTATCACCGACCGGGCGGCGATAGTAGTTTTCCGTTTCGGGGAAAACCGGCGGGCATCGGGTCCCTATGTGCGTGACGATGAAAAGGCGCAGATTCTTGAAGAACGGCGCCGGTCGGACGAGGATATCGGCAGAAGCTTGACAAGCGAGTGGCAGCGCGATGTCGAGACGAATGGCACTTCTTCGGCCAGCGCCTCTCATGCTGAGCCTGAGACAACCCAGTCCTCTCTGCCGCCGGGTTTCATACAATAACAGTCGGGGAAGCACGCGTTCCGTAATCCTCGATAGAAGAGGCAAAGATGCATACGACACGCAGAGATTTTTTGAAGACTTCAGCCGGAGCGACCGCCGCCCTGGCGGCCGGGGCCACGAGCGCGCATGCCGCCCAAAAGAGCACCGTCTATGTGGGCAAGGGCGGCGCGGAGAAGATTATCCCCAAGATATTCGAGAAGATGGGAGGCATCGGCTCGTTCGTAAAGAAGGGCTCGCGGGTGCTGATAAAGCCCAACATGAGCTTCGCCAATCCGCCCGAATGGGGTTCGACAACCTCTCCCGAGGCAGTGCATGCCGTCACCAAGCTGTGCCTCGATGCCGGCGCGAAGCGTGTTATTATCTGTGACAACACGCTCCGTGACGTTGAGATGTGCAAGCAGAAGACCGGCATCGCGGATGCGGTGAAGGGGCTTAAAGGCGCGGTCATATTCACGCCCAAAAACCCCAGCCTGTTTGTCGAAAAAACCGAGCCCAAGGCCACCGATCTCAAGCGGGTCAGCATTGTGAAAGAGCTCAAGCGCACCGACCTGCACATTTCGCTTCCCATAGCAAAGAGCCACGGCGCGGGGGGCGTGTCCATGAACCTTAAAGGCCAGATGGGCCTGATCATGGAACGGGGCAGGATGCACAGCGAAATGGACCTGCATAAGGCGATTGCTGAGCTGCTGTATTACATGAAGCCGCACGTCAGTATTGTCGATGCAACACGGGCCATGCTGGACAACGGCCCTGCCGGGCCCGGCACGGTGGTAGACCTGAACACGTTTGTCGGCGGCACAGACCCGGTCGCGGTCGACAGCTATTCTGTTTCCCTTGCCAGCTGGTACGGCACATCCGTCGAAGGCAAAAACGTGGCGCATATCAAATACGCCGCCGAGTTGGGATTCGGCAATGTCGAGTCGTCGATGATATCGCAGGTGGGTGTCTAGCTACCTGAGAAACCACCATGCGTGACCTGTGCTTCTTCATGCGATCGGCCCTGTTCTGTCTTGCGACCATTGGTACATCCTTTGCAGCCGCGCCGGCTCTCCAGTACCGCACAATTGCCGGTCCTTCTGAGCTATGGGTATTCTCCTCCGACGGTATTCTGGCCTATAGTGTAGAATCGGGCGCGGTGAGACGGGTCGTGCTCGATGAAACCGCTGAAACCGACTCGATTGTCGATGTCTGGCAGGATGAATCGAACGTGTTGTGGGTATCGGCCTCATCCGGGCTCTACAGCCTCGACCTTGCCGCCGGCACTCGCGAGAAGGTGCCCTTCGTGGCGGATCAATTCACCCCGGGAAAGATCACCGCCGATTACGACTATGTTTGGATGGCTTCCGGCCACACGCTCTGGCAGTTCGACAAGCTTGGACGAGAATGGTTCAGCTATGAAATACCTTCTTCGGGAACCCAGGGCGTTCTGGGCCTCTATTCCGATGAGGATAACGTATACTGCATTACCGCATCGGGTGCCGAGGCATTCTCGGTGCTGGATGAGAAGTGGGTATCGTATCCGCTCAGCACCGGCAAGATAGCGCCCGGCGCGGCGCTCCGCGTGGACAGCGATGCGCTCGTATTTGTCTACGGCTCGACTGTCCAGCGGTTCATCTACG
>WJMI01000056.1 GCA_014728015.1 Chitinivibrionales bacterium | reverse complement strand
GGCATGGCATGTTTTAAACGTTTAAGGAAACAAGGACTTCCTAGTCCCAATATATAAAAAACTGCGGTTGAAAACCATTAAAGGATGGAATATTTCAGAATCGCGAAGGCCGGGTATGGCTCTGGCTTTGTTTCGACTGCCGCGCTATATAAAAAGGAGGGGCCGGCCGCGCCAGAGCTTGCGCGGCAGGCCCCTCCGTATGGAAGAAAGGAGCTATCTTCCTATTCCGACATTGCCGAGGAACTTGAGCTGCTGCTCCTGAGTGTCGACAAAGATGATCACCCGGTAGATGCCCGGCGATGCCTTGCGATTGTCGTTCGTGATGCCGTTCCAGTAGAACACCAGCTGGCGCCACTCGCCGCCGACACGCTCGGTAAGCCATTCCCCGGGTAAAACGTTGCTGGTGTTCTCGACACTGTAGGCCAGGTTACCTACGGCATCGAATACCAGCATGTGGGCGGTGGCCTTGAAATCAGGATACTCGCCCGGATCAGGCATCACTACATCGGCGACCATCACCGCGCCGCCGTCCTCCTTGGCCCATGTATAAGCCTCATGGGCATCCTGATGCGAGAGCACGTCCTCGAAATGCTCGAACACCGGGTACATCGGGTTGGGCCCCACGTGCAGGTTGCCGATGGCTGACTCGACAATAACCCTCACCTTCTGGTTTTTTGCATCGGGCGTGTTCGAGTACCGATCGCCGATCACCAGGGTGTCGGTCGAGAAATTGACGAAATGTCCGCCGGTGAGGTCGTTGCCGTTGGTCATGTAGAATTCCACGTAGTTGGAGCCGAAATCGGCAAGGTTCTCGATGCCGACAAACATGCTGTCGACCACCACGGTGTCGGCGTTGTCCGCCCGGTACACCGTATAGACGAGCGCGGGGAGAATGGAGAAATTGAGCGGGTCGCCGCTCGCCAGAAACACGTCTTCGCTCATGGTGATTGTCACCTTGTCGCGGCTGCGATCGCCCACCGAGTTGATGACCTTGCGCACGCGCCATACCACGGGCGGGGCCCCGTCGATGCACGCGGTATCGATGTCCGCGACCCCGCTGATGCTCTCGCTCAGCTCGATGGTGGGAGTCCATCCGGTCTGCGGGGCATCCGGGAGGGTCGACGTGTTTTCGGCGAGATACAAAGTGAACTGTGTTGCCGAATCGCCCTTCGGGGGCGCGATGCTGTCGATAGAGAAGAACACGGTGGTGCCCTGGTGGCTGTCGTACACCAGGATGGTTGACAGACTGTAGTCGGCCGGGAAGGCGGTCTTTTTGTTGAATGTCAGCTCGATCGCATCGAGATAGCCGTTGGCATTGTAATCGCGCGTCACCGCGGAAACCAGGCGCGCATCAGGGCCTTCGATGAGGAGCTGCAGGCTGTCCTTGACAGAGGAATTCGTCACCGAGCTCGCCACGATATACCCCTGCTCGTCTCCGGAGACGTTCTCCGCCGAGTAATAGATTTGGGGCCCGCGGGTGACATCGTTTTCGTGAAGCGTGTTGGTGAACGCCCAGTCACTTCGCTCGTCGCCGATCTTGTTGCCCCATGCATCATAGGCGCGGGCATAGATAAAGAGGGCGCCGTCGGGATGCGCAATCGTGGTATCGGCGGGCATGGGCACGCCGTTCTGGTGCTCCAGGCGCAGCTCGGCAATGGGGCCGGGGAGCAGCCTGAACGGAATGGTCTGATCGTCGAGACCGTCGAAGTCCACGCTGATCCGATGCAGGCTGTCTTTATAGAAGAACGGCGCATAATACAAGAGCGTGGTGACCGTGTCGATACCGCCGTCGAAACATTCGGTGCCGGTTTCGCCGTAGGAGAGCGTATCATACTTCGTGCCGTCCCAGACCAGAAGGTAGGGGGCATTGGAGTTCTTGCTGTTGTCGAGCTGATCGCTGAATACCGACTGCCCGCAATACTGCCCGGGCACAAGGCCGTCGTCGTTGTAGATCTTGAGTTCCATCCGGATAGGGTATCCGGCAATCAGCGAGTCGACCGGCGTGAGGATATCGAAGGTTACGATTGAAGGCGGTGCAACGGTGACCACCACCGGGATCGCTACCTGCTCCGCTCCCGCGGAAACAGTCAGGTCGGCGCTTCCCGGCTCGGTCGGGCTGAATGTCCAGTCGCCGGCCTTGCTTTCGGGCAGGGGATTGGCGGATGCAATTGACGGCGTCATGTCCCAGTCGCCGCTGACATCGACCCATTCGTCCGCCGCGCGGTTCGACCAGGTCGCCTGGACCTTGACATACTGCTCCTGGTCGGTATTGATGCTTATTGACGTAACGACATTGCCGGACCCGTCGACCAGGCGCAGGCCCGTGATATGACCCGGGTGCATCTCTACATCGACATTCGCGGAGGTCAGGCCGGGCTCGGATGCGGTCACCACCAGGTTGCCGTCGGCGCCGGACTGGCGCTGGATTGTCGCTTCCCACTTGTTCGCCGATGCCGTCACCGTGGCGGAATCGGGCTTGGAGCTCTGCCAGCTCGCATTGGATGCCAGCCGCACGAAATTCCCGTATTCGTCGCGCACGACCGCATACACGTACCGCGTAAAATCGCCGTCTTCCATGGTGATAATGGATACCGGGTCGGCCTGGATAAGGAAACTCGATCTCGACACGATGGTCGCGCTGTCGATAGTGGATTCGGATGCGCGCTCGATGACCACCTGCGATGCATCACCCGGGCGGATATAGATGTCTGCCGTGTCGGTGAGAAACGTCTCGCCGTCGCTGTACACCGCGGCGACCCGCGCCGTGTGGTAGGCCTGCGTGCCGGTGAAAATCGTTGAACTTCCGCTGGTGCCGACAAGCTGGTCGCCGGGTTTCTGCGACGACGGCACGATGTTTCATTCAACCTGCTGGGTCAGGTCGGTCCGGAGGCTGTCGTGCTGGTCGTAGATCAGCGCGGTAATGCTGGTGCTGTCTCCGGCATCTATCGTGTCGCTGTCCACCTCGAGCAGCAGTTGCTGGGGCTTGGAGCTGATAATG
>WJMI01000055.1 GCA_014728015.1 Chitinivibrionales bacterium | reverse complement strand
TTCCTGTACTCTTGCACAACTTCCCTGCTCACTTCTGCCTTTTCAAAGGGAAGCTTCTTGAGTTCTTCTCTTGCGGCTTCTCGCAGGGTCATGATATTACCTCCAGATTATTAGTATACTGTGTTTCGGTTTCAGAAGCAAGTGTGAAGATGGTAAATGGTTCCGGTGAATCGTTCAGCGGTTGATTGATGATCATTCTTGTACCGTCCTTAATACAGATAAAAACGCTGTCCAGGAAGTTCATTGCTGTAGCATCAATCAGTATTTGCCAGGTGAATTCGTGTGCATCAAATTGCTCGGCCAGCGCATACTCAACTACCCATACAAACTTCGGCATTTCCCTTCGTAGAATCAACTCCCGATAATTTGTGCACCGCGATTCTTCTGCATAAAACTTCTTGAAGGATCGCGAGGATGTTAGAAAAGTTCTTCGCACGATTGGTCGATCAGATGGAAGATTCAGGAATGAGTTTTCTATGATATCGAGGCAACCTCTATAGCTCGGTCCCCTGAACAGGGAGTTCACGTCGAGGAACATCTTCTCATAGTACGGAACGACCATAACAGAGATGTTGTCGTAGCAATACTCATGCCCGCCGGTGTTTGTAACAGACGTTTCGCAACGCTCTATGCGAGTGTAGGGTATATGATTGTCATCGGAGGCTATGAGGAAATCCACGAGTTCCCAGGAATCTACTATTCCCGTCCTGTCAGCGAACGTCTCTGCTGCGGAAGAGACTTTGCCATGGCCCAGAATCGCCACGGCGTGTCCCTCTCGGCCTGGTTTCTGAAGTGCAGCGACATAAGGTATGCCTGATTCAACGACTGTGTACAGCAATCGATGGAATTCCTGGGGTGAGTGCAGGTCCTTGAAGTAGAGGTCCGGATAGAAATTGCAGTCGCGGAGAACTTGTGCGATCTGCATTATGGTCATACCGCTGGAAGGACTCTTGCGAACATTACTCTGCAGAAGGTCGGAAATCTCAAAAAGCGTCTTCTGAGCGTAGAAGGGATACTTCTCGCTGTAGTACCGGACAGTGCTCCAGAGCGCGACGTGAGCACAGCGCGAAAGGTTTCCATCCTGCTGCATCCAGGGGAAGGCTTTTATGACCAGCTCAACACCTCTGAGGTTGACTGGACATTTCTCGAGTGTGAAATAGCCGCTCGGGCGATGCTGAAGGACTTCTGGCCTCAGGTATGAGCGGCCAATCGTGTTGACCTTTGTATCGCGCAACACAATGAAACCAGCATAGGATTTCTGGAATGCTTCCCGCGAGTCTTCTGAGATGTCATTAAGGTCGTCGAATTCATGGCGGAATAGATGAAGCCGGACACAGTTACGGTCAAATTCATCATGCCGCTTGGCAAAGTCGTTGTAGTAAGTGTCCCGATAGTCTTTGTCGATATAAGGATATTCAACGACAATGCGCTTCACATCTTCTTTGATGAATTCTTCCAGAGTGTGAAGGCACTGCTCCGGCAAAAAACGGCTACCGACGAGTTCGGCAACTGCGCTGAAGCTTCTCGTGAAGATTTGGTTTATGATCATTTGTCCAAAAGACTGTCACGGTACGGAATGTTCGAGGCTCTAGCAAAAATATACCTGAAAAAGCACGCTGCTGGAGATGATACCGGAGCTGAGGAAGCATGAAGATCTTGCGATCAAAGGTGGCACCGCAATCAACTACTTCACAAAACGTATTTCGGGCGGGTGCTGCGTTTCGCTTGCCGTCTCAGGGAGAAACACATTCGTTCGCATTGAGGCCAACACGATTCTACGGGGCTGTGTGTTCCGTCTCAGGGTCATGATGTGACGAACGCCCTGACCGAAAAACTTGGCTTGGATGTTTTCGTTGCGGCCCGAACGCTCTCGTTTGCCGACCTGTATGCGGGCAAGTTCGCTGCCGCGCTCGACCGGCAGCATCCGCGGGAAATCTTTGATGTCAAGGTGCTTCTGGACGATATTCCATCACGGAATATGCCCGGCCATTGATTGGCCGGCAGGCCCGGACTTTCGCCAAACGCATCCAATGCCATATATATTCGGGAATCGCGGGCAGAAAATTCTATATTTATGCGGCTCGTGCGGGTTTTCTTCAGCAAAGACGATAGTATGCCGAACAAAGGAAAACATGTATTCGCCCAGTTCGCGATCGTGGCGCTGTTCGTCGTGACCAACGCCCAACAGCCGTCGTTTGGCCCGCTCGACGCGCCCCGCGATATCGTGCGGCTCACCGAGGAAAAAGACCGGTTCTACCGGCAAAAAGGCTATACTCCGCTGCACGGCTCTATCGAGTCCGCGAGCCTCGAGCCGGCCACGTTCGTGCTCATCGACGAACTTGTCATCGGCAGGGGAATCGACCTCCGCTTTGCCGCAGGAAGCCGCATTTTGTGCGAAAACGGCGCGCGCATCAGGATAAACGGGAAGCTTATTGCCCTGGGGACCTCAAACAGGCCTGTCGTGTTCGCCTCTCTGCCCGCTTCGGAGTATTGCTTTCCCGTGCAAACCGACGATACCCTGTGGAACGGCATTACCGTGGAAGACTCGGCGGCCCTGTACTGCGAGCGGGTCCATATCGGCGACTGCGATGCCGGCGTGGACATCCTTTCCGAAAACTGCTCGGTCAGGTTTCGCGAAACCGTGTTCCGCAACACCGGACGCTACTCGATTCGGGTGGACGGCAGGGAAGTGCGCATTGCGGAGGATGAGCCCGTGACATGGCTGTGGCCCGAGGTGCGGGAATCGGGAGAGCTTACCTTTGTCCGGGGTGCCGGCGCCGGCGGGCATGCGCGCTGGAAATGGCCTGCGCGGATAGGATTCGCGGCAATCGCCGCGGGCGGGATCGGGCTTGCCGCGGCATCCGAATACCTTGTGCGAAAATACAGCGAAGATTTTTCCAGTGAAACGGATCCGGCGCGCGCCGACAAATTGCACACCAGGGCGGAACGCGCCGCGCGGTTGCGAACCATGGGGATTGTTGCCGGCGGCGTGGGCGCCGTCGGGTTTACCGTTACATTCTTTTTCTAACGCTGCGCAACACGACGGGGACATACTGTGAACGGAAGATGGCGAGTAGCATGCGCGCTGTGTCTGGTGTACCTGTTCTGCACCAAAGTGTCGGATGATAATCCGGTCTGGTCGGGTTACCAGGGGGATTATCACCTTTCTGTCTTTTGGTCTTCGCTTCCGGACACGCTCGAGGTATTCCGGGAGTATTCTGTTGCCTGCAGCACGGGGGCGGACACGTTTTCGGGTTTTTCGGGAGATGGGGCGATTGACAGCGTTTTGATGCTTGGGAGCTACCGTGAGGGGAGCGACAGCCTGACGCTGTATTTCATATCGTCGTTTTCCGGGGATTTCGGTC
>WJMI01000054.1 GCA_014728015.1 Chitinivibrionales bacterium | reverse complement strand
GTTCTCATCCGGCGTTCCGTACGAGCCGCCCGCGGTCCCCTTGACAGTCTTGGAAAATTTCAACCCGCCCATCTTGCCGGTTATGGTGAACGTCAGGTTCTGGCCGGGATTGGCGAACGCGGCGACCCTGAGAAGGCGTTCTCCCGTGGCGTACCGCGGCAGCACCATGGCCGAGCGCTTGCGCAGCACGGCGCCGCCCGGGGCAACCGCATCGTCCAACGCGACGGGTTCCGCCCACCACCACCAGAAATACTGGTGACCGTCAAGGGTGTACACAAGGTTGTCAACCTGGGAGCAGGTGACTTCCACGCCGGTGATGCCCCTGCCGTAGTATTCGTCGAGGAACAGTTTCGGGAGCGCGGGCACGTATTTCTGTTCGCCGTCCACGACATACGGCTGGTACCGGTAGTAGTAATAGGTGTCGCGCAGCGATGCCAGCCGGTAGCCGCCCGATTCATTCGCGATAGCGCTGAGCGAGTATTCGTCGTCAATGGTGAACAGAGTGGCCTCGGATTTCTCGATACGTTCGCTCAGGCTGTCGATCAACTCGTCGAATGCCGTGCCTGCGGAGGATTTTTCTGTGCCGGTGTATCTGTCGTTGCTGTCGTAGAGGTACTTGACATAGTTATACGGCCGCATGAGATCGCTGATAAGGATAATCACGTCATCACCCGCCTGGTCCGCGGCCTCGCGCATGGCATCGAGCGTGCTGGTCCCGGCATCGGGCCCGGCAGCGGCAATGGCCGTAAACGCCTTGACCAGGTTGGATGTGGTCGGCGATACCGGCGAATTGAACACCGGCTCCTCGTTGATAACCACGTTGAATTTCTGGCCGTCGTTGACATAGTTCTTAATGCACAGCACGGCGTATTTCTGCGCGCGCTCCCACACATTCACGGGCTCGACATCCTTCCAGTAGTCGTATGTGCGGCCGTACTGGTATTCATAGAGGGCTTCGTAGTATTCGCCCTGATCCCAGTGCTCTTCGCGCACGTCCAGAACGATTACCCGAGTCTCCGGCTCGGGTTCGAGATCGACCGTTGCCTGGGATATCATGTAGGAGAAACCGGCTGCTAGGTTGTTGTCTTTGTCCTTGCCGGTCCACAAGTATTCGTTGCTCCCCGAGGGATCGCTCGTGTAGACGCTTCCCGGCGAAAGCGTTACAATGTTCTCTTTTTCGAGAACCAGCGGACGCGACGAAACCGTGCCGCTTCCCAGTCCCGGCATGTCGAATTCATAAGAGCCACCGTCGGTGGCGATAATGCGGGCCTTCATATAGCCGATCGAGGCGTTTTTCGAAGACGCATAGTAATAGGAATAGGCGCTGTCGAATGCGAGAGGTATGGCGGCGGTGATTAGACTGGCGGAATCGTCATTGAATGTATGGTTAAACTCGACTGCTATCTTGCGGGCTTTAAATGACTCAGCCGGGAATATCCGCAGATCGTATGAGCCGTTGCCGTGGCATCGTAGAAGCGCGGGGTCCTTGCGCCGGTTGACCGTTGACTCGTACTGGGCCGTGGCAAGGGCCAGGTCCTGAATATACGCGCGCTGCTTTTGCCCGTCCACCCATAGCCACATTTCCTTGGCCACGAAATCGGTGGGCACGGTGAACCGCGAGCTGATTTCAATGCTGTCAACCTCTTCCTCGGGACCGTACCAGACACGCCGGCTGGATGTGTAGCATCCGCTGTCATCACAGATTTCGACTGGATCGTAGCGATAGTCCTGGTAGGCGCCGGGCTGGAGCACCATGGTAAGCGTGGTCTTTGCAAGGCCGTTGCCGACCTCTGTTTCGACAAGCACGGTTTCTACCTTGGTAGGTACATACTTCCATTCGCGCACCGATGCCGAGCTTATGGTGTTGAGGTTAAGCTGCGCGAACGCCGAGACAAAAGCGCCTACAAAAAGAATCGCAAGTAGCCTGGGAGCGGGTTTCATGGCAGGATCTCCTTCAAAGAGTGTCTGTCGTTGGACAGGGAATTTTCGGGTTTTGCATTCGGACTAGCAGTGTCTTCTGGAATTGGCATCAATATAGCGGTTTTAGGGGGACAAATCAATGGTCTTAGGCATATATTGTATTCTCTTGAATACACGCGACACAGAGCTTATGCTGTAACAGATTGATTTCAAAGAAGCTCTTTTCAACAGAATATGAGCTAATGCTGTATTTTCCGCTGCCTGGCGTAAGTTTTGGGGACGGTGCTCAGATAATCAATTATATTCTTTCTATGCCCAGGCGAGCTAGACTATTTATTCCCGGATGCTGTCACCATATTATGGCCCGTGGT
>WJMI01000053.1 GCA_014728015.1 Chitinivibrionales bacterium | reverse complement strand
TACCGCCTGGGCGTGAAGTACAAGAACGAGAACAAGCTCGAGCAGGCAATCGAGGAGTTCCGGAAGGTGTTGGCGGCCTATCCCGATAACTACAACGCCTACATGCATATCGCCCAGATACGGGAGAAACAGGGAAAGCCGAGACTCGCCATATACAACCTCAAGAAAGCGCTGGCGTACAATCCCGGATGGGGGAAGGCGCATCGGATGCTTGCCCGCGTTTACGAAAGCGACAAACAAATCCAGAACGCGATCAAGGAGCTGCAGCTCTATCAGCAGGTGTGCGATCCCGAGGAGCGCGACAGTGTTCAGGCCCAGCTCGATCGGCTGACCGGTTCGCTCGGCGCGCCCGGGGCGGGGACCGGCGCGGTCGCAACCGCCACGGCCGCTCCCGCTGGCGGCAAGCAGGCATCCGCACCCGCAAAGCGGTCCCGGAAAGCATCAGCCGCAACGACTCGTCCGATCAAAGCGGGACCGGAGGCCGAGCGGGAATTCAAGCACGGCGTGGCAGCCTACCAGGAGGCCGTGCAGACCGGCGATCCGGCGGGGTTCGACAGGGCAATCGCGCATTTCCGTAAAACCCTCGAGTATCATCCGGGACATGCCGGCGCCTACTACTACGCGGGATTGATACGCCGCCGTAAGGGCCAGAACCAGATGGCGAAGGTGAATTTCTCGAAGGCGGTCACGTATCCGGAGCTCGGGTACAATGCGCATTTCTATTTGGGAAAGATCCACGGAGAAGAAAAGGAGTATGAAGAGGCCATACGGCATCTGAAGGCATACATGCAGAAAACATCATATGAGGCGGGGCGGCGCGAAGCGCAGGCGCTCATCGATCGGTTCCAGTCCGCGCTTCAGGCCCAGCGGGGCGATACGGTCGAGGTGGATATTGCGGCGGTGGCCGAGGCCGAGCTGCACCGGGAGGTGAGCGATGTACCGCCGGAGGTGCCGCTTGCGCCCATGGAAGTACGGATAGATTCTCTTCTGTCCATGGCCATTGTCGACACCCTTACGGACCCCGGCCAGGCCATGCTCAAGGGTGTCCGGATGTTCCGCGACGGCTCCTACGATGCCGCGATAGAGACATTCAAAGAGGTCCTGGTCTCGTACCCGCGCGGCAATATCGCCGCATGCGCGATATACAATATCGGCATATGCTATTTGAAGCTCAAAGTGCGCGACTATCGGTCCGCGGAAAACCAGTTCCAGCAGGTGATTGAACGCTACCCGTCCCACCCGCTCGCGTCGAAAAGCACCTTTCTCAAGGCCGTGTGTTACTACGAGCGCAAGGAGTCCGAGCTCGCCGAGCGCCTTCTTCGGCAGTTTATCCAGAAGTACCGCACGCACGCGTGGGTGGGCAAGGCGTACGAGAAACTCGGCGACGCCTACACCGATCTCGAAAAGCATCGCAAGGCGGTCGATGCATACAGTCAGGCCGCATCCGGCGCGGCGAACGATGTTGACAAAGTATATGCCTTCTATAAGCTCGGCACGGCCTATTTCCGGATCGACAACCCCGCCCGCGCGGTGCAGTCATTCGAGAAAGCCATTGCCGCGGGCGAGAAGAACAACATCCGCGAACGTGTTCCCGACTCGTATTACAAGATCGCCGATTACTATTACAAGCAGAAGGAGTACGACCGGGCCCTCGACTACTACAAACGGGCCACGCGCGGACACGAGTGGTATCATGACACGCCGTGGGGGCTGTTTCAAATCGGCAATATCTATAAGCACCAGAAGAAGTACGAGCTCGCGGCGAAAACGTACAAGAAGCTGATGGAGGCCTACCCGGGGCACTACTGGGCCGGGCAGGCACAATGGAAAATGGAGGATGCTGTCTGGGAGAATGAATACCGGGCGGTCCTTCGGTAGCCCCCGGCACACCCGGCTGGTCCATGGACGAACGCGGCACCACTCATCTCGTCGTCGAGCTCACTCGCTCGTACACGCTGCAGGCCGAGCTCTACCGGAAACTGAGCGACCTTGTCCAGAAGATATACGGTCAGCTCGTGTTGAGTCGCGGCGATTTGTCGCGAGTGCTGCCCCTGTTTGAGGAGAAGCAGAAACTGCTTAACGCGATCACGGCGGAGCGCGGGCGCACGCAGGAGCCGGCAGACCGCTGGCAGCGCGAGAAGGGCTCGGTGCCGCGATCCGAGGCCACCGATCGTCTGGACACGGTCCTCGCGCGGGTGGAGACCACGATACGGGGCTTCCTCGAGACGGAACAGCAGCTGGAGCACTATCTCAAGCATCTCGCCGATACGGAGGGCGCGAGCCCGGATGCAGAAGCAAAATCTTGACAAGAGCAATATCTCCCCGGAAATGGTCGAGTCGCTCGAAAAGGCGTTTCTCGATTTCCAGGAACGCGCGGAGAAATTGAGCAGCGCCTATGCCGACATGCAGGCCGATTTCAAGAAGCTTAACCTGGAGCTTGACCGCAAGAACCGCGAGCTTGCCGACAGCCTGGCCCGGCAGGAGGAAACCCAGACCTACCTTTCGAGTATCCTCGAAAGCATGAACAGCGGGGTCATCGGTATCGATGTCGCGGGCACGGTCACGCAGTTCAACCGGGCGGCCGCCGACATTACCGGCCAGGGGCCCGATACGGTGCTGGGGCGCAGCTACACCGAGGTGTTCAGCCGCGAGGCCCGGGAACACGGGCGCCTGCTCGATGTGCTGCGGACGGGTGGCGGGCACGTCTGGGACGAGAAGGTGATATGGCACCGGGAGGGGTATCCCGTTCCGGTATCATACCAGACCGCGACACTTCGCGATCAGAGCGGCAGGACCCTGGGCGCGGTCGAGATATTCAACGACATATCGAAAATCAAGGCGCTCGAAGAGGAAATGCAGCGCACGAAAACGATGGCCGCGCTGGGGGAAATGTCGGCGACGGTCGCGCATGAGATTCGCAACCCGCTCGGCGCCATGGGAGTATGGGCCGGGCTTCTGGATCGCGACTTCGACCGCGACGATCCGCGGCGCAAAACCTTGAAACGGATCATCGACGGGCTCGCGCGGCTGAACCGTATCGTGTCAAACCTTCTGGTATACAGCCGCCCGCTCGAGGCCCGGCTCCGGCGCGTGGCCCTGCAGGACATCCTGACCGAAACCGTGGATTTCGTGGAAATCGAGATAGAGCGGCTGGGCCAGCACGTGACGGTCACGCGGGCGTTTGCCGGCGAGGACAGTGTCACGGTGATGGCGGACCCTGAGAAGATGCAGCAGGTGATCATGAACCTGTGCATGAACGCGCTGCAGGCCATGCCGGACGGCGGGGATCTGCGCGTGTCAGTCGAGGATTCGCCCAAAGGGAGCGCCGGCTACGCCTGTTTCGAGGTCACCGACACGGGCGAAGGAATCGAAGAAGAGCGCCTCGAGAAGATATTCGATCCGTTTCACACCACCAAGGAGAACGGAACCGGCCTGGGGTTGGCAATAGTCAAGAAGTTCGTCGAGCATCATTCGGGATATATCCGGGTGCGCAGCACGAAGGGGCGGGGGACAAGCGTGCGGGTGTTCCTTCCCCGGCGGGAAGAACGAGGAGAGGGCGCATGAGCACAGGCAGGATTCTGGTTGTTGACGACGATGCCCACGTGCGGGCATCCATCGTCGAAGTGATCTCGCGTATGGGTTTTGCGGCCGAGGGATGCGGCAGCGGCGGCGAGGCGCTGAAACGGTTTGAAAAGGGCGCGTGGGACATGGTTGTTTCTGATGTCAAGATGCCCGGCATATCGGGCATCGAGCTGCTCCAGAAAGTAAAGGCGATCGATGCCGAGGTGCCGTTCGTGATTATCACGGCCTATGGAGCGGTTGATATGGCGGTGGATGCCATGAAGCAGGGCGCGTACGACTTCATTCAGAAAGGGGAGAACCTTCTGGACGTGCTCGAGATGAACGTGCGCCGTACGCTTGAGTACCGGACGCTGGTGAAAGAGAACCGCCTGCTCAAGGATGCGCTGGAAGACCGGTGGCGTCATATCGGCGAGACGGCGGTCATACAGGACATTCGCGGGCTGGTCGGCACGGTGGCCGAAAGCCGGTCGACGGTGCTGGTGTCGGGAGAGTCGGGGACGGGGAAGGAGCTTATCGCGCGATCGATTCACTACCTCAGCCCGCGGCAACAGGGCCCTTTTGTGAAAGTCAACTGCGCGGCGCTGCCGGAAGGGCTTATCGAATCGGAGATGTTCGGCCACGAAAAGGGCGCGTTCACCGGCGCGCTGCGGAGCAAGACCGGGAAATTCGAGTACGCGTCGGGCGGGACGCTTCTGCTCGACGAAATCGGCGAGATGCCGGTCGGCGTGCAGGCAAAGCTTCTCAGGGTGCTGCAGGAGCGCGAAATCAACAAGGTGGGCGGCGAGGATCCCATCGCGGTAGACGTGCGTATCGTGGCGACCACCAACCGCAATCTCGAAGAGGCCATTGAGAGCGGGACGTTCCGGGAGGATCTGTACTACCGGCTCAATGTGTTTCATATCCACCTGCCGCCGCTGCGCGAGCGCATGGATGATATCCCCCTGCTGGTAGACCATTTTGTTCGCAAGTACAACGGCGAAAACGGGTTCACGGTCGAGGGCGTCGACGCCAAATGCGTTGAGGTGCTGCGGAAGCACACCTGGCCGGGCAATATCCGCGAGCTGGAGAATACGATCGAGCGCGCGGTCGTGCTGACCAAGACAGGCACGATTCACCCGGATGTTCTCTCGATGAAGTCTGTCGG
>WJMI01000052.1 GCA_014728015.1 Chitinivibrionales bacterium | reverse complement strand
TTATGACGCATCTGGAATACTGGGGACTGAAAGAAAGCCCGTTCGAAGAGATGTGCGATACGCGGTTCTTCTTCGAGAGCGAGGATCACCGCGAAGCGCTCGATCGCCTTACCTATGTTGTAAAAGATCGGAACATGAACATGGGCCTTCTCACCGGCGAAGTCGGCTCGGGGAAGACCATCACGAAGAGCGTCTTTCACAACTCCCTGTCCCATGATGCATTCGAGCCGCTCGACTTTGAGAACTCCAATTTTGCATTTACGGACATTCTCTATGATATCGTGAAACGCATTTCGTATCGGGATCCCAGGATGTCCATGATCGAGGAGGCTGACCTGCCGCCGCGGGGGGACAAGTATCTCCTGATGAATGCTTTCCGGGAGCGAGTCGAGAAGCTTATTTATGATGAAAAGCGGCTGCTGGTACTTATTTTCGATGAGGCGCAGCAGATGGCTGATGAGGTTATCGATGAGGTGAAGGGCCTGACCAACCTTTCTGCCGGGTCGCAGAGTTACCTGTCGGTATTTTTCGTAGGACAGCCGGAGCTGCGCGAGAAGATGCGCAACCTCAAGCAGGTGGACCAGCGTATTTTCCTCCGGTTTCATTTGAACAATCTCGACTACCATAATACAATTAACTACATTCAGCATCGATTGCGCGTGGCGGGGCTCGCGGGACAGACCATGTTCACGAGTCTCGGACTCGAACTCATTTTCAGAAGTACGGGCGGGGTACCGCGCGAGATCAATCGCCTGTGCAAGCTGGCCATGAGCTACGGGTTCGCGCACAATCTCACGGAGATATCGCGCGAAGACATCCAGGTTGTCCTGGACGACCTCGAAGAACACTCCTGATGGATCGCAAGAAGCGCAGGCTCAGTCTTGGTGATATCATTCGCAAGATGGGTGATGCGGGGGAGGCACCGCGGCAGCAACCGCCGGAATCGCCCGCCGCAACACCGTCTTCGGGTGATACCCCCGGGCGCCCCCCGCGGCGCGTGAGGGTTTCGCCGGTCCCGGAGGAGCTGCCCGAGCAGCCGTCACACGCCCGGCCCGGCGCCGGGCCGGCTGCCGCTGATGTCCCGCCGTCCGCCGGCGATCGTCCCAAGCCCGCGCCGCATCACGCGCCGCCGCCGGCGACTCCCGGAGAACCGGCGATCCCGTTACCTTCCCATGTGCCCCATTCCGGGGAGGACGAGGAAGAGGAAGAGTTTGATGTCTTCCGGTACGTCGCCGTGCTCCTGCGCCGTCGGGCGGTGATTGTTCTGGTCACCTTGGGGTTCGGCGTGTTTTCGCTCCTGTCGTATCTCGCGGCGGAGAAGTTCTACCGGACGAACGCCCGCCTGCTGTTTCGGCCGGAAGAGCATGTCATTCTGCCGCAGCGCACGTACCGCTACTGGAAAGACCACGAAAAGAGCTTCAATACGCATCTCGAGCTTCTCAAGTCGCGCGTGGTGCTCGAGCGCGTGTCCGAGAATCTGGGCGGCGCGGTGGAAGTGGGACAGATCCGTAGCGGTCTCACGATCCGGCAGGGCGAAACCGAAGGTGAAAAGACCGATATTATCGAGCTGTCCTACAAGCATCCCGATGCCCACCTTGCGCGCGATGTTGTCAACGACCTGTGCCGTACCTACATAGAATATCACCGCGAAGTCAACGCGCAGGAAAACACGCGGCTGATCCTGAACCTCAAGACGCAGATAGACAAGCTGCAGGCCGACCTCGAGGAAAAAGAAAATGCGCTTCGCAACTTCAAGGAGAAGAACCGGCTGATCCAGCTTTCCGAAGAGGCAAACCTGGTGGTCACGAAGCTGGCCAATATGGAGTTGGCCCTGCAGCAGACACAGCTCGACCTGCTCAGCAACAAGGAGCAGCTCAATGCCCTGAAGGCACAGATCGGCAAGCAGGACATGAACGTCGTGCAATCGATGACGTTCGAGAACCCGTTTCAGAACCGCCTCGCCGATCTGGAGCTGGAGCTGAACACGCTTTCCGCCGAATACAGCGACGACCACTTCAAAGTGCGCACGATCCGGCAGCAGATAGAGAAGCTCAAGGAGGCCATGGGCAGCCAGATTGCCAAGGAGGCGGTGAGCAAGACATTTGTCAAGAACCCGATCCGCGAGAACCTCCTCGAGCAGCTCGTTTCCCTGACCGTCGATATATCGAGCCTCGAGGCCAAACGCACCGCGCAGGAGCAGATTATCGAAAAGCTCAACGCGGAGCTGCTCGACCTGCCGTCACTCCAGCAGCAGTACGCCCACCTGCAGAGAGAAACCAGCACACGTCTGTCCACCTTGAGCCTGCTCAAGCAGAAATTCGAGGAGGCGAAGATAGAGCGGGATGCAAAGGAATCCGACATCAAGATTCTCGAGCTGGCGAAGTTGCCCCGGGTGGCGGTCTCGAGCAAGAAGCTGTCGAGCGTGTTCATGGGGATACTTGTCGGGCTCATCCTGGGCATCGCCCTGGCATTTCTGCTCGAGTACCTCGACCAGACGCTCAAAGACGTGTCGCAGGTGGAGAAAGGCCTCGAACTTCCCCTGCTTGGCGTCGTGCCGCATATCGAGGCCGAGAAGACCAGCGCCGAGGGCGTGGAGAAGCTTTCCAAGACCGTACTCGAACCCTTTCGCGCGCTGCGGGCCAACCTGAAGCATCTCGCGGCCATGCACCATGCCAAGGTACTCATGATATGCAGCGCGGTCAAAGGCGAAGGCAAAACCACGCTCGCGTTCAACCTTGCCTTGACCTTTGCTATGGACGGCAAGAAGGTCATTCTCGTTGACGGCGATCTGCGGCGGTCCCAGATTCACCATTTCCTTGATGTGGGCAAGGAACTCGGCTTCTACGAGTACCTCAAGGGCGACAAGTCCCTCACGGATATTATCAAGAGCACCCGGCATGAAAACCTGCATGTGATCACTTCTGGCGAGCGTCCCCACAATCCGGCCGAGCTTCTGGGCACCACGCGATTCGACCACATGCTCGCGGAGATCAGGCATATGGCGGACATCGTGATATACGATTCTCCGGCCATCCTTCCGGTGAGCGACTCCATTATCATGGCGCCCAAAATGGATGCCTGCCTGATGGTTGTCCGGACGCTCTGGACGCCCATGCGGGCCGCAAAGCAGGCGCGGAGTCAGCTCAAGCGTATCGGCACCAAGATCCTGGGATGCATCCTGAACGGCGTGCCGCACTCGCGGGGATACTACCCCTACTATTATGGATATTACGGCTACTATGCCTACCGGTACTCCTATGATGAGGAGCCCCGGCGCCGGCCATCGGTACGCGAGTTGGGACTGCGCGTGGAGTCGGCAGTCAAGGAAGGGCTCGAGAACGCGCGTCACGCGGCACCCCGGTATCTCGCTGCCGGGGGCCGGTTCTCGTGGCATATCCTGCGCCGCGCCACGTTCTGGGTGCTGCTCCTGGTACTCCTGGCCCTGATCGGGCTGCGATTGTATCTGGGCGGGGCCAAGCCGGACGCGGGGGAGCAGGAGTATATCGATTATCTCACCGATGAGGCCGGTGGAACAGCGCCCGTCCAGCCTCCGATACGGGTCGTCGAGCGCCCGGCGGAACCGGACAATTTGCGCGGGACTGCTGATTTTGCCGAAGATGAAGAGAGTGCCGGCGGGACGAGTGCCCGACAGCCGGAGCCGTCCGCGCCCCCGGAATTCGCCTGGAAAGACAGCCTGGCACAGTGGGTTGCGGCCGTAAACGGGCGGGACAGCGCCAGATACGCGGATTTTTACGACCAGGAGAAGTTCCGCTATCCCGGAGGGGGCTTTGATGCCTGGCGGACAGAGACCTTCACGAAATGGTTGCGCCGGCCCCAGCATCAGGGTATCATAAGTATTGACTCGGCGTGGGCCGAGAAGGAGCGGGACAGGTACTACCGCACATTCGCGAAGATCGGGCGCGCCGGAGGCAGCGGCACGTCGCCGGAGCTGCGCACGATGATCTGGCGTCTGGATCAGAACCGGTGGCGCATCATTCGCGAGAAGGCCAGAGCATTATGAGCCGATCAACCAGAAAACGAATCCGGATCGTATTGTATTCGCTCCTGGGTGCTGCCATTGCGTGGCAGGCTGTTGCCGTGGTCAATCTCCTCAGGCGTCCCGCCGAAATCGCGCCTCTGAGAAAGATCAGCGTGCATATCGACGGGAATGTCGAGCGCCCGGGAACATATCGCGTGCCGTTGGGAACCACGCAGTTTGAGATCCTTAAAGTGGCCGGTGTCCGGATGACCTCCGACTTGTCGGGGCTCAGCCTGGGCAGCCAGCTCGAAGCGAATGAAAACGTTTCGGTGGGAACGCTCGACAAGCCGGTGGAGCTCGGCGCGCATGTCCGTCTTGAGTTCTATCTCGGAGAGCTCGGCCTCGAATCGCTTGACGGCAAAGATCGCCCGATTAAGGAAGGCATGAACATTAACGAGGGAGACCGGGTCCGCACGGGAGACGATGCCCAGGCGGAATTCTCGATCAATTCCTACTCTCGCGTCGACATGGACAACAATACGGAAATCGCATTCGATAAGATCGGGACCGAGGGGGAGAAACGGGCGGTGGAGGTGTTCCAGTGGTCGGGCCTGTGCTGGTACAAGGTCGTGTACAGCACCACCCAGGAGATGATAAAGGTGGTGACCCCGCTTGCCCAGATAACGGTGGCAGGCAAGGGCTCGGATTTCACGGTTGAGACGTCGGTGTCGGCGGTCACGGTGGACAACCGTGAGGGATTGCTTCTGGTCGAGCGCCCCGCCTCGGGCGAGGCCATGAACCTGATCGCGGGGCAGCAGGTGACGGTGCATGCCGACGGGCGCCCGTTCGAGGTCGCCAAGACCGCGCCGGAGGCCGGCGTGGCCGAGCGGTTCGCGCAGTTGAATAAAACCAAGACCGAGGTGCTGGTCAAGTATATGCCGCTCAATATCCTGCTCTGCAGCCCGCTGGGCGTATTTCATCTCGTGAGCGTGCAGTTTGACCGAAGCGAGGTCCATACCGTGCATGTGCCGTCCAACCTGTACGTGGCCGACTTCGCGCAGGGATTCGCGACGATCAGGGAGGCGTACCTCTACGGCGGCTCGGCTTTTGCATCCACGCTGCTCGAGCGAATCATGAACGTTCGCGTGCCCAAGTACGCAGAGCTTGACAAAGAAGATGTCCTGCGCGCGGTTTCCACTATGGGCGGGATCAAGGTCCGGGTCGACAACGCCGCGGCGAGCGCCATGCGCATGCGCAGCGGCCGCCATACGATGCGCGAACAGCAGGTTGTCGATTTCATGAAGCCCGGGCTTAGCGGCGAGGCCGATGCGGTGCGGCGGCAGAACGAAGTGATCCGAGCCATTTTTGACGGGTTCCGCTCGCGCAGTATTGTGCTTACCGCCCTGATGGCCGACCAGATGCTCTCGGGGGTCGAGTCAAATGTCACATCCGCCGAACTCATGAAGCACTACGCCAATTTCCGCAGCCGGCCGAATTGGGCCATGGAAGCGCATTCACTGCCGGCGCGAAGCATCTCGGTAGGGGGCAAGGCATATCTCGAGCCGGTCCTTGAGGGGTGCCGCGGGCTCCTGACACAGGGGTAACGTCCCTGTCGCTCCCGTCGGACGCTTTTCTTCTGGTCCAGGATTTCAAAACACCGGTCGCCCGTAGGCGCGCGGGAAATGGGAAAACACGCATGCGCATTCTGGTTGTGGGCAGCAACGGGCAGCTTGGCCGCGACATGGTCGCCGCGTGCGCGGCGGGGGGTCATCGGGCGGAGGGCCTTGACGTGCCGGATATCGATATCACGAATCCCGCGTGCGACAGTGTTGTAGGCGATGCCCTCCCGGACATTGTAGTCAATTGCGCCGGCTATACCGCGGTCGATGCGTGCGAAAGCAACCGGGACGCGGCGTTTCGTGTCAATGCCGACGGGGTTGCCAATCTGGCGCGCGCGGCGGGCGGGCTTGGCATCCCGCTGGTCCATATCGGTACCGACTATGTATTCGACGGCGCCGCAAGCGAACCCTACGTCGAAACCGATACACCCAACCCGATTTCCGTGTACGGCGAATCCAAGCTTGCCGGCGAACGGATGCTCGCGGCTGTTTTGGAACAGCACTATATTTTCAGGATATCCTGGCTTTACGGTGTCCACGGAAAAAACTTTGTGAAGACCATGCGTCGACTGGCCCGGCAGAAACAGGACGATGGCACTTCCCTGCGCGTGGTCAACGATCAAACCGGCACGCCCACCTTCAGCATGGATGTCTGCCGGCAGATACTCGCGGTCATCCCCACGGGCCGCTTCGGGCTCTATCACTGCTCAAACGAAGGCTCCTGCACGTGGTATGAGTTTGCCAGCCATATCCTGAGGGCGAGCGGGATCGATGCGGCCGTCGAACCGTGCGCCACCCGGGACTATCCTCTTCCCGCACTGCGCCCGGCGTATTCGGTCATGGAGAACCGCCGGCTCAAGGATGAGGGAATGCATATCATGTCCGACTGGCGTGATGCGTTTGCCGCATTTCTCGCACAGGAAGCCGCGGGGTCGGGAGGGTAGGATTTTCCCTGCTCGTGCGCGATGTCTTTTGCATCGCGTGAGGAAAACCGGATGCCGTTGCCGGGCTTCGTGTCTTTCGACCGCGCCTCATGGTTGTATATTTGATGGTTCCGCGCCGATAAAACGCCATCCTCGAGCGAGCCGGATGAGTTCTTCATCTTCTTTCGGACAGCCGGATCGTCCCGTGTTGAGCCGCCTGTCGCGGCTGGTGGGGCCGCGGGGGCAAGATGCCCTCGTGCGCCTGACATATCCCTGCTTCAGGAGCCGCACCCCGCTTCGTCTTCCCGCGGATCTCACGGGCGCGCGGCGGCTCGCTGTCATCCTGCCGGAGGACCCGCTCGAATCGCTCCATGCCATGAGCGTGGTAGGAGCGCTGGTCAATCATTTCAGCGGCGCGGAAGTCGTGATCGCCTGCGAACGACGCGTGGCGGGATTTTTCGAGCGCGTGAGGGGCATCGCCGACGTAGTCGCTTACGACCGGGGCGAGCGGTACCTGTACTCACGGGAATTCGGCGAGCTCGGCGACATGCTGTCTCAGAAGGCCTGTGATGCGTGTGTCATTCTGGAGAAAAATCCGGATGCATCGCTGTGGTATCTGATCGCGCGCATGGCGCCGCCAATCCGCATCGGGTATGCCCAAGCCGCGAGCTATCCCTTTCTCAATGTCCGTATCCGCACGACCGGCGAAGCCGCCCATGCATCCGACCAGAACCTTCTGGCGGCCGCGGTCATGGGCGCCAAGCCTGTCCCGCCGGCAACCTGGTCGGTCTCGAAAGAAACGATCGAGGAGATGCGCCATGCGCTTCGCGAGTATCGCATCCCCGAGGGTGCGGCGGTCGCATGCCTTGATGCCGCGTACCTGTACGGCCGGTTCGGCGCGGAGTGGACTTCCACGCTGGTGAACACGGTGCGTGAGATTGACAATCTCGAGTGGGTCATCTACGCGGGCGATTCGGCCGACGAGGACCTGGTGGCCTGGATCGAACGGTCCGGGCTGCCGGCGTTTCCCGCGCTGTCACCCTCGCGGAGCGCTGCGTTGATTCAGGTGTCGTGCGCGGTCGTGTCGGGCAAGGCGGTGCTGTTCGAGCTGGCGCATCTTCTGGGCAAGCCCGCGATCGGCGTGTTCGAAGAAAACGAAGTGTGCCGGTATTGCAGGCCGGATGGCTTGTCGCATGTGGCCGGTTTCTCGGGACGACCCGACGATCGGACCGCCGGGCGCGTGAAGGAAATCATCGGGACGCTCGCTGCGGCGCGGCCGGGAAGCCGGTGATTGGCGGGCGGGTGAGCGTTGTGCCTATTTATTGTTCAATTCTTTAATATGCGCATCCACGATTATATAATCTTGGTGTTACGCTGACGGTGTCCGGGCCTGTGCCGATGATTGAATCACCAATTAAGCAGTGTTCGCGTTTTTTCCGGTACCGGTTGAAAGCCGCCGAGTTCCGTTACCGGACCTGGAGGAAACGACGGGAAATCCGCCGCGCGTATGCCGAGCGGGTGCCCGTCGGGCCGGCGGTGCGGCGCTGGATTCCGCGGATCGGGCTGGGGGTTCTCGCGTTTGCAGCGGTGGTTCTGCTTGCGGTTGCGGTTCCGCCGGCAATCCGCGGGGTTCGACAGGCGCTGCAGCGGAGAGCGGAGGCGATCAAGCGGCGGCCGCAGGAGGCTTCCGAGCCGGTCGCGCCCAGTCCTGCACCGGAAAGCGTGCCGTCCGCGCCGGAGCATGCGCCTGATGAGCCGATTACTGAGGACGCCGCAGCGGCGCCTGAGCCGAAGGCCGAATCAGGCCGTCCGGCGAGCCCGTGGGAGGTCCCGCGCGAGATGACGCATGTTCTGCTGGCGAACAAGGCGGACAAGGCCTTGTATCTTCTTGCACAAAGCGGGAGCGGCTGGACGGTACGGGGTCGCTATGACATGGCGGTGGGTGAGAACGGCGGGCGCAAGGAGCGCGCGGGAGACAAAAAAACACCCGAGGGACGTTACTGTCTCATCGGGCGCAAGGAGGACAGCGACCTTTCCGAGGTGTACGGCCCCATGGCCTATGTGCTCGACTACCCCAACGATGAGGATCGCGCGGCGGGCCGTACGGGGCAGGGCATTTGGATTCACGGCACGTCGCCGGACAGTACCCCGCTCCAGACCCGCGGATGTCTCGAGCTTGACAACGAGGACCTGCGGGAGCTGTCGGGAATTCTGGGCGTCGGCATCGGCACGCCGATTGTGATTGTTAACAAGCGGCGGCTGGCGGATCCTGCCGCGTATCCCGACTACGCGCTGCTGGCGCGGCGGCGCGCGGCGGTGGTCGAGCGGTACCGGCGCCGGCAAGAGGAGTTTGTCGCGTTTGTCGATGCGTGGCGGCGGGCATGGGAATCCATGGACATGGAGCGCTATGCATCCTTCTACGATCACGAGTCGTTTCGCGGCCAGGGCCAGGAGTGGGAGGAGTGGCGCGCGCGGAAGCAGCGGACGTTCGATGCCTATACCTTTGTCGAGGTGGACGTCGACCGCGTCGTACTGACCGATTTCTCGCCGTCGACCGCGGTGGTCAGATTTATCCAGGGGTACGCCTCCGACCTGCTCCAGGTGGAAAACGGCAAGAAGCTGTCGCTTGTGAGGACTGATGGTCGCTGGAAGATACGCCGTGAGGAGACATTCCCGAAAGAGGAGCTGCTGCTATGATGTTTTCGCTGTCGAAGAAAAAGGACCTCAAGGATCCCGGCGTGCTGGCAGAGGAAATCGAGAAGAACCTGAATCAGATCCAGGATGTGCTTCAGTCGGTGCAGGCCGAGAAGGCGGACCTGCATTCTCTGCTCGCGTCGGCGCAGACGGAGCGCTCACAGATCCAGTCGGGCGTGCGTTCGACGGAGGAGGCCCGCGCGGAGCTGGGCGACCTTACGGCCGCCTTCGGCGAGCTCAAGGGCAAGCTGGACGGCGCATCGGCACAGGGGGCGCAGATCGACGGTTTTGACGATAAGGTTTCTTCCATCGAGAAACGCCTGGCCCGGATCGAGGGGGCACTTGACAAGGTGCATAATCAGGAAGCGTTTGTCAATGATCTCAGCGCGAAAATGAATGATATCGTGGGGAAGCTCTCCAAGCAGAAGGGCGCTGACTCGATCCAGAAAGGCCTGGAGGCGGCGGTTGCGGTAGAACAGCGCCAGAAGAAGCTCGCCGATACGATCGGCGAGACGGAAAGCCGGGCGGAGCGTCTTGCCGCCCAGGTAGAGGAGCATGCCAAGGGTCTGGCGGACGTCGAGCAGGCGGCGCAGCACGCCCGGGAGGAGATCGCGGATACCCGGCAGGAAATGCGGACGTTCACGCTTCTGAAAGAGAAGATGGACAGCTTGCACAGCCTGTCGGAATATGTCAAGGCGAAGGTCCGGACGCTGGAGAACCAGAAGGTGGTCGTGGAGAAGGCCAACGAGGAGGCGGGCCGCCTCAATACCTTGACGTGGCGGATCGATTCGGACCTGAAGCATCTGCAGGAGCGCTACGCAGCGCTTGACAAGGTCGACAAAAACATTGACACGATAGAGAAACGTCTCGAGGAGAGCAAGGCCGCTGTCAACGAGATACGGCAGTTCAGGCGCTTCATGGAGGAAGCCGGCGCGAGAATAGAAGAGATGCGCACGCTCGATGAGGAGCTGGGCGCGAAGCTGCGCGCGTTCGAGGCGCAATCGTCCCATGTCGACCAGGTGGGAGAACGGGCACACGAAGTGCTCACTGTGGCCCGCAACACCGAGGCGATTCTGAATACGCTGTCCAAGCACCAGCAGGCGCTCGAAACCCGGCGGGCCCAGGTCTCGGAATACGAGAAACATGTTGACAAAGTGCGGGTGAAAATCGAAGAGCTTTCGCGTGAGTGGAGCGCGGTGGATACCATCGGGCAGCGCATTGCCGACATGGAGTCGCAGCTCAACGAGATGGACTCCCGGCTGGACGGGATGGTGCGCAAGGAGCGCGAAATCGCCGATCGGGAATCGCGCCTGCAGGACATGGGCACGCTGGTGGACGATACGTTACGCAAGGAGGAAGGGTTGTTCGAGCGGCGCAAGGAGCTCGATGCGATCTCCGGGCAGATGGCCGATTTCATGGCCGATGCCGCATCGATGGAAGACAAGATCCGGGAGATGAAGGCGCAGGAACAGCAGGTGCTGGAGGTGAGTACGAAGATCGACCAGCTTCGCGCGCTTTCCGACGAGGCCAGCCAGCGTATCGCCCAGACCGAGGAACGGGCCGCCATCATCGAGGAGGTGCAGCGCAAGGTTGACGGCCTGTCGGGCATGGTTGCCGATATCGACGAGCGGATCAACGCCCAGCTCCAGCGCAAGGGGATGATTGACAAAACAGAGAAGCGACTGGACCAGTTGAACTATCTGCTGGGCGACATCAATATGAAAATCCAGAACCTGGGCAAGGAACAGGCGGCGGTCGAGGAACTCGCGGAGCGCCTCTCGTCCATCTCGGCGCAATCGAAAGAGGCGAAGGGCATGATGGTCCGCCTGGCGGAAGAGAAAGAGTCGCTCCTCTCGGAGGAGAGTCATATCAAAGACATGCGCGCAGAGCTCGAAGGGCTTCTGGCCGACGGGCGCGAAGGGCTCTCGGCGTTTCAGCAGAGCGTTACCGACTATGACACGACCGTTGAGGAAAAGAAAAAGCGGTTTGATGCCGTTGTGGCGGATACCAACGGCCAGCTGGAGGCAATCGGCCGTCACCGGGAGGATGTCGGCAAGGCGGAGGAGCAGCTGGCTACCGCGGAGCAGCTCCTGAAAGACCTCCAGGGAGAGCTCGACCAGATCGGCCGCCGTTCGTCCAAGATCGAGGCCATCGATGCGCGAATCGAGAGCATGGACACGGTGGTGAGCGACATGGAGATCCGGATCAAGTCGATAGACAAGGACCGCGAGATGGTCAACGCGACACAGAAGAAGATCGACGAGCTGGGCGCGCTCATCGGAAAAGCGGAGGACGATATCGAGCGTATCCAGTCCCGCGCCAAGGACATCGATACCGTCGGCTCCCGCATCGGTGACATGCAGAAAACCGCCGAGCAGGTCGAGACGAAGATGCGCGAGCTGGCGCGCGAGAAGGAAGCGGTGAAGGAGGCGGAGAGCCGTATCAAGAGCCTCAGCCTGCTCATGGAGGATATCAAGGCGCAGATGAAGAACCTTACCGCCGAGGAACAGCAGATTCTCGGCGCTGTCGAGAAGGCTTCCGAGCTGCGGTTTTTGCTCGGCGAGGTCGAATCCAAATTGGGCGATTTCCGCCGCGAGAAAGAGAAACTCGGGGGCTGAGTCCCGGACGGGCACGACGGTATGGTGACACGAACGGAAAGCATGCAGCCGCACACCCTCGCGAGTTCCCTCGATGACTCCGTCGAGGTGTTTCTGAAGCGGATTCTGGAGATCAACGCGAAGGTGAACGGGGAGTTGATACGAGACGCATACCGCTTCTCGTGGAACGCGCATCGGGACCAGGTGCGCAAATCAGGCGAGCCCTTTCTCGCCCATCCGATAGCCGTGGCCCTTATCCTGGCCGAGCAACAGCTCGATTCCGTGACAATCGCCGCCGGGCTTTTGCACGACGTGCTTGAGGACACCCCGTTTCGGCGGGAGGACATCCGCGATGCGTTCGGCGAGGAGATCGCGCTCTTGGTCGACGGCGTGACCAAAATACGCACATTCCAGATGAAGTCGCGGCAGGAGCGCCAGGCGGAGACGTTCCGCAAGATGCTTTTGTCGATGGCGCAGGACCTGCGCGTGATCATCATCAAGTTCGCCGACCGCCTGCACAACCTTCGTACTCTGAACTACCTTCCGCCGGAGCGCATCAAGGACATCGCCACCGAGACGCTGGATATCTATGCGCCGCTGGCCCACCGGCTGGGCATGGCGCGGATCAAGTGGGAGCTCGAAGACCTGGCGTTCAAGTATCTCTACCCGCATCGCTACAAGACTATTGTCTCGCGCATTGTAGAGAGCCGTCACGACCGCGAAACAGTCATCGACCGGTTCGCCGTCCCGCTGCGCCGCCGTCTCGAAACCGAGAAGCTTGAGGCGACCGTGGTCGGCCGTCCCAAGCATTTCTACAGCATCTACCGGAAGATGGAGCAGCGGAACAAGCCGTTCGAGGAAATTTACGACCTTCTGGCTATCAGGGTTATCACGCGCTCCATAGCCGACTGCTACCACATCCTGGGCATCATCCACTCGCTGTGGAAACCGATCACCGACCGGTTCAAGGATTATATCGCGACGCCCAAGTCGAACGGGTATCAGTCGCTGCACACGACTGTCGTGGGCACCGAAGGGAACATAATCGAGATGCAGATACGCACCTGGGAGATGAACCAGATCGCCGAGGATGGCATTGCGGCGCACTGGCTGTACAAGAACGGGGACGGCGGCGGGACGTCTCAATTGACAAAAGACGATCACGCGCTCACGTGGCTGAAGAACCTTATCGAATGGCAGAAGGACCTCACCGATTCCAACGAGTTCCTCGAATTCTTCAAGATCGATCTCTTTCACGCCGAGATATTCGTGTTCACGCCGAAAGGGGACCTCATTTCACTGCCGAAGGGCGCGACCGTTCTCGATTTTGCATTCGCGGTGCACACCGACCTGGGGCTGCATTGCATTGGGGCCAAGGTTGACGGCAAGATCGAGCCCATCCATGCGGTGCTGCGGAGCGGCTCAACGGTCGAGGTCCTGCATCTGGCATCCAAGAAGCCGTCGATCAACTGGCTGCGGGAGGTGAAGACGCCCAAGGCGCGGTCGGCGGTCCGGCGGTGGCTGAAGAGCACCGGGCGGCAGGAGAGCATCGAGCTGGGCAAGAAGATTGTCAGGACGCGCTTGAAGAAACTCCACCTTCACTCCAGCTTCACCGACCACGTGCCGGCGCTGCTGCAGCATCTGGGGGTCAACAGCCTCGAGCGGCTCTACGAGCTGATCGGGACGGGAGAGATACCCATGGGCCGGGTGACCCAGTACTTCGAGGTCAAAAAAGTCCGGCAGTCGGTCAGTTCGCGCGTTGTGTCAAGCCTGGTGGACACATTTACCGGGCGCAAGCGGGAGGTGCTGGTCGGCAACAACGACAACCTGATGGTCCGGTTCGCGCGCTGCTGCAATCCCGTGCCCGGCGACTCGATAGTCGGGTTCGTCACGCACGGGCGCGGTATCTCGGTGCATCGGACCGATTGCAGCAACGCGGCGCTGTTTGCCGGGGACGAGGAACGTACCATCAGAGTGAACTGGGACACGGGCGCGAAGAAACGCTACCTGGTGTTTCTGGAGATCCAGGCAAGCGATCGCGCCGGCCTGCTGCATGATTGCACGTCGGTGCTGTCGGATGCCGGGGCGAACGTGGTCGAAGGGACCATCCATACCGAAAACGAGCGCGTGCACAACCGGTTCAAGATAGAGATTGTCAACCGCAATCAGCTGCGTCAGATCATACGCAAGCTGGAGCGCATCAAGGGCGTGACGAACGTCTCGCGCACGCGCGATTACGATCAGCTCGCCGACGGCGGTTGATGCCGGCGGTGCGCAAAGCGGCGGATACAGGGGACTTATGCTTGGCGGACAGCTCTGGATAGCGATTGTCGGGGTACTGATAGGCGCGGGAGCGGGCGCGCTCACGGTGAGTGCGCCGTGGCGAAGGCGGCCCGACGAGGGCGGGGATGACATCAAGAACACGAGCTTCGTGTTTTCCGGTAACCTCAAACAGACCAATCTTTTGGAGGCCGTCCAATTTTTGGAAATAGGGCGTCGTGAAGGTATTTTGCACGTCTATTCCGGCCGTCGAAAAGGCTACCTTATCTTCTCCAGCGGCCAGGTGACGGATGCGTTTTACCGCAACCAGACCGGTCGTGAAGCCGTATTCAGCATGCTGGGGCTGGAGGAGGGCGATTTCTATTTCGAGCCCAAGACGATCCGGCAGCCGCGACTCATTGCCGAATCGATAATGGATATCGCGTTCGAGTGGGACGAGCGCAGGGGACAGGGCGAATAGCGCGGGCGCGACATGACTGCGCGAAGAATCGGGGAGCAGCGTATGAGCGGGACACTGAAAATATTCTCGGGCAATGCAAATCCCGAGCTTTCCAGGGCAATTTGCCGCGAAGCAGGGGTGCGCCCCGGGAAGTGCGAGATAGTCAAATTCAGCAACGAGAACATCAAAGTCAATATCCAGGAGAGCGTGCGCGGGAAGGACGTGTTCGTTATTCAACCGTCATGCCCGCCGGTCAACGAAGGCATCATGGAGCTGCTGATCATGATCGATGCAATCAAGCATGCGAGCGCCGATCGGATCACGGCCGTGGTTCCCTATTTCCCCTATGCCCGTTCCGATAAGAAAGACGAACCCCGCATCTCGATTACCGCCCGCCTCATCGCCGACCTGCTGCAAACCGCGGGCGCGAACCGCGTGATGACCATGAACCTGCACTCGCCGCAGATACAGGGTTTTTTCAGGATCCCGGTGGACCATCTGCTCGCGGGCAGCCTGCTGTGTGACTTTTTCGCCAATGATGACCTGCACAACTCCGTGGTCGTGGCGCCGGATGCCGGCAGCGCGAAACACGCCGGCCGCTATGCCATCAGCCTGCAGGTGCCGCTGGCAATTCTGGACAAGCGGCGCGAGGATGACAACGAGGCGCCGGTTATTCACAATGTTATCGGTGACGTTGCGGGCAAAAACGTGATTATTTTCGACGATGAGATCGCATCCGGCGGCTCAATTATCGAGGTCGTCAATGCGCTCGAGTCGCTCGGCGTGGAGCATATCACCGCATGCTGCGTGCACGGCGTTCTCAGCGGCAACGCTGTGCACCGCATAGACAATTCCTCGATCAGGCGGCTGGTGGTCACCGATACGGTGCGCATACCTCCTGAGAAACGCATTCCCAAGCTGACCGTGGTATCGGTTGCCGAGCTGTTCGCCAAGGCCATCCTCCATACGCACCGGGGGAAGTCAATCAGCGGGCTGTACCTTCGCTACTGAGCGTCCGCGGTGTGCCGGTTCACGTTCTGTTCCCTGATCGCGTGCCCTGAGTCCCGCCATGAGCATGAGCATTCAGGAAGCCAGGCGAGTTGCCCAGGATGACGCACAGCGTTTCATGGCGGACAACAGAGATGCCGACACGCGGGCGCTGGCGCTGTCCCGTCGCGGCGACCGGCATTTGCCGATGCGCTGCATCGCCGAACAAATAGCGTGCCGCCAGCGGGCCCGCGGCAAACTCCCGTTTCTCCGGGAAAGCGGGTTCCTGTACGATCGCCGCGCGCTTGAGGTGTGCTCGAGCGAGGCGACGGCATCGTACAAGGCGGGATTCATGGCCGGCGAGCGGCTGATTGACATGACCGGCGGCTTGGGAATCGACACGCTGTTCTATGCCCGCCGGTTCACGGAGGTCGTCTACTGCGAGCAGGATCCGCTCTTGTGCGAACTGTTCAGGATCAACTGCGCGATGCGCGGTGTGACAAACGTTGACATACGGCAAGGAGACAGCATGGTGACGCTTGCAGCATATCCGCACGGTCGGTTCGACTGGCTCTACATCGACCCCCTGCGGCGCGCATCCGGGAAACGGCATGCCGATCTGGCCCACGGCGCGCCCGACGTGGTCCGGCACCAGGACCTCTTGCGACAGGCGGCCCGGCGGGTGTGCGTGAAATGCTCCCCGCTTGTGGAACTCAGCAGGGCGCGGCAGCAGCTCCGCGCGACCCTCGATGTGCGCGTGGTGTCGGTTGATCGTGAATGCCGGGAGATTCTTATGGTATTTGACGGGAACCGGTGTTCGCGGCAAAACGCATCGACCACCGCAGTCATGCTGACGCCGCGCGGGGAGGTCCGCTTCGAAGTTTCGGGCGGCGCCGGCAGCGCGCCGCGGCCCGACCCGGCCCGCGCGATTGGCGGGTACTGGTATGAACCCGATCCGGCCATCATCAAGGCAGGCCTGACCGGGACCGTGGCGGCGTCCTATGACCTTTGTTTTGTCAATAGCTCTGTCGAGTATCTCACGGCCGACCACCTTGTGCAGTCGTTTCCGGGAAGGACCTTCAGGGTGGTGACGGCTCGCGAATGGCACCGGCGGGATATACGACGATATCTGCACGAACGGCAAGTCGCATCCGCCAATGTCGCCAGAAGGGATTTTCCGGTGTCGCCGGATCGCCTGCGTGCGATGCTGGGCCTGGCCGACGGCGGCGGGGATTTCCTGTTTTTCACGCGGCATGACGGCCGGACAGTGTTCGTGCATGCCCGGAAATGCGCGGGCGGGAAGCAGGGATAGCATGCGCGACACGCGCGCCGAACGTGGCACCTTTCTGACGATCGCCCTGCCGCTGTACGCCTGGGCGGCGGCCATGCTTGCGGTAAGCTCGGTTCCCGGAAGCCGGCTTCCCGCGGTATCCCTGTGGCAATGGGACAAGCTCGCCCACGTGTTCGAGTATGCCGTGCTGGCCCTGCTTCTTGTTCGATTCGTGACAATCCGGTGGGAAGCGCCTCCCGGGCGGGTGTGGCTGATAGTACTGCCGATCGGCACGGGCTACGGCGCATTGGATGAGCTGCATCAGATGCTCATACCCGGCCGCATGTGCACCTGGCAGGACCTGGTGGCCGACAGCGCCGGTGTCGTGCTCGGTATTGCAGTGATGTTTCTCATACGGCGCTGGCGGGGCCGCTGATGCAGGTTGTGCAAATCGAACATGATGATGCGGGAACCCGTCTCGACCGATGGCTTCGGCGTCGCTTGAAGCTGAAATCGCTTTCGGAGATATACCAGCTCATTCGCCGGGGGGGCGTGAAAGTCAATGGCAAGAAGAAGAAGGAGAGCTATCGTTTGAAGGAGGGCGATCGGCTCGATCTTTCCGTATCCGCAACCGAGCTTTCTACCTCGGCTGATGCACTGCCGCCGACCGCAGCCGGCCTGGCCGGCACGCGCTTTTTCGAGCGGAATTTCAAGCTCATATATGAAGACGACAACCTGCTCGTCTGCGACAAGCCGACCGGGCTCGTGGTGCATGCCGGCACCGGCCATCTCAAGCAGGATTCGCTCATCGATCTGGCTGCCGCGTACCTGGCCCGGAGGCCCGGCGGGAGCGAACGGCGTCCCTATCTGGTACATCGGCTCGACCGGGACACTTCCGGCGTGTTACTTATCGCAAAGAACCGAAGGACCCTGGGCGCGCTGCATGATGCGTTCCGCGGCCATGCGCTTGACAAGGAGTATGTCGCCCTATGTCACGGCAGGCCAACGCCGGAATCGGGAGTGGTGGATGTCGGGCTGGTACGGGATTTCGATCGTCATGACGGGACCAAGGTGCAGGTCAGCAAAAGGGGCCGCCGGTCGGTGAGCCGCTACCGGACGGTGGGCACCCGCGGTCCGTGTTCCCGCGTGGCAATAGAACTTGCCACCGGCCGCACGCATCAGATACGCGTGCACATGGCGCATCTTTCGTGTCCGGTGGTTGGTGACGTCCGCTACGGAGACAAAGCGCGTGACCGCCGGCTCTTCGAGAATGAGCCAGCGCGCGTGAAGCGCTTGTATCTGCATGCATCTCGAATATCATTTTACTATTCGGCGCTCAGGCGCATGGTTACTTTCGAGGCGGAGGAGCCCGCGGCATTTGCCCGTCTTTGGCAAACGCTCTGAAATGCGGCGTTGCGCGCCGGTGCATATGATGGTATTGTTTCTGTAGATCGGCTTTTGTCCGAGTTGTGGTTTAACCGGTTCAGCTATTCGCAATGCCTAAAAAAATTCTGCACAAACAGGCTGCTACGCCGGTCACGCGCCTTGACCAGGACAAGGTGAAAATTCACAATATCCTGGACAAGATGGAGCGCACGTTCCTTCCGGTGGGCGCCCCTATAGGGAAGTACCGCATCATCGAAGAGATAGACCGCGGCGGGATGGCGGTCGTGTACAAGGCAACGCAGCTCGATCTCGACAGGGTGGTCGCGCTCAAGGTCCTTCCTGCGAACGTAACCATCAACCGCCAGTTTGTCGAGCGGTTTCTCTCCGAGGCGCATGCCGTGGCCAGGCTCAACCATCCCAACATCGTCAGCATCCACGAAGTTTCGATGCAGAACAACATTTACTTCCTGGCGATGGACTACGTGCCCGGCACGAACCTGTTCCATTTCATGAACCGAAAAAAACCGAAGCTGGTTGACGTGCTCGAGATATTCGTTCAACTGGCGGATGCGCTCGCCTACGCGCATGACCAGCGGATCCTGCATCGCGACCTCAAGCTCAACAACGTGATCATGCGCGACAACCGTCTTCCCGTGCTGATCGATTTCGGGCTGGCAAAGGCCATGGAGGGAGAGGAAGACGGGCTGACCAAGACCGGCGAAATCATGGGTTCGCCGGCATATATGGCTCCCGAGCGGATACTCGGCGGCGGTTCCGACATGCGCAGCGACGTCTGTTCGCTGGGGATCATGCTGTACGAGGTGCTCACCCTGAAAAATCCCTATCTGGATCCACGCAGCATTCACCAGACCACCATGAATGTTATTGAGGCAAACCCGGTGCAGCCGCGCAAGCTGGTTCCCTGGCTGCCGTCCGAAGTGGAAGCGATCACTCTGAAAGCCATGCACAGGGAGCCGGAGAAGCGATACCAGACCATGGCGGCATTCAGGGACGATCTTCTGCGATACCAGCGCGGGGAACAGGTGCTGGCCAATCCCCCGTCATTCTGGTCCAAGCTTCGCCATCGGGCGCGCAAGCGATGGCCTGTCATTGCGATCGTACTCACCGCGCTGGTGTTTGCCGGCGTCTTAGGCGCGGTCTTGCACCTGCAGCGCAAGCGCGAGCAGCGCAACTGGCGGCTCATTGCCGAGGAGCCGTTCGAGCAGTATCCGCGCAGTTCCTGGTATGTATACGACGGCGGGGACACGACGCATCCCGCGGCGTGGACCGTCAAAAACGGCGCGCTTCAGGTGGCGAGCCGGGGATACACCTATCTTCGACTCGAAAGGTTCTTCACTCGCGATCTGCGTTTCGAGTTCGACATCGCGGCTGCGGCCGGCGCGGTGCGTGACATTGGGTTCTTCATATGCGGCAACGATCCCGACGGCGGGTACCGTTTTCATATCCACCATGGCGCCGGGAGCGAGAACGGGATTACCTATCCCGGCTCGTCGTTTCTGTTTTCGGATTGTGATCCGATGACGTTTCCCGCCGGCCGATCGTATCACGCGGTGGCGGAGAAGGTTGACAACGCTATCTCGTTCAGGCTCAACGGTGTCGAGGTGGCCAAGATCCACGATTTCTTTCCCCCCTACGGCAAGGACCACCAGAAGGTCGGGTTCTTTGTCAACGGCGGCTGGTATCGCATTGACAATCTGCGCGTATACCGCCTGGCCATGCCCGAGCTGGCCAGCCCCACGATAATCGCCGACCGGTTCTGGGAGCACGGCGACTTCTATGCTGCACTCGACGAATACGAGGAGCTTCTGCTCGACGTGTCCCGGGAGGACATCGTGCATACGGTGAAGCTGCGGATGGCCGACTGCCTGATCCGGCTCAACGATTTCGATGCCGCGGATGCGATTCTTTCCGAGGAACACGTAGCAAGCGCGAAAAATGAATCCCGTCTCGCGCACGTGCTGTATCTCAAGGGTATGCTGTCGGAACGACGCGGGGACTTCGTGAAGGCGGATGAGTACTACTTCGATCTCGCCAAACGGTTTCCATCGAGTGCGATTAACCAGTCGGTCGCGGCACGGCTTGTGCTGCGCGCGGTCGCCGCGCTCGAGCAGGATACCGCCGGCCGCCCGGAAGAACGTATCGCGCGCCTGACCCGCCTCTACCCGAAATCTTCCCGTGCCTGCGGCCGCGCTCATCTGCGCGTGCTCGAGTACTACATCAACAAGGGTATGCTCGAAAGGGCCAGCGCGGTCGTGAAACAGGTACTTGCGTTGCATCCCAGAAGCGTCGGGCTGCAGGCGGCGGCCCGTCACCGGCTGGCCCTCATGTATCTGGGACGTCGCAAGCAGGCGCAGGCTGTCGGCATCCTCAATCAGGCGGTGACCACGCAGGAGCCGGCGCGCGAGGTCTGGCGGGCATGGCTGACACTCGCGGGCATCTACGAGCACGACCGCAACTACGGGGATGCGGTCACGGTGTACCGCAAGATACACGATGAGTGCCCGCCGACCGTTCCCGAGCACTGGTATGCCCGCATCAAGCTGGGCGAGATTGCCAAGACGGCATCGTTGGATGAAGATCCCGCGGCGATTTTTGCGAGTGTCGCTAAGTCGAGCCATCCTTTCGCCCTGCCGCGCATCGTGGGACAGTTCTACGCGGGGATGCTTCCCGAGGAGCACTTCGAAGAAGAATGGGAGATGCTGGCGCCCGGCGATCCGCGGTACCGCTATCACCTGGCACGCAAAGACTTCATGACCGACAGCGTGAAGGCCGCACTGCGGCATCTGGAAGACTACCTGGCGGAACTCTCGCCGGACTCATGGGAATATGTCAAGGCCTATGCCCTGCTGGAGCGCTACACGCCGGCGAAACCGGCGGCGTCGGGTGAAGAAGAGAACCTGTTCTAACCCGGGCTGCTGGTTATCGCCAAGCCGGCCCTACCATGCGGCCATGCGCAGGCCGAACCAGAGAAGCAGGGCCAGGGCGACAAGGGCCGCCGCAATTCGTACCAGGGTTTCCACGTAGCGCGGCACGCGGTGCGGCGGCGTGCTGGGCTCGGGGGCCTTCTCTGTTTTCTTCGCCGGCCTGCCCGCGGTCCCGGATTTCCCCGCAGTTCCATTGTCTTCGGGAACGAGTATGTCCTGAAGGGTTTCTTCGAAACGGGGATCGTTTGTACGGTTCATGGCTGTCCGCGTAACCGGGCAATATCTCGCGAGGAATCACCCCGCTTCATGCCCGTAACCTGCTGTGCTTGCACGAGTTCCGGCCGTTCTGGAGCGGGCTGACGCGTTGTGGCAATTCCTTGCCCCCTGAAATCGTATTTGGTTATATTAACCGTTCCTTATGAAACGTATAACCTTCAATAAAGCAAAGGTACCATGGCTCGAGAGGCTTCGGGTAAAAAATATGTAGATCTCCATATTCACTCAACATATTCCGACGGCACGTGTCCGGTACGCGAGATAGTCGAACTGGCATTCGAGAAGAATCTTCGGACAATCTCCATTACCGATCATGATTGTATCGACAGCTATCCCTTTGCCAGGGAGCTGGGGAACGGCGTTGGTCTGGAAGTGATTCCGGGGGTTGAGCTTTCGAGTGAGATCGGCGGGGTTGACATTCATATTCTGGGCTATTTCGTTGACATCCAAAATCGGGCTCTCAACGACAAGCTTCGGGAAATGAAAGAAGCGCGCTATCACCGTGCCAAGAAGATTGTCGCCAACCTGAATGGTCAAGGCATCGACCTTCGGTTCGAAACCGTGTTGCGCATTGCCGGCGAGGGGGCAATCGGCCGCCCGCACATTGCCGCGGCCATGCTCAGAGAGGAGTTGATCTACTCGTTTCGCGAGGCATTCGAAAAGTATATCGGGTATGATTCGCCGTCGTATGTCGAGAAAAAGACCATCACTCCTCACGAGGTGTTTCAGCTTATTCTGGATGCGGGCGGACTGCCCGTCCTGGCGCACCCGGGGGTTACCGGTGTCGACGAGCGTATTCCCGGGTTTATCCGCGAAGGCCTCGCGGGCATCGAAGTGTATCATTCCGAGCATTCGGCCGCGATAAGGAAGCACTATCTCCGGTACTGCCAGAAACACGACCTGGCAATGACCGGCGGGTCGGACTTCCATTCCGCCACGCAGATTAAAGGCGTTCTCGGCACCCCCCGTATCGCGTACGCCGTTGTCGAGAGCCTCAAACAGAAATATCAGGCAGTGCACGGCCGGGAGCTGGTGATATGAAGATGAAGACTGTTCCCGTGGTACTCGCTGGAGGTGTCGGCGAAAGGTTCTGGCCGCTCAGCCGTCAGTCGCGACCGAAGCAGCTCCTCCCGATTGTCAGCAAAAAGTCGATGATTGAGGAAACGCTGGCACGGACGCGTCCGTTCTGCACCAGTGGGGTCAAGCCGCTTATTGTCACGAGCAAAGCGATCGCATCGAGTATGCGTCGCATGCTGCCGAAGAGCGTCAAGTATGACAGCATTGTCGAACCTGTCGGAAAAAACACCGCGCCGGCCATTGCGGCGGCCGCCGCCTTGATACGGAAGAAGCACGGGGATGCGCTCATGCTGGTGCTTCCCGCCGATCATGCGGTCAGCCCCGCCCGCGAGTTCGTGTCGGCCGTGCGCTTCGCTGCGCGCGCCGCGAGCGAAACCGATGCGCTGTGCGTGTTCGGGATACGCCCTGTGCGCGCGGAGACCGGGTACGGATACATTCAGGCGGGCGAGCGTCTGGACGCACAGGCAAACCTGGCGCGCTATGATGTCCGGCGGTTCGTGGAAAAACCGAGCGCATCACTTGCACAGAGCTACGTGGGATCGGGCGAATATTTCTGGAACAGCGGCATGTTCGTGTGGAAAGCATCGGTGATACTGGAGGAAATCGCGGCGCACATGCCCGAGCTTCACCGGCGGGTAGAAGCACTTCAGCGCGCGAAGCTGAGCACGGCCGGCCTGCGGGCGTTCTACCAGACCTGCCGCAAAGAGTCCGTCGACTACGGCATTCTCGAGAAATCGAACCGTGTCACCATGGTGTGCCCGTCGTTCTCATGGGATGATGTCGGCTCATGGGAATCGCTCGCGCGCATTCACGGAGAAAACACGCGCCGGAACACGGTCGTGGGCGGGCGCGTGTTCGATGACGAATCCACGGGCAGCATTCTGGTCAACGAATCGGACCTTACGCTTGCCGCGTGCGGCGTGCGCGACATGGTGGTGGTGGCTACGGGCGATGCCGTGCTGGTTGTCCCGCGGGACAAGCTGCCATCCATTCGCCAGTACCTTGCCGCCATGAAAAACGACCGCTCTCTTCCCCGCAGTATTTTCTAGCCGGCTCGATCCTCAGGGGCATTTCTCCGAGATAGAATCCAGGCACGTTTTCGCTTTGCACAACGCCGGAGTTTGAGAAAAGAAAGGAGCCCGGGGATGGAACAGAGCAATCAGAGCATCATGTTCGTGGCCGGTGAGCCGTCCGGTGACGAACATGCATCGCATGTGATTGCGCGGGTCAGGGAAGAGACTCCCGGGCTGACGTATTTCGGTGTCGGCGGGCCGCTCATGGCGAAACAGGGATTTGAGGCGCTTCTTCCCTTTGCCCCGTTTAACCGCATGGGCCTTGCCGAAGTGCTTCCTGGGCTGGTGTTCTTCGCGCGGGCAAAAAAGTTTCTCACTTTGGAGATGGCCCGCCGGAAGCCGCGCCTTGTCGTGCTGGTGGACTACGCGGGATTTAACATCCCCATGATGAGAGCCGCGAAGCGGCTGGGCATTTCCGTGCTGTGGTACATATCGCCCAAGGTATGGGCGTGGAAAAAGAGCCGGGCAAAAACACTTGGCGAGCATGCAACCTGGATAGCGTGTATCCTTCCGTTCGAGCCGCCGTATTTCGAGGGATATGCTGCGAAACCCGTGTACGTGGGCAACCCGTGCGTCGAGGATCTGCAGAATAGGCATGGCATCATGGGCGAGTCGTTCGCCGGCGCGCGGCCGCCTGCCGAGGGGCAGCCGTGGCGCATTGCGCTGGTCCCGGGAAGCAGGCGTCAGGAGATCCAGCGGATATTTCCTTCGATTGCCGAAACCGCGGCGGTCCTTGGGCGGAAGTATCCGGCTGAGTTCAAAGTGTCGGTATGCCGGGGTCTTGACAAGAGCTTGTACGAGCCGTGGCTGGGGAATTCCGGCTTTGCCGTGCACGAAGGCCCGCTGGATGAGCTTCTGGCCTGGGCGAACCTGGCACTAGTGACTTCAGGCACCGCTACGCTTCAGGCATCGCTCATGGGCGTGCCGCACGTATTGGTATACAAGATGACCTGGCTCAACGAGCTTGCCTACAAACTGATCGTGCGGTTCCCGTTTATCGGGCTCCCCAACATTATCGCCGGTGAAGAGATCATCAGGGAGTGCATGCAGAAAGCCGCGGACCCGGAGCCGCTTTCCGGGGAAGTGGGC
>WJMI01000051.1 GCA_014728015.1 Chitinivibrionales bacterium | reverse complement strand
CTCTCATTCGTCTCTCCCTTACCCAGCCTGCTAGCATTTATGTTGAAAGGCCCTCCCCTTATATAAAAATCGGTGTTGCCCGTGTAGCGCTGGATTGCTGCGGGCTCAGTGGGGATCTTCTCTTGGAGAAGCGATGATGGGGGTTGCATCAGCTTCTTAACTGCGTTGCGCTGCCATAATCCTTTTCACAAAGGCCTTCTTGTCAAGGCTTGCCTGCCAGCGGCGGTGGCGTTTCACGCTGTCTTCGTGGGGCATATCATGCAGCGTGGCGATAAACCGTCGTGCCTCGGCCGGGCCAAGCTCCTTGTACAGCGCCGTCATTCCTCGCTGATTGCGCACATGCTCATCAAGAGCTTTTGCGGCTTTCATATCAGCCTCTCTTTCTGACAAAAATCAAGGGGCGTACCGTACCACACCTTTATCGTACACCTTCGGCATTTCTTCAGCAAATCATCGTCGCAGCTGATGAGGTCCGCGCCCAAGGCCTCGGCGTAGGCCGCATGGAACGCATCGGCGATGCCGAAACCCGCGGCCGCCAACTGCCAGCCTCTCGCTTCAAGCGCATCGGCATCTTTGATCTGCGGTTTGGCGGAACTGCCCGAGCGTTGCAGCAGAAGCTGCAAGTCAAGTCGCATCACCTCGTTCATGTTCGCCGCGATCTCGTCCGCATGCACCGGCGAGCGGTACATCGTGTACATCCCGCTCTTTACCTGTGTGAGTATCAGTTCTACGGCAGCCGCCTCCAAACGGATACGATAATAGCTCTTATCGTCGTAGGGCCGCTGCAGCGCACAGACATCGAGATATATGGGTTTTGGCCTGCTCATCTCTTCTCTGAAAATACCCTCCCGCATTGCCCATTGTCGAGCGTTTCCCGGCATTTCCTACCCCCGCGGATGACACCGCGCATGGCAGTCTTTCAGATCCGCCGCCACCAGACGTGTGTACACCTGGGTGGTCTCCAGCTTCTTGTGCCCCAGCATCTTTGAAACGTCCTGCACCGGCGCTCCGTTTCGGATAAGGTCCGTCGCAAAAGCGTGGCGCAGGTTGTGGGGCGCAAAGGGGCGTGCCCAGCCGTACTTGAGTCGCAGGCGGCGGAATCCAATCCACCGTGTACCCGTGTGAGTCGCTGCCTTGCGTGATGTTCTCAGGCCCTGCCGCGGTCGTCCTTATCAGTTGGGCATCGGCGCGATAGCACGAGCTCCAGAAATCCGGCCTTTTCTCGCGAACGATGTTTACAATATCCGCGCCAATCGCGCACGCTTCCCGGCGAAATATTTCAATCGCATCGTCTTCTCCGCACGCAAACGAGAACCCGCTGTCTTTGACTTTGACGGTCCCCACTACCGTATGCCGGGACGGATGCACATCAAGGCCGCGCACAAACTGCACATCACAGGTCCCCTCACGGTCTGCCTTATCAATGTCGTATCCTTCACGGCGTACCACGTGCGTACACCCCGCTATCGCGGTCACCAGGAGGATCGCTGCCATCTGCCTGTATGTCATATACCCTCCAGTCGTGCTTTTCGCTGCGCTCGCCCGTTTTTTTGCGCCCGGCGCGCGGGGTGCCCTACTCAGAAGGTCCCGCACACGGCCACGCCGGGAGCTCCTCCCGGGCCGAACAGCGGGCGGATGTTGCGCAGCGTGATGCCCGCCTTTGACCGTACTTCCTTGGTGTAGTGCACTGATGTCGCGCAGGTGGCGATGAACATGCCCTGGCCGGCAATGCTTGTCCCCGAGGTTATCATCGAAGTAACCATCGCCGTGCCGTAGTCCTGGGACACGGTACCTACCACGTTGGCTACCGCGCCCACGGCCAGAAGCACCCATCCTGCTTTGTAAAACCCCCAATGGATCGGCCTTTGGCGTACCAGCCCGGCGCGGCTTCCGATGTCGTAGGCCAGCGATCCGCCGACACCGCACCGTATCGGGCCGGCCACCATGAATCCGGTGGTAACCAGGCTCACTATCGAGCTTGCCGTAAGAAGCTCGATGTTTTGAGACACGATACCGGCAACCGCCAGCGGCAGCGCCACACCCATGTCAAGTCCGAATCCCACGAAATACACGGCCATGCCGCGCTTGGCATTTGCCCAGGCTTCGCGCTCAATCTCGTCCTTGACGCCCGGTGCGGCGCCCGTACTGTAATCGTCTTCACTGCCGATAACGCTCGTCGCCTCCGGCGGAGGGTTGGGGTCCCAGTAGTCACGCTCCGCCGTGGTTTCCTGAGAATCCGGGGTTTCTTCGCTGATGTCCTGTGCCGACACAATCACCGAAGGTACGAGAAGACAAATCACCAGAATGCAGGCATAACAACGAGATAAATGCACATGCATGCCCCGCTCCTTTCTAAAATTCCCTGTTATATTGTTCTTCGGTTTCTCCTGCATTACAGGCAGGGGGCCCTATTCTCCCGGTCAGCTGGATAAGGTTGTACCGGGGCGGATCGGATGAATAGGCAAAGACAACCGTGATAAGCAGAGCGGCCGTGAAGGCGCGTTGCGAGGGTGCGCTCAGGGGATCGTGCATGTGATGATTCCGGTGCCGGGGTACAGGCCGGATTTCCTGTCTATATTATATGTTCAAAATGACTATTTGTGAAGAGAAAACACAGGTGTGCCCGGTCCGCGACCCCAAGCGATAGTGTCAAGAATCTTTCGCAAAGTGCAGAGAAAAACCCGGCTCAACGAACTGCTCTTAAGCTATGTCACGAAAGGACTCCCCGCATAAGCCATAGCCCACTACTGCCGCGTCTCTATGTGCGGAAAAGCTTTCCGGCCTCTGCGTGACACTACCCTGCGTGAGCTATGTCCGAATGTGCCTCTCGCACACCCTATAATGAAAAACGGACGAAATATTCGGGGGTAGAGAGAACTCAAGTTCAGTATTTCAATGAGCTTAGGGACGATTCTTTTCTTGCACCACACATGCTGATGAGATCGCCAGGAGAATCTCGAAGAGATTCATGCTCACGAAGAGTGAAGCGAGGCGAGTGCTCAACTTCACGTTCGAGATCATCGTGGAGTCGATGAAGGAAGGCAAGTCTGTCAAGTTTCCCGGGTTCGCGAAGTTCTACGCCGAACATCGGCCTGAGCGCATTGTCATGAACCCGAGGCTGGGAAAGAAAGCCGTGAGTGCTGCGAGAGTTGTTCCGAGGGTGAGATTCAGTACGAAGGTGGGAGAGGTGGTGAACACCACGCTGCGATGACAAAATGGCAAAAAGACTATGACACGAATGGCTCTCCAAAGGACAGGTTTAATTCGGCAAAGTCCGAAAAATGCCCCTAAATCCTACGAGCAACAATTCG
>WJMI01000050.1 GCA_014728015.1 Chitinivibrionales bacterium | reverse complement strand
GTCGATGAAGATATCCGTTGTCGTGCCTTTTCATAATGCCGCCCGGCATCTGGCATCATGTCTTGAAGCGCTTGCGGCGCAGCGATTTCAGGATGCGGAGTTCATCCTAGTGAATAACGCTTCCCGCGACGGCTCGCGACGGATCGCCGAAGGCTTCACGGCCCGGTTTCCCGGGGGACGTCTTCGGGTTGTGGATGAGGAGCGCGCGGGCGCATCCGTCGCGCGCAACACGGGGGCGCGCGCGGCGCGGGGAGAATGGCTTGCGTTTACCGATGCGGACTGTACGCCGGATCCCGCGTGGTTGGACGATCTGTCGAATGAAATTAAAAACGAAGGAGATGTCGCAGCCATTGCGGGGCAGGTTCTTCCGGCAGCGGCGCACAACACGGTGAGCCGGTTTCTTGCCATGTATACGCTTCTGCCGCGCTCCCGGCCCCGCCGATACCGCGAGTTCACCCTGGTGGCGGGAGGATTTCCCACCGCCAACTTCACAATCAAGCGGGACCTGTTCGAGACGCTCGGCGGCTTTGACGAGAGCATTCCTATCTACGGAGAAGACTGGGACCTGTGCCGGCGAATCTACGAAGCCGGGCATGACATCCGCGCGCTGACCACGGCAATCGTGCGGCACACCCACCGGTCCAACCTCGGCGGGCTTATCCGTCAAGCCTATGGGTTCGGCCGTTCCCACGGGCTTCTGCTCCGCCGCGCGAGCACCGGCGCGTTCATCTTCATCGCACTGCTCGTTCGGGTCGCAAAAATGCGCGCACCGTGCAAAGTCTGGATAGACCTCAATCAGGCCGACAAGAAGCTGGCGGCCCTCCTAATTGCCGGTCTTGTCTGGCATCCGCTGCTCGTCGTGTCCGCCGTATACATGCTCTACCTCTGTGTCGCGATATTCGCTCGCGGGCGGGCCAGAAACATCCGCGTTCGCGCGCTCGAAACACCGGTATTCGCCGGTTTGCTTCTTGCCAAATCCGCCGCCCTGGGGTGGGGTCGACTGATGGGCGGCCTGAAGCATAAGGTGCTGTGCGTATGACCGCAGAATCATTGCCAGCGGTATCCGTGCTGGTGGTTACCAAGGGCAACCATCCCGGTGTCGAACGGGCCGTTGCATCGCTCACGGCCGGGGACTACCCGGAGCAGCAGGTTGAGATTGTGGTCGTGGAAGAAACCGGGAGCCCGCAGGCGGTGACGGGCGAAAGGGTGAGGTATGTTCCGGTGCCGGAAACAGATCGCGGGTACGGGTATGCGCGAAATCAGGCGCTCGTGCATGCCACCGCGGATATCGTCGCGTTTACCGACGATGATTGTGTTGTGGATGCCGCCTGGCTGAGACATCTGGTACGACCCCTGCTCGAAGATGACCGCATCATGGCCGTGGGCGGGTGTGTCAGGGTGCCGCCGTGCGGTCCTGTCGGCCAATGCGAAAGCATTCTCGGATTTCCGGGCGGTGGTGTGAAATACCTGCATGCATCGGTCGGCGCGGTCATCACGCGAAATACCTTCTCCACCTGCAACTGCGCGATCAGGACCGAAGCGCTTGCCAAGGTCGGCGGGTTCAATGATGCGCTCCGGTACGGGGGAGAGGACGAGGCCCTGAGTCGCGAGATTGCCGCGCGGTGGCGCGTGGTCTATGCACCCGATGCGGTCGTGTATCACGAACCGCGCGACAGCCTATCCCGTGTTTTTCGCTGGTTCATCCGGCGCGGAATCGCCCAGGCGCGCATGCGCACGTTCACCCCGCACCCGGGCCGGGCCCGAATCCGCGCCGTCACGAACTCCCCTCTTGTTCGGCTCGCGCTGCTTGCCGGCGTGGCAGTGATCCTTCGAATACCCCTGCTGCCGCTGCTTGCGGGTGCAGGGGCGGTGTGGTATGCTGTGGTGCTGGCGCGGTTTCGGTGGGCCCGGAAGTACTACCCCTCACAGAAGACCTATTTGCTTATTCCTGTAGTCAAGGCGGTGATGGATGTCGGTATGGACATCGGCAGGCTGGCAAGCCCGTACATCGGGCGGGGCACACCATGAGCATACGCGCGGCATACGTGTTCAACCACGAAGATATCGTGGGCGGGGGCGAAGTGAGCGGCATCGAGCTGGTGGATGCCGTGCGTGCTCATGCGGTCTCGCCGGTGGCGTTCGTGCCCGGAGAGGGCGAGGTGACCGCGCGG
>WJMI01000049.1 GCA_014728015.1 Chitinivibrionales bacterium | reverse complement strand
GCAGCGCGCGGCGCCGGCCGGTTCCCGGCGCCGCGGGCGTGACGAACGCGGGAAGCGCTACTATCGAAAGAAATGCCACGATCAGTATGCCGCCCGCCGTGACCAGCCCGAGCTGCGAAAGGCCGGGTATGCCCGCGACCACCAGCACGGCAAAGGCCCCCGCGGTTGTCAGCGCGCTTGCAAGGATGGGCGGGGCGAGCGTGGCGGCGGGGCGGCGGTCTTCGGGGACCGCATCGAGATGATACAGGTAGTGAACGGCATAGTCGATAGTGATACCCAGCAGAGCGGCGCCGAACCCCACCATGATGATTGATACGCGGGCCGCCAGCGAGAACAGCGCCAGCGTAAGGAGAATGCCTGCAATCGTAGGGACAAGCGCCAGAAAGCCGTAGTAGAAGCGCCGGTAGATGAGGAAGCATATCCCCAGGATCAGCGCGGCGGCGATCGGCGCGGTGAAATGCACGTCGCGCTTGACCGTATCCACGTTGTCGCGGGAGGCGCGAACCGCTCCCATCCAGACCATGCGCAGGCCCCGCGCCCGGAGCATCTTCTCCAGTTTGTCAAAAACCGTCCCGGTGGCCCGGGCCGTGCGTTCATCCATACCGCTCCCCGCGATCCTGACAAGAATCAATATCCGGCTGCGGTCTTCATTCGTGATGAAACCGTCCTCGAAAAAAACGTCTTCCACCGGTTTCAGCGCGGCCAGCCGCCGCAGGCCAAACGCCGCAAGACCGAACGGGTCGTGCCGCATGGCAAACCCATCCGCCGCCATATCCGAGAAGGTGAAAAGCGATGCCAGCCGCCGGTCGAGTCGCCGGGAAAGAGTGTCGGCATTGAGGCGCGATGCCACCCAGGCCGAGTCGGCGCGCGCGAAAAGGTTTGGCCAGTTCTCCAGGAGCAGATTTCTGAGCGCCATGAATTCCTCAGGACTGGCAGGGCCGGACATATCGAAAAGTCCGCTCGCCGCAAGCGTGTCAACCACGAGCCCGGCCGCGGCGGAAAGGCCGGCAAAGGCCGCGGATGTGTCGGGGGAAGAAATATCGAGCACGACCTGTTGCATCGCGCCGGATGCCGAGAGAAATTCGTACTGGCGCGCGATGACTTTATCTTCCAGGGGAAGCAGGTCGAGAATGTCGCTCGAGAAGCGCCGCCGGCTGAGAACAAACACCGCTGCAATGCCGGCAAAGCCCAGGGCGATCATTGCCGCGGGACGGTGCCGGGACACCAGGCCAATGATACGCTCGATCATTTTCGCCTGCCGGAAAAAACACGGGACGTGCCAAGCCGCGCGAACAGCGGATAGAGAACGGCAAAAACAGCGGCGCCGGACAGCACGGCCAGGATAACACTTCCCGCTACGAATTCCAGCCCGCCCTGCAGCACCGCGGTCAGGGTCGGCGATGATGCCTTCGCGACAATGCCGGTTGGAACCACGAGTCTGCCTATCGCCACCGCCGCCACGATAAGAAACGGGAGAAATGGCGGGGAGGAAACGCACACGCCCAAAAAGGCGAGCGGACGGTTGAGCCCCAGGACCACGGTCAGGCCCATGAGCGTGACAACCTGAAATCCGTGAATAGGGAATATTCCCATGAACACGCCCAGCGCAATCGAGAACGCGGCGCGCTTGGGGGTCGTATGCGCGCGTAGTTCGTGACGGACCACCGCGCGGATCTTCTCCCGCAACGTCGCGCCGGGCGCCTCGAATGTAAAGACGGGAAAGACAATCCTGACAAAGGCCGCCCGGCCGTTGACCACGCTGATGCGCAGGAAATCACGTACCGGCCGGAAGTGCGATATGCGTGTGGCTGCCGGCTGGTAGTTGAGCGTAACATCGACTTCCTTCACCGCAATGCCGTTCCAGTCCGCCTTGATGAGGACATCCTGCTCGAATTCGTAGCGCGTGCCCCGGATACGAATCTTCTCAAGCTCCCGCAGCGGATAGGCCCTGAATCCGCATTGCGTATCGTGGATCGCCACGCCGGTGTTGAAACGATACCAGAAGTTCCCGAATTTCCTGCCGAACGTGGAGCGCGGCGGCGGCGCATCACCCTCGGAGGGCAGCGTGCGGTTACCGATCCAGAGCGTGTCCGGCTCTTGGTGTATCCTGTGCACAAACCGGTGCAGGTCGGCGGTCTTGTGCTGCCCGTCGCCGTCTATGGTAATCACGTGGGAGAAACCCATCTCCCGCGCCCGATCCATGCCGGCGCGCAGCGCGCAGCCCTTCCCGCGGTTCCGCTCGAACCGGATAATAACAGCATCCGCCCGCTTCTGCAGAAGGTCCGGCGTGCTGTCGGTGGAACCATCATCCACCACGATAACAGCATGGACAATCGCGACAGCTCCATCGATAACGTCGCCCAGCGTTCCGGCGTTGTTGTACGCCGGGATCAGCGCTGCAATGCGCACCGGGACAGTCTCCCTGCTTGGGCTCTGCTCATTCATGAACGTTCCTGCTGCTGGGCCGGCAACGGCCGGCGATTACCGCCCGGCCCTCGTCTTCGCGCGCTTGTCGATGATCTTCACTTTCTTGCGACTGTCGCCGCGAAGCGAGTTGATGGTAGGGGCATTGGTCACGAGCACCGGGAACTGCACGCGCGCGCGGGCGCGCAGGTGATCGGCGATTGCCTGAAGGCTGGCGGGCGGGGTCACCGCGTGGATGGTCACCGTATCGGCCAGCGAAGCATCCCCCTCCAGGACCACCAGGAAGTCATCTATGCAGTCGAGCTCGTCAAGCGCGTTCAGTATGGTGAGCGGGTACAGCGTTGTCCCCTTGAACTTGATCATCTGGGACTTACGCGCGAGTATCGGCCCTATCCTGCACGACGTACGCCCGCAGGCGCACGTGCCGCATATCTTGAAGGTAATATCCCCGGTCTTATATCGCACCAGCGGCATGCCCTCCACGCCCAGCGGGGTCGCCACCAGCTCCCCCGGCTCGCCATCAGGGACCGGCCTGCCGTCATCGCCGACGACTTCGGTATACACGAGTTCAGGATGCGCATGATTGCCGCTCTGCGCTTCGCACTCGCAATATGCAACGGCCAGCTCGGTATTACCGTAGGTGCTGTACACGCGCGCATCGAACATGTCTTCGAGCGCGGAGCCCACGGCGTTGAGCGACATGTCCTGGCGGCGGATGCTCTCGCCGATGCACACGATCTTCCTGATCGAGCTTGCCCGCGTGTCGAACCCGCGTGTCTGGAGCTCTTTCCCCAGCCGTTTCATGAAGGACGGGACGCATACAACCACGTCGGGCTCGAGAAGCTCGACATAGTGTTTCTGCATGTCGAACGGCAGCACGCCTATGCGCGCGGTGTTCGCCCCCAGAAGGGTCAGGCCGCGGTAGTAGGCCATGCCCGCGATGAACAACCGGTCGAGGCTTACCAGGATCTGCGCGCGATCGCCGGGTTTCACGCCCGCGCCGTGAAACGATAACGCTTCGTTGAACGCGAGACGATCGAGATCGCCGGCGGTCATCGAGAACACCAGCGGGCGGCCGCTCGATCCGCTGGTCACTACCGTCTCGGTGATGCGCTCGGGCGGCACCGCCATGAAACGGTCGGCGGCATCGACCAGCGTGCTCTTATCTGTAAATGGCAGCTTCGCGAAATCGTCGAGCGACCGTATGTCCGCGCCGTCGATTTCGGCGAGCGCCTCCGCGTAGTACGGCGACGCCTTCCGGACATGTTCCACGTGGTTCTGCAGCGCGCGAAGCGTGCGGGCCGCCAGCTTTTCCTCCGGCCAGAATTCCCACGAGAGCTCAGGATTAAAATCCAATGATAATCCCTCCGACAGGGAAAAACGGAAACTGGTAGATCGGCTGTGGCTCGTCACGCCCGTCGGGGTAGACGAACTGCCACACATTTTCGCGATTGTAGATATTCTGAAGGTCAAAATAGTAAATCATGTGAAGGAACCCAAAGCCGTAGCGGCGCTCAAACCGTATGTCGAGACGATGATACGGATCGTGGCGCTTCGCATTGAGTTCTCCGGTGCGATCGACATACCACCGACGGTAGGTGTCGTCGTACACGTGCCTGGTATACGGCCGGCCGCCAAGATACCGCCACTTTGCCGAAAACTCCATGCGATCGGCCACCGGCATCACCGGCGACAGTATCTTGAACCAGAGACGGTCGCGCAGCCGCGCGTACCAGTCGCGCCCGAGAAGCTCGAGTTTCCACCCGCCGGTCGCGGTCAGTCCGTGCCTGAAGTCGTAATCACCGTCGTACCACTCTCCTTCGTGCCCGGGACGCGGGTCCTCGTAGAGCGAGCGCGAAAATGAATACGCAAATGTCCCGAACAGATTCCGGGCAAGCTTCTTCTGGGCAAACAGCTCCACGCCGAAACTGTGGCCGTCGCCGGTCGACACCAGGCGGGTCGACTCGGCGAATCGCCCGGCAAGGCCGGTGTCCGGTGCGAGCAGGGATGCGCTTACCGGGAGATCGTCGTAGCGCTTGTAGTACCCTTCCAAAGATATCTTGGCATCCAGCGCATCAAATGTCTGCTCAACACCGCCGATACCGGTGATGGCGCGCTTCGGCTCCAGGTCGCGGTTAGCGGGATGCCGCACGAGATCGCTGTAGTCGGGATCCTGGTACTGCACGCCGACCGCGGCATTGACATCAAGAGACGGGGTGAGCGCGTATACGGCGCTCAGCCGCGGGGAAACGTGCAGGCTCGCGTTGTAATCGAAACCATCCACGCGCACGCCCGGCACCACGCGCAGGCGTTCGAACAGGTGCACGATTGACGAAACAAACCCGCCGTATTTGCAGGCCACCTCCCGCCGCGCGGTCCGTTCGAACAGGACCAGGGGTTCGCCGCCGGCATCGGTCACCACCGAATCAAACTCCACGGCACCGGTACCGGGGTCACGATGGTACGCCTTGATCGTGTCGGGCTGCTCGCGCATATCGATATTGAAATCACAGCGACGTCCGTACGCGCCGAGCAGAACCCGGTTGCTGTTGTCGAAATCGACGGCGCACTGCGCTTTCAACGTCTGCTCCTGCTCGCTCGAAGCATTGGTAAAGCCGGTGTCACCCGGCGCCGGGTCATAGGTCAGGCGATCGAACGTGTTCCCGGTCCCGGACGCGACGACGAGCGTGGAAAAATAGTCGCCCCAGTACGCTTTCCAGCTCATGCCCCCCACGTAGATATCGCCGCCGGATTTCACGATGTCATGGTCGAGGCCGAGATCGTCCTTCGCATCATCGATGGTGATCGAGTTGCGCCCGTAAATACCGTTTGCCGACAGCTTCTGCGATCCAATCCGCTGGGACAGTTTGGCCTGAAACCCCCAGAACTCGGGTATGGCCACTACTGCAGGGAACCGCGCGATAAGATCCAGGTAGCTTCGATGTCCCGATGCCATGAACGTGGCCTGGGGCCACAGCGGGCCCTCAATATGGCCGCCCGCGCCGGACAGGCCGAGATCGATGCCGCCCAGCACTATCTTGTCGTTGCCGTCCCGCAACTCGACATCGACAACCGACGATGCCTTGCCCCCGTATTGCGCGGGCGGCGCGCCGGCGTTGAATGTCAGTCCCTTGACCAGAAGCGGATTGATGAGAGACACCACCCCGCCGCCGGATCCCTGCTGGGCGAAGTGGTTGGGATTGGGGATCTCGATGTTGTCCATGATCAGCAGGTTCTCGCCGGGCGTCCCGCCGCGCACCACGACCTCGTTGACATTGTCCCCGCCGGATGCGACGCTCGGCAGGTTCTGGACCACCCGCTGCACGTCGACCAGCGCGCCCGGGGCGCGGAGAATTTCGTCGAAATTCATGACTTTTGTCGAGGTGGCCATGTCCGGCGCTTTTCTGAATGCCGTGCCGGTCACCACCATCTTCTCGAGCTGGAGGACCTGCGGCAGCATGTCGGCATCCACCCGCTTGCGCCCTTCGCCCGCGACATACACATCATTGCGTGTCTGCGATTCGAACCCGGGCTTGGTAAACAGAAATGTATAGGTACCCGGGTTGAGGGAATCGAATGCATAGGCGCCCTCGCCGTTGGTGCTCGCTTCGCCCCCCGTCTCCTCGATGCGCACGTTTACGCCCGCAAGCGGTTTTTCCGACTGGGCGCTGCGCACCGTGCCGACGACCGCCCCCGCCAGACACGCCGGGGGAACAGCGACCGCCGCGCACAGGACAGCGGGAAAGATGCACGAGCGGGCCGGGATGATCATAGGTGGCGCCTTTGCGCGGATACGCCAGTCACTTCGCGGGCCATTTCGGCAAGTCGCGCAGGCTGATTGTCGTGTCGCCGCAGATGATGATATGGTCGATAAGGGGCATGTCAAGAAGCTTGCCCACGGTGCTGAGCCGCTCGGTAATGCGCCAGTCGGCCGCAGAGGGGCCGGGCGCGCCGCCGGGATGATTGTGCGCAAGGATGATGCCGGCCGCGCCGTGCGCCAGGCCCCGCTGTACGACCAGGCGCGGATAAATCGCGCACTGGTTGACGGTGCCTTCCGCAACGATCTCGGTCGCCACGCAGTGATTGCCGCTGTCAAGATACAGCGCCGCGACGTATTCGTCGCTCTTCATGCCTATCGAGAACCGCAGGTACTCCTCGACATCACTGCGCTTCGTCAGCACCGACTGACGGCTGTATTTCTCCCTGAGACAGTACGATGCGATTTCGCGTACGAGGGTAAGAAAGAGGGCGGCACGCCCGCCGATTCCGGCAACCGTGGTAAGCTCCGACGGCGCGGCATTGAGAACGCCGCTCACGCTGCGATAGCGCTTGAGGAGCTCCTTGGCGACGGGTTTCGTGTCCCGGCGCGGGATTACATGGGTCAGAAAAAGCTCGATGATTTCGTAATCGTGGAGCCCGTCAAGGCCGCCTGACTCGAACCGCTTGAGGAGTCGTTGCCGATGGCCCTCGTTTTGCATGGGCGACCGTCACGCCTTGTGCCACTCGACCGAGACGGCGGCCGCCGTGATTCCCGCGCCCACCGAACACAACACGAGCTTGTCGCGGTTCTGGAGGCCTTTTTCGATCTCGATCAGGGCGAGGGGAATGCTGGCGCTGGAAGTATTGCCGACGTGATCGATATTCAGGTAGAAGCGGTCGAACGCCACGCCGCTCTTTTTCGCCGATGCCTTGAGTATCCGCCCGTTGGCCTGATGCGGGACAACCCAGCGTACGTCCTCGGGCTTCCAGCCGTTCTTGTCTATAACCTCGCGAATGATGCGAGAAAAACTCTCGGTGGCAAACCTGAACAGCGCGGGGCCGTCAAGGCGAATCCACGGATCGATATCGGCGCCGGGCCCCGGAATCACATCGCCCGGAAACAGCCGCCGCGCCATGTGCAGCCCCTTGGCATCGGCGGTGAGGATCTCCTGGCGGATCGGATGCCCCGGGACAGAACCGGACACCACGGTCGCGCCCGCGCCGTCGCCAAACAGGAAGTAGGTGGTTTTATCTTTGTTGTCTAGAAGCCGCGACTGCAAATCGACGCCCACCACCAGCGCGTTGTCGGCAACGCCGGAAACCACGAGTCCCCGCGCAATCGATACGCCGTACAGCCACCCGGAGCACGCGGCGTTGAGATCGAATGCGGGGATCCCCCGCGCGCCCAGGCGATCTTGAAGAATGCATGCTGTTGACGGCATGGTAACATCGGGCGTGGTGGTCGCCACAATGATTGCGCCGAGGTCCTTTGCAGCGATATTTGACTTCTCCAGGGCTTCGCGCGCCGCCTGAAAAGCCATGCCCGACGGTTTTTCCCCGTCGGCGGCCCAATGGCGCTGCTTGATCCCCGTTACGCCACGAAGGTAGTCTTCGGTGATATCAGGAAAATGCTCGAGCAGCTCGGCGTTCTTCACCACGCGCTCGGGAAGATACCCGCCGATACCCAGCATGCAGATTTCGCCGCTGCGGGGTCCTGATACGCTGCCAGGAATGACATTGACCGCCATCCTGGATTCCTCCCCCAGTTCGGCGGCGGTGGGAATCGCCTCCTTGAAAGACGCATCAGCGGTTTCTATCTCAATCACCGGCTCGTCAAACGGTATGGTGTCACCGTCCGCGCACAGGAGCTTCACCACGGTGCCGTCGCACGGCGCCTCGAACGTGAACGATGTCTTTGCGCTCTCTGCCTCGGCAAGCACGCTGCCCTTGGCAAACGCATCGCCCGCCGAGACTTTCCAGCCGGTGAGCGTTGCCTCGGCTTCGGCCGCGGCCTGGGCCGGAAGGTATAGCTTGGTCCTGAATGACGTCCCGCTCAAGAACTGCTCTCCATGAGGTTGACGATTGAACGCTGAATCCGCCCGGGATCCGGAATGTAGTGCGCCTCAAGCTCCCTGGCAAACGGGACCGGGGTCTGGCAGGCGGCAACGACATGCGGCTCGCATTTCAGGTGCCTGAAAGCCGATTCGACGACCTGCGACACCAGATGATCGCCCAGACCCGCGAGCCGGTTGCTCTCCTGCACTACCACAAGACGGCCCGTTTTCTCGACTGATTCCAGAATCGGCTTCAATACCGAAGGGACTAATATAAATGGATTCCACACATCGGCGGTATAACCGCTCCGGTCGATTGCCGCGCACGCGCTCTGCACCATGGCGCCGAACGCCACGACCGTAAGATCAGTGCCTTCCCGGTAGCGGCGCGGGTGGAAGACGGCATCCAGATTGCCGTCGAAATCGATATCGCTCTCCTGGGTCCAATACAGCAGCTTGTGTTCCAGTACGAGACATGGATTGGGATCGTAGAAGCCCGCGACAAGCGCCTCGAATGTCTCCTGTGCCGTCGCCGGATAGAGAATCTTGAGGCCGGGGAACCGGGACCACAGACCTTCGAACTCCCCGGAATGAAAGGCCCCCAAGGTAATGCCTGCT
>WJMI01000048.1 GCA_014728015.1 Chitinivibrionales bacterium | reverse complement strand
TTCCTGCGGGGTGTGCGCATTCGTGTGCCCGCAAAATGCATTTCGTGAATGCGAGGGGAAGATAGGCGCAGTGCATGAGACCGGCGCGGACGATACGCCCTTTTTCGCGTACGGCAAGCTCGACATAGGGGAAACGCTGGCCCCGAAAGTCGTGGAGGCGGTTAAAGAACGGGTCCAACCCGACGCGATAAACATCATCGATGCATCGCCGGGCACGGCCTGCCCGGTGGTCAAGTCGCTCGAGGGCGCCGAGGTGGCCGCGTTGGTTACCGAGCCCACGCCGTTTGGTCTGAACGATTTGAAACTGGCGGTCGCGATGACCTTGAAAATGGGTGTCCCGACCGGGATTGTGGTCAATCGTTCCGATGGACAGGATGCCATTATCCAGCAATACGCCGATGCTGTCGGGGTGCCGGTTATCGGACGCATACCATTCCGCCGCGCGTACGCTGAAACCTACTCGCGCGGTTCGCTGCTTGTCGACTGTCATGAAGAGCTTGCTGAAAACCTGTCGCGAATATACGAGGAGCTTCTCAAGCTGCGCGGCGGCAAAACGCCGCCGGTACCCGCCCTGGAGGCATTCGCGGCATCCCACAGCACACAGCAGCCGAGCGATGCCGGCACTGCGGATGGGTACAAGGAAATCACTGTTATCAGCGGAAAAGGCGGCACGGGAAAAACCACGGTGACCGCGTGTTTCGCGCAGCTCGCGCGGACGCAGGTCCTGGCTGACAATGATGTGGACGCGGCCGACTTGCATTTGCTGTTTACTCCTGCGGTCAGGGAAGAGCATCCCTTTGTCGGCGGGCTGAAAGCGACTATTGACGCCTCAAAATGCATCGCGTGCGGCAAATGTGCACAGTCCTGTCATTTCAATGCCATTCGCTTCGACGGGCCTGCCAACGATGCCATACAAAAGACCTACCGTGTTGAGGAATTCGCGTGTGAAGGATGCGGCTTGTGCCCGCGCGTATGCCCGGCAGGCGCGATACTCTCCGAAAAAGCCGTAACGGGAAACTGGTATGATTCAACCACGCCCTATGGACCCATGGCCCACGCCCGCCTGGGAATTGCCGAAGAAAACTCGGGCCGTCTCGTGACACAAGTCCGCAATCATGCCGCGAAGCTGGCCGAGGATTTGCGCATGGCGCGCATTCTCGCTGACGGGCCGCCCGGCACGGGATGCCCGGTTATCGCATCGGTTTCCGGCACCGACCTTCTGGTGATAGTTACCGAGCCTTCTGTTTCCGGCGTGCACGATATGGAGCGCGTGCTGGATCTCGCAGCCCATTTCGGCGTATCCGCGCTGATAGTCATCAACAAGGCGGATATCAATGCCGAACAGGCGGATCGCATCGTTGCCATCGCCGCCCGGCATCGCTCCCGCGTCGCCGCGCGCATTCCATTTGACCACGCTGTTAACGAAGCATTGATGGCGGGAAAGACGGTCATCGATCACGGCGAAAGCGAGGCCGCGAATGCCATCCGCACGGCCTGGCACGAAGTGGAAAAGGAACTGGCCATAGAGTAGGCCGGGTTGAGTGTGTCAACCGAACACAGAAAGGAGCCTGCACCATGAATGTCGCGGTAACGTCAAAAGGAAACACGATCGATAGCGAAGTCGATCCCCGGTTCGGGCGCTGCCGGTGGTTTTGTATCGTCAACACCGACGATATGACTTTTCAGGCCGTCCAGAACGCAAATGCTTCTGTCGGCGGCGGGGCGGGTGTGCAGTCCGGACAACTCATGGCCACGCACGATGTGGCCTGCGTTTTGACCGGCAATTGCGGGCCGAACGCGTTCAGCACGCTTGAGGCCGCGGACATTCAGGTGATCACCGGTGTTTCGGGAACCGTGCGCGAAGCTGTCGAACAGTTCAAGGCGCAATCGTTGACTCCGTCGAGCAAGGCCAATGTCGCCCGTCATTACGGCACTGCCTCGAAAGACAATGAACAGGGTTAATGCCCGGGGGTTGCAATTCAAGACAGCATGATACGCATCGCTACAGGAGGTATACCATGCCGCTAGGTGATGGGACCGGGCCGCAAGGCAAGGGGCCTGGAACAGGACTCGGAAGGGGCGGATGCCGCCCGAGAAACCAGGATGGCTTGCAACAAAAGAGCGTTGGGTTCTTCGGGGGAGTTGACTTTGATGAACTCAAGAAGAAAGCGAAGACGGTGCCGCCTTCATCCGATGAATCCTTCCGCGAAAAGGATGTCTCCTAACTAATGGATCGGCATGGTGCATGGACAGCGGGTTACTAGTGTTTTTGGCAAACAGACGTATCCAATACAACGGAAAAAAAGGAGTTGCCCATATGGCGGCAAAGGTTGATATGGCTAAGTGCACGGGATGTGGCGTTTGTGTTGATGCATGTCCACTCGAAGCAATATCCCTGGAAAACGGGAAGGCTGTAGTGAGTGACAGCTGTACGGGGTGTGGAAGTTGTGTCGATGCGTGTCCGAATGGCGCACTGTCACTCTGAATTGCCCTTCACAGGGAGCACAATCATGGAGGAATCTTTTCCCGTCGCTGAAATTGATGTCGGGTGTCATCCGCGGGGATATCGCATTGACAAAACAGCAACACCGCTCAACCGGTATACGCGGTGGGAGCTTAATGACAACGGCATGTGGAGCAATCCTGTCCCGGTATGCTTCGATGCCCTTCCCGAAGACGGATGGATGAAGTGTACGGGGTTCGATTGGTAACAGGAACATGGGGAAGTGCGCTTGGAGATGCCGGGAACAGGATGATGTGATGGATAGACCGGCAGTGGAACGTGCTTCCGAAAATGTCCGCACGAACAAGGCGTATAACGTAATTTTCCTTGATAATTGTGCGCGTGTCAGATTGCGCCGTTGATTCAGGCGAAGCGCTGGAACCCCGATGAAACAAAAGGAAATCAAAGTAACGTTTACGCCGGCAGGCAGGCACGTGTACGTTTTGCCCCAGACACTGCTTCTGGAGGCTGCGGGGCGCGCGGGCATTGCCCTGCAGACACCATGCGGCGGAAGCGGGACATGCGGCAAATGCCGCGTGAAAGTGGTTGCGGGCTCGTGTCCGGCTACCACAACAGAGGAAAAGCGGCTTGGCGCGGATGCTGTTGCCGCGGGATACCGGCTTGCCTGCCAGGCGCACGTGCACAGCGAGCTGACGGTTGATGTCCCGTTCGATTCACTCCTCGAGCAGGAGCACAGCATCCTCGTGTCGAGCGATGATGCCGATGTGGTGCCGCAACCCACCGTACGAAAGGCGTATTTCGAGTTGTCTCAACCGGACCGCGAGCACCCGGATACGGACTGGTCGCGCCTGCGGAACGCAATCGGTGACGTGACGGTTTCGCACAGCCTGTTGTGCCGCGTTCCATCGTTTCTCAGAGAAAACGGATGGCAGGGAACGGCGGTTGTCTCCAATCGCCATCTCATGGCCCTTGAAGAAGGCGATACGCGGGAGCACCTATACGGAGCAGCCTTTGATATCGGCACCACGACCGTTGTGGGAGTGCTCGTGGATCTGGCGAACAACAGAGACACCGCGGTCGCCTCGTGTATGAATCCCCAGATGAGTTTTGGTGATGACGTGCTGTCCCGTATCGCGCATATCAGGGAGCACCCGCATGCGTTGCCGGAGCTGCAGACGGCTATTGTCAATACGATAAACAGCCTTCTCCAGCAGCTTGCGCGAAAGGCGGCGATCCCAATCCAGAGCGTATACGAGCTGGTGGTGGCGGGCAATACGACCATGCAGCAGATTCTATGCGGCTATGATCCCTCTGCGCTCGGCGAGATGCCGTTCGTTCCCGTGTTTGACCGGTTTCGAAGAGTACACGCCGTCGATATCGGCGTTGCGATCAATCACGGCGCGGACGTATCGGTCTTTGGCCAGATAGGCGGGTTCGTCGGCGGCGACACGCTTGCCTGTATGGTCGCTACCCGTATCGATACGGAAAACGGGCCGGCGCTGCTGGTTGATATCGGCACGAACGGGGAGATCGTTCTGTCATGCGGCGATGCGTTATACGCGACGTCTACCGCCGCCGGGCCGGCATTCGAAGGCGCACGCATACAGCAGGGCATGCGCGCAACACCGGGGGCGATTGAGAAGGTCCTTGTTGACCAGGATGTGGCATGCAATGTCATCGGCAACGTGCCGCCCATTGGTATTTGCGGAACAGGCCTGATTGATGCCGCCGCGCAGATGCGAAAGGCCGGCATCATTGACATGCGCGGCAAGATCGTCGCGCCGGACGATGCCGGGATGTCGCTGCCCCCGAAGCTTCGCGAACGGATTGTTGCTCACGAGGACGGGCAGGCTGATTTCATGCTTGCCACAGCAGAGGAATCGGGCAGTGACCGTCCGGTCGTGCTCACCCAGAAAGACATTCGTGAGCTGCAGCTGGCGCTGGGCGCCATTCGCGCGGGTATCAACGTCCTTCTCAAACGGGCCGGCCTTTCCGCAGGAGACCTCACGACAGTATTTCTGGCTGGCGCGTTCGGCAATTTTATCCGCCGAAGCAGCGCGCTTCACATCGGGCTCCTTCCACCGGTCGATCCCCAGAAAATCCGTTCTGTCGGAAACGCTGCGCTGCTTGGCGCCAAGCTCGCGCTCCTGTCCGAGAAAGAGCGCGCCTATGCCGAAAAACTCCGTCAGAAGGCGACCCATATCGACCTTTCCCTTGATCCCGAGTTCCAGATGGAATTCGGGATGGCAATGATGTTTCCCGGGGACGAATGACCGTGCAGTATGACATAAACGAGATAGGGCCGGGATTGGATGCACAGGCACTCCTGAAGCTGAAAACGTGGTTTGCCGGCTACTGCGGACGGTTCGCGGGCTGTGATGACGCTGTTACCGCGAACCTGGCAATGAAGAAGGAGCATACGGAGAAAGTGTGCATGGAGATCGGGGAAATCGCGCGGAGTCTTGGATTGAACGAACCCGAGTGCCGGCTCGCTGATGCCGTGGCGCTTCTGCATGATGTCGGCCGTTTTGAACAGTACGAGCGATATGGGACATTTGCCGACAGCAAATCCGAGAATCATGCTACGCTGAGCGCGCGTATCCTCAACAGGGAAGGTGCGCTCGCTGATCTTGCCTGGGATACGCGCAAGCTGATCATTGACGTCGTGTCTTTTCACAATTGCGCGGAGCTGCCGGCCGGCCGTGACGAGCGATGCATCTTCTACCTGAAGCTGCTGCGGGATGCAGACAAACTGGACATATGGCGGGTGGTTACCGAGTATTATCAGCGTTCGGAGAGGACGCGCAACACGAGCCTGGAGCTCGACCTTCCCGACCAGCCGCGGGTTTCCCTGGCAATCGTCGAGGACCTTCTTGCCGGAAGAATCGCGAGAACAGGAGATATGGAGACCCTGAACGATTTCAAGCTGCTGCAGATGGGCTGGGTTTTTGATCTTGGATTTTGCCGCTCTTTTCGCATTGCCCGTGACCGGAGATACCTGGAGAAAATTCGCAATGTGCTGCCTGATATTGAACAGGTCCGGCAGATCTACGAGAAAGCGCGAGTATACATGTATGCGCGGTGCGCCGATATGACAGACGCCGCCCCGCAGGGAAACCCCGTGCCGGTGAGAGATCCGGCGCTTCTGGAAAGCGAGAGCTCACGATGACGGATCCCTTGACACCCTATGGTAATAAGCCCATGGTGACCCCCATTGTCAATGCGGTCAACTACGAGTACAAGTCGTTTGAGGTCCTGCGCCAGATTACCGATGGGGAAATCGACGGCTACACATATCATCGGGATGATAACCCTACGGTGCGGGCCGTGGAAAGCAAGGTGGCCGCCATGGAGAATGCCCAGGACTGTATTATCTGCACGTCGGGTATGGCAGCATGTTCTCTTGTCTACCTCACGTACCTGAGCTCGGGGGACAACCTGATTCTGTTTCACGATATCTATGGCGCGCACTATAAAGTGTCCCTTATGCTTGAGCGGATGGGTATCGATGTAACGTGGGTAAATGCCGATGAGGGAGAGCGCCTAGCAGAGTATGTGAAGCCGAACACGAAGATGATTTTCTGCGAGACACCCAGCAATCCGCTGTGCAAGATCCTCGATATCGAGCAGTGCGCCCGTATCGCGGGAGAAGCCGGCGCGCTACTGATAGTGGACAATACATTTGCCACGCCCTTTCACCAGCTTCCGTTGGAACACGGCGCCCACATGGTGGTACATAGCGCTACCAAGGCGCTGGGCGGTCATAATGACCTGATGGCGGGCGCGATTGCCGGTTCCAAGGAGGACTATGAGAAGCTCTGGTTCAGCCGTCAGGCGCTGGGAACAACGCTGGATGCATATTCCGCATCACTGCTCGAGCGCGGACTCAAGACATTCGAAATGCGCGCAGAGAGAATGTCCCAAAACGCTCTCGCCGTAGCCCGGTGTCTCGAAAAGCATGATCGTATCACGAGGGTATGCTATCCGGGCCTGGAATCGGATCCCGGCCATGCGACCGCGTGCCGCCAGATGGCACGCGGTTTCGGCGGCGTGCTGGCATTCGATGTCGGCGAGACCCAGGATGATGCGAAGCGTTTCATCGGCAATCTCGAGAAGATCGTGCATGCGGTCAGCCTGGGCGCGACTGAGACGCTCATATGCATACCGTATCTCACCACCATGCTCTATATGCCGCCCGAGCGAAGAGTGGGCTTTGGAGTACAGGAAAACACTGTGCGGCTATCAGCGGGTATTGAGCAGGAAAGCGTGCTTCTTGAGGATATCACGCAGGCGTTGCAGAAGCTGTAAAAGCGGCATTCATTCGTTCGGGCCTGCATATCTTCGTACAAGCTCGAAATTGCATAATCGTATTTCAGGACCGCCATCGTTGTCAATCACGAGGTTGCCATTCTGATCCAGTGACAGCATCAGGTGATGCCCGTGAAGCGTAAGATCCTCCATGCCGGCTTCATTCAATCTTGCTTTTTCTCTTTCTATCAGTCCTTCAAAATCTTTTTCGGGAATGTTCCACTGCTCCCTGGCGTGCGCAAGATTTATTCCCACATAGTATTCACCGTCGCGTACTGCAAGAAGCTCGTCAGGACCGTTCCAATAGCCCCATACGACAATGTAATTGTATGCCGGCTGAAGCGCAGCATGGCCGTCTGGCATAAGAATATGCCTGTGCGATTCATACCTTCGCAGGTCGGCGATGTATTCTGATGTGGTCGTCTGGGTCCCGGTGCGATATATCGCGCGCGGGTAAATGGTCGGAAATCCTTTGCGCCTGAGCTCGAGCGCCAGGGCAAATTCCTCAAAAGGGCTGTTATGCCCATGCTCGAGTATTGACCGCCCCCGCGCATCAAAACCCAGTACGTCGGGCTTTTCCCCAACACGCGAAACTGTCCACACGAGATGAATATTGTCCTTCGTATGCGTGTAAAAAAGCTGATGCCTCCGTGACAATTTCGTGCGCGGCGTTTGTCTCCATCGCTCGGGCAGAAAATAATCGTACAGGCCGGGGTCCTTCCCTACAACCCACAGGGCTCCACCAGTGCTTTCAACACGTCCATACACATAATCAACACCGAAAATGCGCACGGGGGCAAGGTGGGACGGAAATGCGCGGCCCGGCTTCGATGAGAACCGGTCGCGCTGTCTTCGCAGGTAGTCGGCGCGCCGCGAGTTCCGCACGATATTTTCCCGTTCCGGCGTGCGGCGAAGTACTTCGAAGTCAATATACGCATGGATTGGTATGCCCTCTCTTGATCTCACAACGCTTCCATCACGATCGATTCGTACTATGATATGATGCGGTTTTCTATCATGATCTTCAAATCCCTTGTTGTTAAGTTCTTGCTGAACAGATTGCATGAGTGGCTCGAGTTCGCTTTCAGCTAGCGCGCCCCTCTTGCATGCCTCGACGGCATCCGCCCCTTTAATCCATTGGTATATAACGAGATACTGCCGGTGCAAATCAAGCTCGACGGCAGCTTCTTTTGCCTTCTGGCTGAAAAGGTACTGTTTGCGTCCGAGCAGCTCGGGATCAATCCTGTCCACAGGGACAAAGATAGCAAGAGGCTGGTGAGTGCGGATAATGCCGGGCGATTCGAATCGCGCATCCCGCATTTCCATCAGAAGAGAAAATTCCTCAAAGGGGCTGTTGAATTCACTGAGCACGTTGTCGCTGCAAATTTCAGGATCGCGCCCGGGCACATCCTGACCCACTCGGGAATGCTTCACAACAATGTCACACTGCCACGAATCGCGTGGCGTATGCACACGATAAACCGTTCCCGTACCTCGCAGCTTTTCCCATGTATATGCGCTTGTCCTGTGGGTGTACCACTTCTCGGAAACAAGCCTGCCGCTGTATGGGATCCCGTATTTCGTGAGGTAGAGATCACTTCCCGAGGACGTGTGGAGATGCCGGTATTCGACACCGAGTACGGTCATAAAGCTTCCGTCAAGCTTGCTGTTTTTCATGGCTGAACCCATTATCCTCGAACCGCGTATGATAGCATAGGCATGCGGCGCCGGATCCAATTCAGGATGTAAACGGAATAATCAAAATACCTCAATGCATGGTGCCCGGGGTTTTCTCATCCACAATCCCCTCTGTGCCTGCCCTGCACTATTTTCTACGGTCGAAATAATCACTGCGCGCCGTGCCACAAAGAGACGAAAGCGCGCGTATTCTCTTCTACTCAGGCAACGGAGTTTCTATGGTACTCAGTAATGTGCTGGTAGCACAGGGAGGAGGACCAACATCGGTCATCAACGGCTCGCTTGCGGCCACGATACGCGAATTCAAGAAGCACGCCGGCGACAAGATCGGACGCGTCTACGTGGCGCTTCACGGGGCAAGCGGCATCCTCACCGAGACCATGGTCGATGCGACCGACCTTTCGGATGCGGCACTCGACGGACTCTCGCAGACCGTATGTGCCGCGGCGGGTTCATCGCGCGAAAAGCTTGACTCCGAGCAGAAACGTAACCGGGCAATCGATGTCCTCGATGCCCACGATGTGCACATTCTCCAACTGATCGGCGGTGGCGATACGGCATCCACTGTGGCTGAGATTAACAAGTCGGCCGGGCGAAGGCGATACGACCTCATTTGCCAGCACATTCTCAAGACCGTTGACAACGATGGATACGGGCTCTTCTCCCCGGGATGGGGCACGGCAGGGCGATGGGTGCATGACGGAACCCTGAGCCTTATCAAGGAAGTCGATGCCATGCCCGGCATCCAGCTTCTGCTGAGCATGGGACGCGACTCCGGATGGATTACCGCCATGTCCACCCACGCGTTTCTGGCCGAAGGCACCGATAAGCGCGGCATCCAGCGCATCTACACACCCGAAACCGGGTTCACGCTCGAGCGTTTCGGCGACGAGTGCCTCGAGACATTCGGCAAATACGGTAAGCTGATTGTCAATGTGAGCGAGGGGGTCCAGGAGGACGGCTGCCCGGTCAGCCTTACCGAGCGGCTCGTCGAAGAAGTCTCCAACAACACGGCCGCGCTGTCGGCGCTTATGGGAGACCAGCGCGTGGTGCATCTGTGCAGGCAGCTTGCCGGCGAGTTCAGCAAGCTGGACAAGACCGATCCCCGCTCCAAGCTCACGTACGATTCGCTCAACAGGCTTATCAACGACTATGCGGGCGTTGAAGCCGCCGGTGTGCAGCGCGACCAGCACGGCCAGGTTGCCTACGGCGAAATCAGGACCGTCAACCTGACAGACTGGCTCGCCGGGTATCTTCAGTCGACCCTCACCGACAAGCTCGGCAGGAAGATACGCGTGCGCGGCAATGCCCTGTACTACACGGCCCGGTGCCCCGTATACATCTCCAAGCTCGACCTTCTGGGGGCTGAACTTGTCGGACGGAAAGCGGCGGCGGATGCCATCGCGCACATGGGAGACGGCGGCTCGGTATCCGGCACCTACGGCGCATCCGTGGTTCTCGCGGGAGATACTATCGGCCCGGATATCACGGCGGAATCGGTCCCGCTCGAAAAAATGACCGATCTTTCGACCGGCCGCGGCATCCAGTACCAGATGCCCGCGGACTACATGACCAATGACGGTCCCACGGATGCATTCCTGAAATTCAGCAGGCCGCTTATTACCTGCGACAGCGTGGCGGCGGATCCCGCCAAGTTTGTCGATTTCACCGATGGCTCTCACCCGGCAGTCGAATCGAAACTTGAGAAATAGAAAGGACCGGCAATGAAGCTCATACCGTTATGGCCCCTTATGGAAATGTCGCGGGACCTCCGCGCGCAGGGGATCAATGTCGCGCACGGCGCATACAACATGAATTCACTCGTACATATCAAGGCTGCAATCGATGTCGCGCAGGAGTTGAACTCGCCTTTGATTGCCCAGGGAAGTGAAGGGGCCAACGGGTGGTACAGCGGACGGCCCGATTTCCGAAACGCCACGCTCGACGAAAAGATGAAGGGCGCGCGGAAGATTGCAGCCGATGTGTCCGCGTACGCCGCACAGGCCTCGGTGCCGGTGGTTCTCCACCTGGACCACGGGGTTGATCCTGATTTCGCAATTGCCGCTATCGAAGAAGGATACACGTCGGTGATGTACGACGGCTCATCCCTGCCGCTCGAACAGAATATCGCCAACACCAGGCGCGTGGTCGAGGCCGCCCATAAAAAAGGCGCATCCGTTGAAGGCGAGATTGGCGGTCTTGCCGGCGCCGAAGAGGGGATAGAGCATGAGACCGCCAAGTATACCGATCCCGACGAAGCTGAGCGGTATGTGGCGGAGACCGGGGTCGACGCACTCGCAATCTCCTACGGGACATCGCACGGCGAATTCAAAGGCAAGGTTAATCTCAAGCTCGAGATCGCCGGAGAAGTGTACGGCCGCATTCGGAAGAACGGGTACCAGTGCGAGCTGGTTTCACATGGTTCGTCTTCGTTGCCCGAGCACCTGCTGTCCGGTCTGGTGGAGCAGATTCGCGCGGCCGGATATGCCGATCAGTTCAAGCGCCCCGATCCGGGCGTTCCCGTGGAGATGCTCATGAAAGCGAGCAGATACGGGATCAGCAAGATCAACGTCGATGCCGACATCCGTCTCGCCACCACTATGTACGTGTGGGAGTATTTCAACAAAAATGCCGATGCCAGGAAGGACCCGGTCACCGGCAAAATGTGGGAGCTGATGATCGCCGAACCCAGCAAGTCGCGCCCGCGATATTACATGACCCCAATCCAGCAGCAGATGATCGCCGAAGACAGGTCCAATCCCCACGTCTCCGGCATCCTCGATTGCATCGCTGAAGGCGTGAAGCTTGTCTTGCGCGAACGCATCCAGCAACTGGGCGGTGCCGGCCGCGCCGGCGAGGTCGAGGTCCGCGGCATTGAAGATATGGCACGGGAGTATGCCGCGGCATAGTATTGACGATTGATGCCGCCGCGTGCGGCGGCATCAATCGACGTGAATGTCTCCCGGGCTGAGAGCGCCTTCGCGCTTGAGCTTTTTATCCAGCCGTTTCTGCTTAAGGCTTTTCTGCGCCTTCTTTTTCTGTTCCCTTTTCGACTCGTGGTCCTTTCCCATCCCTTCCTCCTAATATGGCTTCGTATGCTGGGGCATGAGGATTTCCAGTGTCTTGAATCGAGCCAGGCCCGATGGTACCACAATCTCGACTACTTCGCCGCATCGATGCCCGATAAGGCCCCTTCCGACCGGCGACAGCGAGGATATCTTGCCCTGCGAAAAATCCGCATCGAGCTTGGGAACTATCGCGTATTC
>WJMI01000047.1 GCA_014728015.1 Chitinivibrionales bacterium | reverse complement strand
CGATAGGAGAAGACCTGTGGCAAAGGTGCTGATTGTCGACGATGAGGGAAAGATGCGGGCTGTTCTCGCAATGGCGCTGGATCAGGAAGGCTATGAGGTCGATGAAGCTGACTCCGCTGAGGCCGCGCTTCAAAAGGTCCCGTCATTCGAGCCCGATGTGGTTGTCACCGACATGCGTATGCCAGGCATGTCCGGGCTCGAGCTCCTGGTCAGCCTGAAAAGAAGCTATCCGGACATCGAGTGCATAGTAATGACCGCATACGCCGATGCCAAAAGCGGTATTGAGGCCATGCGCAGCGGCGCGCTGGAATACGCTGCAAAGCCGTTCGAAATGGATGAGATGCTTCTCCTGGTGCGCCGCGCGGTGGAAAAACAGACGCTGCATCGCGAGGTCGACCGCCTCCGTCTGGATGCCACCGCTCGTTTCAGCCTCGAACGCATTGTGGGGCCGTCCAAAGCAATGCAGGAGACTATCAGGCAGGCGCATATCGTTGCGAAACGGGCGACCACCGTGCTGATACGGGGACGCAGCGGGACCGGCAAGGAGCTGGTGGCGCGCGGCATTCACGCCGAAAGCGGCAGGTCGAAATTCCTGGCTGTCAACTGCGGGGCCCTGCCCGACAGTCTTCTTGAATCGGAGCTGTTCGGTCACGAGAGAGGGGCGTTTACCGGCGCGCATGCGCGGAAAACCGGGCTGTTCGAGGAAGCCGGGGACGGAACGATATTCCTGGATGAAATCGGGGACATTTCGGCGCAGCTCCAGGTCAAGCTTCTGCGGGTTCTCCAGGAACGGGAACTCACCCGGGTCGGGGGCACCGAGGTTATCAAGACAGCGGCGCGCGTGATAGCCGCCACAAACCGTAACCTCGAACATGCCGTGGCCGCGGGCGAGTTTCGCGAAGATCTGTATTATCGGCTGAGCGTGTTTCCGATAGTCGTTCCGTCGCTGGCCGATCGCGTGGATGACATTCCGCCGCTCGTCGATGCGTTTCTTCTGCAACATCATCACACGGCGGGCCTCGGTGACGGGGTCATGCAGCGTCTGATGGAATACTCGTGGCCGGGGAATGTCCGGGAGCTCGAGAACTGCATAGAGCGGGCAATCATTGTCGCCGGTGACGGGCCTGTCGAGGCAGGCCATCTTCCGGAGCATATACGCGAGAACCGGATCCTGCGCCCGCCTTCGGTGATCGCGCTTCCCGAGGAAGGCGTGTCGCTCGATGATGTCGAGAAGAACCTTATCGAGCAGGCCCTCGATCGGGCCGGCGGCAACAAGGCGCAGGCAGCACGCCTTCTGGGCATCTCCCGTCGCGCAATGTATTCAAAGATGAAGACGCACGGCATCGCCGGCGCGGGCAGCGGTGAGGATTGAGAGCCTGTCCTGATCCGGATGTGAGCCCTGCACGCGGCATATCCACAGAGTCGCAGGGGATAGTACGGTACCTGCAGGACAGGGCGGGCCACACGCCTGGTGCCCAGCGCGTGATGTCACTATCGGAAACGAGCGGCGGCCCCGGGAAGCACCCCTCAATGCAGATTGCTATGGACGTGCTACCTGCCTCAGGAGAGAATCGAGCTCATCGGGCTTGAATGGCTTGCGGAGCACCCCGACAAAACCGTGGTCTTTGTAGTTTGCCAGTATGGGATCGTCGGAGTACCCGCTGATGACAATTGCCCGCGCGTCCGGATCGAGCGTGAGCAGCTCTTTGACCGTTTCCTTGCCTCCCATACCGGCGGGTATCGTCAGGTCGAGAATGGCCGCAGAGAAGGGCTCGCCTCGATCGCTCGCCGCCCGGTATTCCCGCACGGCCTGCTCGCCGTCTTTTACGCAGGTCACCGTATATCCGACTGCGGACAGAAATCGCTGCATGGTGAAAAGAATCGTATTGTCGTCGTCCATGACCAGCACGCTGCCGCCCGGCGCACCGCTGCGCCCCTCCCGAACCTTTTCCTCCGCCGCTCTCTCGAGGGTGGCGGGAAGGTAGAGCACGAACGTCGTGCCCTGGCCGATATCGGAATGGACCGTAACGTGGCCCTTGTGTTTCTGCATGACGGAGTACACGGTAGCGAGTCCAAGACCGGTACCCCCTGACTTGGTCGTGAAATACGGATCGAAGATTCTCTCGAGGTTGCCCGGCGGGATGCCCATTCCCGTATCGCGTACTTCGATCTTAACGTACAGGCCGTCGCCCAGCGGTACGGTTTCGTCAATCGCCTTCACCTCGATTTCGCTCGGGGCGCTGACCTCGCCGATCATCACATTGGAACCCTGTATCGTGATCTTTCCCCCGCCGGGCATGGCCTGGGATGCATTGAGGAAAAGGTTGCTGAGCACCTGGCCCATCTGGTGCTTGTCCATCACCACCGTGAGGAGATCGTCGGGGAGGTCAAGTGAATAGGTAACGTTGCTGCCGTGAAGAGGGAGCTTGATAGTCTGCCGCACCAGCTCGCGAATCGAGGCGGGCTCGCGGACCGGCTCGCCCCCCTGGGAGAAGGTGAGGAGTTCCTGGGTCAGGGCACTGGCCTTGAATGCCGCCTTCTCCACTTGTTCCAGGAGCTCGTGCACCGTGGTACCCGATTCCAGTTTCATTTTCGCGGCGGCCACGCCCGAGACAATGCCGGTGAGGATATTGTTGAAATCGTGGGCGATGCCGCCGGCAAGAATCCCCAGGGATTCAAGCTTCTGCGCCTTGAGAAGCTCGCCCTCGACGCGCTTGCGCTCGGTGATATCGATCAGGACGACCTGGAACGCGGGCTTGTCGCTGAACATCGTGCTGGAAGCCCGGACTATCATGGTGTGCACGGAGCCCTTCTTGTCGAGCACGCCAATCTCATAATCATCGACCGGCTCGCCGCTGCTGCGCCGCTGCATGTTGCGAAGGACCGTCTTCCTGTCTTTCTCCGTGGCAACGAAATCCAGGACTGACTTGCCGATAACCTCGTTCTCGTTGAAGCCCAGAATGGCCTCAATCGCCTTGTTGGCGAACACGATGTTCCCGTCGCGGTGCACAAACACGACATCGAGGATATTATCGATAAGGGTGCGGTAATTGGCCTCGTTGAGACGCAGGATAGTTTCCGCGAGTCGCTTCTCGCGCTGGTTGCTCAGCCCGGCCGCGAACTGCTCTATCAGCCTGCGCACCCGCAGCGAAGACAGCTCGTCCTTGGCAAGATAATCACTGGCCCCTTGCCGAAGGATTTCCGCGGTGATGTGCTCGTCGCCGCGACTGGTAAGTATGACAATCGGGATGCTCTCGTCGGCCCTCCGGATCGCCTTGAGAAACCCGAAGCCATTCGCGGCATCCATCCGGTAACTGATAAACGCCACATCGATTGAGCGGGATTCCAGCATGCCGGCGATCTCGTCCACGGAGGTACACGGCACGGACGTGATGTCGAAGCCTTCGATGGACTCCAGCAGG
>WJMI01000046.1 GCA_014728015.1 Chitinivibrionales bacterium | reverse complement strand
ACCCATACCCGGCCGTTTCTGTTCAGAAGCGTGACCGATTCGCTTTACGCCGGTACGATCAAGGAGCCGGACCAGAACGGCACGGCATTCAGTTCGCTGGTAACCTTTTCAGGCATCTCCGACGTGCGAAAGGGCGATTCGATATGGATCGATCCTGAAAGCCATGTGCGAGACAAGGATTCGCACGGAAACGAGCAGACCAACGCCAAGAACCGCCGCGTGGCAATGGACGTGCGACGTCCGCCGCTCGGGGTCACCCCCTACACGGCGGCCAACCCCTATGTTTACGGCGGGAGCGGCGGATCCGCCACCAGCCGACGCCAGGTCGAGCAGACCATCAAGTTCGTGCAGGGCGTATACAGCGAGTACGGGAGCGATCACGGTGCATCCATGCCCGACGACTACGGGCCGGTGGTTATTGTGAAACCCCAGCGCGCCCTGCGGCCGGCGGAAACGCTTTCCGGGACGGTTTCGATATATGATGTTGTGAAGAATATTGTGGTTGAGGACCATCCCATGGTGTTCGACCCCGCCACGAACCAGCTCGTGTACATGTGGAACGGCCGCAATACCAATGGCAAGAACGTGGCAACGGGTACATATGTGGCCATTATGAAGATTGAAAACAACGAAGGTCTCGAAGAAATACGAACTGTCAGGATCGGCCTCAAGCGATAACCGGGAGGTGCGCGTGCGTTCCCAACTTGAATTTGCAGCAGCAGGCGCGTGCATGCTGGTGTTTCTGTGCGCCTGGACCCATGCCGGACAGCGGTGCGAGCTGATTCTGAATTGCCCCAACGACTACGCCGGGGACACGCTCACCGTGCCCGACAGTATCGTCATGCTCTCATCATCGTTCGAGCACTGCTCTGAATCCCGCCGGCCCGAGGGCCTGGTGCTGGAGAACGCCGACACTGTCTCGGTCATGTTTCTCATCGACCACTCGGCCAGCATGGGCTACATGGATTCGAGCGGCATACGGTACAGCGTGGTCGAGCGGCTGATCGATTCGATTGCCGACATCTCCCCCGAGTCGGAAATCGGCATTGTTGTTTTTGCCAACCAGCTTATGCATAACCACGAAGACGATTCCTTCTTCGAGCAGCTCGACCCGTCCAGCGGATGGCACGATTCGTACGTGCCCTTGACAAAGCTCGACTCGACCGTTGGCGGGATGGCGGCGGCCGAAAAGCTCAAGTGGGCAATCGAGCTCAGCACCACGCCCAACGACACCGACATCGGGGGCAACCGGCGGTTGCTTCATGCCGACTACGGCAAGACCGGCAGGCACGACGGCCACCAGGCGGCCATGCAGTTCAACCTGGAGGCACAGTACAACGGGTCCACCGATATCTCGCTCGCCTTTGATGCGGCCCGCAAGGCTTTCGAATCGGCCGCCTATCCCGCGGACAAGCAATACATCATCTTTCTGTCCGACGGTATTGCCGACAGCGTCGATGTCGAGCGGCAGGACTATATCGACGACTACATCGACGGCGAAGGGGTGCCCGCCACGTTCACCGCGTACTGGATCAACCGTCCCGATGCCTCGAAGCAGAGCGTGCCCGACGAAATCAAGACCATGACCGACAACATCCGGGCAAACGGCTATTCCGACAACAACGCGCGCAGCGAATACTGGACCACCTACGAGGCCGAGGATTCGCTGTTCAAGCAGGTGCTCAGGCTGGTGGCCGCCGGGAGCCATACAACGACCACGTCGCATCCGACAAAGGTCTCGGTCGACGGCACCACGTCCACCGATATCGATGAAACCATGGCGTATTTCGCCAGCGGCTTTCCGCTTACCGGGCAATATACCAGTTTCGAATACGCCATTACGTACCGCTACTCGGACCCGATCAACCGGGACACCACGACCACGTTCACGGTCACGCTTGAGCGAAGCGCCACCGGCACGGTGCCCGACGGCGCCGAAACACGATGCTGGGGAGACGGTACCCTGGAGCTGTACCATGACGGCTCCGCACAGTCGCTCATCCAGCCCGACTGGACCGATCTCGAAATCCGGTACCAGCCGTCGGCCGGACAGCCCATTGACAGCGCGCTGTTCGATCTCGCCAACCGTACGGGCACCGACAGCCTGAGCCTGTCCGGCGACGACCAGGGGACCTATTTTGGCGCGGAGTTCTTTCACGCTCTTGCCGATGCCGCGCCGGATGCAGTATTGCAGACCGAGTCGGGCGGCAGCATAATCATTGTGCTTCGCAACCCCGACATTCCCCTCGATACGGTCCGGATGGTTTTTCCCGTGGGCGAGACCCGCGACTTGAGGGTGACCGATGCATACTACCTCGATCGCAAGGACGGTGTCGCCAACGGCTATCCGGACATCATACGTCTGGAGATCGCCGATGCCATGTCAACCGATGAGCTCGATCTCATCAAATCGTACATTTCGATTCCCACCGTGAGCGATCGCGGATTCACGATCAGTGACATGGTCGCGACGGCCCAGGGGGTCGATATCATTCTCACGGAACCCGATCCTTCCTCGGTCACGGGATTTACCGGGCTCTATGAGAACGATCGCCTGTATATCGACAGCGTACCCGGCCTTCCCGGCGGCGGGGGCTTCCCCCGGGTTGATATCGCTCTTGGTGACAGCATGGCGCCGGTCATCCTCAGCGCCGCATACTTCGACCTTGCAACCACGCGCGATACCCTGTGGGTTGTGTTTTCCGAGCCGGTCAAGTCCGTGGGCGATGCAACTCCGTTCATGTTCAATCGCATTCCCGATATTCTCGAGTACGATCTGAAATTGAGCCTGGCATCTCTGGACAGCGCGCTGGCGGGATTCGCGGTCGTGGCGGAGGACGGTCAGACCGTGCCGGCGCACGGGGATTCCGTCTGGATAGACACCGCGGCGAACGTTGCCGACCTCAACGGAGTGCGCCAGGAGGCTGAGAATGTCCGGCGCGCGCTGGTCTACCGTCTCCAGTATCTGATAGAATCCGTCGCCTATATCGACACCTCGGGGGATGGTCTCATCGATGTGGTGCGCATGTGGACCGACAGAGCGCCTGATGACAAGATGGCTGATGCGGTGGCCGGGACCATCTCGTCGTGGCTGCCTTCACACAGGAACCTGACCGTGAAAGATGTCGTTGCCACGTCCGAGGGATTTGACGTGCGCGTGTCACAGCCCACGGGTACTACTCCGGTCACGAGTGTGTCGGCCGGCGACAGTCTCATGACCACTGAAACCGTTTCTTCGAACAAGGGCTACATCGGGGCAACGGCCGCCGCAATCCAGGACAGCCTGGCGCCGGTCATCGTGGAAGCGGTTTTCCTTCCGGGTATCGTGCGCCGTGAAGGCCAGAATGCGCCCGATACGCTGAAAGTGGTATTCTCCGAGGACGTCAGCATTTCGAGCACGTCGGTACCGCTTTTCTCTTTCTACGATGCGGACAGCGGTGATGCCCTGTATACAATGCGGTTTCACCAATCTACCTCCGGAAGTGATGAAACGCAGGTGTTCATTGTCACGTCGATAGACCGCGATGTGTTCCCTGTTGAGGACGACGCTGTGCGTATTAATCCTGCGGCGGGCCTGGCAGACAGTCTCGGCAACGAGCAATCCAACGACGACAACCGGGACGTGGGGCTCACGCTCAGGGCGTACCGGTACTATTTCAGCACCAACGCAGTGCCGAACCCGGCCGATCCGGCGGATGCCCGGGTCGAGGGGTCGGTGGCCTCGCTCGCCGGAAAAAGCAGGGGAATCGCGATCGTGACCGAGCCGTTTGCGCGGATGGCGCCGCACGTAAGCGCCAACGCTCGCATACGTCTATATGATGCGGTTGGCAATCTGGTGTGGGATGCGGACAGGGGGCATGTCGATCCCGCGACAAAACGGATCGTGTTTGTGTGGGACGGCACGAACCGCAAGACCGGCCGGTATGTCGGGGGCGGGACATACCTGGGCATTGTCGAAATAGAAGACAATCAGGACTTCTCAGAGACCTTGCGTTTCTGGATCGGCGTGAAGAAGGATTGACGGCGCGCGGCCGGGAAGGCCGGCGCAGGCGGGCAACAGCGGTTTTCCGGAGGAATACGAGGTGAAAACACACATGGCTGTGCAGGCGCGCGGGATGCTGGGCGCGATGATCATCGGTGCGGCGCTGGCCGGCCGGGTCTTTGGAGACGGGCTGGCAGGGGAGTATCTGGTGTCCGATGAGTGGCGGCGGCTTCTGGCATACTACTCCCCCGTGAGCTGCCCCGCCTTTCTTACCGAGGCGAATTATTTCTCTATCCGCGGAGCGGGCGCGCTTTCCCTTGACGGTCCTTCCCGGCTGTTTGAAGTCGGCTCCGTGCTGCCGATAGGACTGTATCAGTCCGCGGGACTGACCGCTATCATTGAGAACGGGAAGGACATCGCGGCCGGAGGATATGTGGATGCATCGGGACGGTACTATGCATCCGACAGAACGACGAACAACAACAATTGCCTGTTCATGGGATCCTACGCGATCAACCCGGTACACAGGCTCAGCGTGGGCGCCAACCTGAACTTCATCTACCAGGAGAATTTCGACGATCCCACCTTTAACGTGGGGCTCGATCTCGGCGCGAGCTATCGTCTTACACGGCATCCGCTCCTTGGCGACCATACGTTCGGGGTGGCATACCAGAATTTTCTCGCATCGAAGATAGCAATCGGCGATGCGCCGTCATATGCCGAACAGATTCGCACTATCCTGCATTCCACCTATGCCGAAAGGCGCGTCGAGAGCACGATCGAATTTGACATCACCGATATTGCCGCGGATCCGGCAGACTTCGTACAGGGGCAGGATCCGTCGATCGAATGGGGCATGACCGCGCAGATCGGCACGTGGCTGCTCCGCGTTGTCAAGGCGCACGCGTTTCTCGGGCTGCACGGCAACAGCGAAGGGGCCCAGGTGGATGCGTGGGGCCTGGCGGGAGGGGTCAATGCGCCCATGGCCAACAACGGGCGGGACCTGAATGTAGAGTACCAGTTCCGCGATGAAGTCGATCAGTCGCTCATGGCCACCCATTCGATTCATTTCCGGGTTGATATCGGAATGCATCGCGAAGAAATCTATGCGCGCAAGATGGCGCGGCTGGCAAACGTGCTGCCCAACGAGCTGTATAACCAGGCGCTCAAGCTCTACTACGAAGGGAAGTACTGGGAGGCCTATTTCATATTCGGGCAGATTCTCGCGCGGTTCCCGGATTTCTTCAAGAACGATATGGTGACGTACTACCGGGGGAGCTGTCTTGAAGAGATGGACATGCGGGCGCGATCACTCGCGACATACGAGCGCCTGAAAGAGGAATACGCCAAGAGCACGGCCATTTCCCTGGCGGATCTGGGCATCATGCGCATCGCGTATCGCAACGATGATCGCCTGACGGTCGGGCGGCAGTTCAATCTCCTGACCGCGGAGCATGTTATCGATTCGCTCAAGTACCATGCCTATTATCTCATGGGCCAGGTGAACATGCGCGAGGACCAGCAGGAGAAGGCCATGCAGTTGTTCGACATGGTGCCCGAGACCCATCCCGATTACGTGTTCGCCCAGCATTCCAAGGGGGTCGCCTGCATAGCCGAGCTCAACCTGGAAAGGGCAATGCGGGCATTTGAGAACTGCCTGCAGGCCCAGGTCAAGACCGAGGCGCAGAAAGAAGTCTATGCCCGCTCGTGCCTGTTTCTGGGGTATCTGTTCTATGAGGAAAACTCGCTCTCCAAGGCCGTGACCGCGCTGCGCATGGTTCCGCAGGGGAGCTACTACTATGAAGATGCGCTCCTGGGGCTGGGCTGGTGCGCGATCAAGGCCCGTCAGTGGGGCGACTGCATCAACGCGGGCAGCATGCTGGCCAGGACTTCCGACAAGGAAATCCTGCAGTATGAAGGCGCGTTGCTTAAAGCCTATGCGCTTCTAATGCAGAAGAACTATGATGCCGGGCTTAACGAGCTGCAGGCAATCGCCGACGGATTGCAGCAATTCGAAGGGCCGTCTCAGGATGCCTTGGCCACGGAGCGTCACGAGTATCAGCGGGTGCGGATCTCCTACGATTACCTCGCGTCGCAGGCGCGGGAGCTGTCGCTCGTGGAACAGTCTTCCGCGACCCTTCTGAGCGCCGACAGCCTCCATGCCGAGCAGCAGGCCATGGCGCGGAAACTGCGCGCGTTCGAGAAATTCACTGACGAATTCGAACGAAGGCATTTCTTTGCGCGCGGAGTTGACAAGCTGCGAGAGGACGTTGACTACGCGCTCGCCGTGCTCGGCAAGCTCTCCGGCCGATCGGATGCCGAGAGAGTCAAGAAAAAGCTCATCAAGAAGACCGAAGACCTCGACGACGAAATCGAGAAGCTCGAGCAGGAAATGCAGAAGATCGACGGGGAAGAGGAACAGTAGGTTCCGGCCTCCCCGAAGTTGGCTTCCCGCGAGTGAAAGACATCCCACCTCGTTGCGGGTCGTGCTCGCCTGCCGGGGCGTAGCCGCCGGGAAAAGGCATCCCGAGTGATTGAGCCAGGGTTTTGAAGAGTAGGAGCGTTGCTGTCTGGCTCCATGGTGTATAAAGTGGAAATAGAAATATTCCATGAAACTAGGACATCATCATGATAACTTATTGAGATAACAATAATTACACACAATACACTGAATAAAAAAACTGCATATTGTGTTGACACCGGCCCTCAAATTCCTTATATT
>WJMI01000045.1 GCA_014728015.1 Chitinivibrionales bacterium | reverse complement strand
GCGATAGGAGCCGCTTCGCAGGCGGTCCTCCTTCCCCGACCCGGGCTCCCTCGCGGGCAAACGCGACTGGAGGACAATCTTTCAATCCTGCATGCCGCTTGTGGACATATTCTGCCCAAGCATTGAAGAGGCATTTTCGTCACTCTTTCCGGATAGATACAAAGCGCTCAGGGAGAAACACCCCGAACAAGACCTTCTTCAGTATTTCACCCCGGGCGACTTCAGGCTGGTCGCAGAAACGCTGCTGTCCATGGGATGCGCAGTCGTCGGGCTCAAGGCAGGCCCGAACGGGTGGTACTTACGATGCTCGGATGAAAACCGTATTAACCAGATGGGTAAGCTCAAACCGGATACCATCAAAGCCTGGGCGTGCCGCGAGCTGTGGCACCCGGGATTCGTGGCAGACACGGTGGTCAGCGCAACAGGAGCGGGCGATGTGTCAATCGCTGCATTCCTGACAGCCATGCTCAATGGCCACGGGCCGGTCGAATGCATGAAGCTCGCGAACGCCGCGGGCTGGGCGAACCTCAAGACCCTCGATGCTCTCGGCGCGGTGCCGGGGTGGGACGAGCTGACAAAGCTTTCGGCCGCCCTGACGGCACACGAAGTCTCAAGGCTCAGAAATGAGAAAGGATGGTCTTGGAACGGGCCCGAAGGTGTGTGGGAAGGGAGCTGACCGCCTACAGCACCCGCATGACAAGCAACGTGATATCATCATACTGTTCGTACCCGCCCATGAACTCGAAGACATCGTCGAGTATGCCCTGGCGGATACGCTCGTGGTCCTTCTTCGCGACATTGCGGCGTACCGATGCCACCAGGCGGTCGAGCGTGTATCGCTCCCGGTCGCTGTTGACCGCCTCGGTGATGCCGTCGGTATACAGCACAATCACGTCACCGGCATCGGTTTGTATCTCGTTTTGGGATATGTAACCGTCGACATTGTCAAGTAGACCCACCGCGAGCCCGCCGGCCTTAATGCGCTCGACATCATTCGACTGCTTCCGGTAGAGAATAATGTGCTCATGGCCGGCGCCGGAGTAGCTCAGTTTGCGCGCGGCACCGTCCCAGATGAGATAGTTCATGGTCATGAAGCTGCCGGGCTGGATCTTGGAGTGCATCTCCTTGGAAAACTCGGTGATAATACGCTTGGTGTCGTGTGTCTTGACGGCCACTATTTTGATAATCGCGTTGGCGATAATCATGATCATGCCCGCCGGAAGTCCCTTACCCGATACGTCGCCGATAACGACCCCAAGTTTGTCTTCATCGTAGGGAATGAAATCGTAGTAATCTCCGCCAACTTCTTTCGCGGGCTTCATGAAGGCGCTCACCCCGAGGTTCTTTGTATCGGGAACGCCCAGGGGGAGCAGCGAGGTCTGGATGCGGGCGGCGATTTGCATCTCCTGTCGCATCTTTTCCGATTCGGCGAGCTGCGCGTAGATTTTGAAATTGTTAATCGAGACCGCGGCCTGGTCGGCCAGCGCCTGGATGAGATGCAGATCATTGGCATCGAACCCCGAATCGTCGTGCTTGTTCTGCACCACCAGTACGCCCAGGACCTGGTCTTTCACCTGGAACGGCACGGCCATGATATTTTTTATCGCCCGCGTGTTGAGCCCCAGCCGCTCCATCTCGGTACGATGGTAGTTCAGGTCCAACACGGCATGCGTGCGATACTTGGCCACAGTCCCGACAATACCCTCGCCGATCTTGAACGCGGACTCCTCAAGCGCGTGTTCTGCATATTTGCGTTTCGTAAAAACCACGTCGCTGCTCTCGTGCACCGGCCAGAAATCGCCCAGCGCCTGGGAAAATGCCAGGAAGGACTCGTCCTGCGAACCGGACTCAACGAGGAACACCGCGGCACCGGCGGCCTGCGCGGTCTTGATAGTTGTATCAAGAACGCAGTGTAGCGCGCTGTCAATCGATGCGATATCCTTGACCGCGGTCGACAGCTCATGCAGCATCGACGACACCACATCACGCGCCTTGAGATACATCGCGTTTTCGTGTACGACCTGCCGGTGCAGTGACACGGCCGCGCTCCCGACGTGCAGTGCGACACTGCCAAAAAACAGCACCGCGAATACACGGTTGACAAAAATGGACGGATCCGTGAACCCGAAGTTGCTGAATAGCCATAAGACAAGCACGGCGATGTACCCATACGATTCTTCGCCGAATCGGCGGTACACGAAAACGCCGTTGCCTATCGCGAAAAGAAACACATTTACGGTTGCGAGAATACGCATGTACGGATCCTGCCCGGCCACCACGCGCTGCGCGTAGAACGCCACCGTAAACACCAGTACCACGCCCATGACCAGCAATCCGCCGAATTCCACGGGCAGGGTCCTCAGCTTGCGAAACGGCGTCTCCGCCAGAAGCACGACCGCGCAGGTAGTCAGCACGGACCCGATTACCACGTGCGCGAAATAAAACCGCTCGCCGAGCGTCACAAAGAGGATTTCATTTACTATCGCAAGAACATAATAGAGCGAAAACAGATGGAAGCGTCGGCCCTGGGGCAAGCGAAGCGCTTCAGTAATGATCACCATCAGGGACATGCCCATGATGACGTACAAAGCCGCACTCGCGAGTGTAGTAAGGACTATCTGCATACGAAGGTCACGTGGCTGCAGCCGCCGAGCAGCCGGCAGGTATTTCTATAATTATATCAGCGCGTTATGAGGGTGACAAGGAGAAAAAGACTAATCCGTACCCGCGAGTGACTCGACAATGACCGTACCGCCCTGCCCGCAAACTAGCGTGCCGCAAATTCAAATTTGGGCATGTGTTCCAGTGTTTCAATTCCCCCGTAGTCCATGCATCCCCGCCACAACATGGTCAACAGGTCCTTTTCCTTGTCTATCACCACGGTCTGCAACACCGGCTCGAGTTCTACCGGCCCGTCACCAATGTCGAAAGCCAGGTGCGGTCGCTCCCCGGGGAGATCGAACTGGAATTTCTCATGATACGGGTCGAGATAGGTCAGACTGACAGGCTCATCGCCGGCAAGCTGCTCACCCCACAGCCCTTCGGAGGCGCCCTGGAATACGCGATAGTCCATGCGCGGAATTTCGGTGACCGCGAGCTCAGGATACTTCCCCGCCATGGCATCGCGGTTTCTCCCGGCTACCTCGAGATATTCCGGAAGTACACCCGCCCAGGTGTAGCGCGGGTAGAAATTGCGTCGGGTCCAGCCAAGCGATGCAGGTTTGGGCAGCGATGTCCATTCCTCATATTTCGACGCCACGAGATTGTCCCCCGTTACCGGTGATGAAGGATCTTCAAGATTGGGGACCGCAAGAGAATCAGCCTCTTCGCCGATACCGCCCTTCACGGCGAAACCGATCCCAATCGGGTTGGGAAAATACGATACTATCATGCCGTTTCTGTCCCTGCATGTCCCGCCATAGGCCTTCCGGTATCCCAATGACATGCGTTCGAACGGCTCCGGATCTTCGATGCTCACGCCGCCGAAAGTTTTCAGCCTGGCCCGGCGATTGCCATACACGCGAATCGTCTTGCGCAAAGGACCCACCGAGGCTTCGCAGTCGACATGGTACGCCCTCCTGCCTCCGGGCGCCCGTGCGCTGCCGGCAATCACCACATCGGTTGAAGGCTTGTATGCAATCAGGTCATTCTCGGCAACGACTTCGGCATACAGGGGATTGTCAGGATCGTCGTAGGTGTCCTGCATGCACAACCCGACCTGCTTGTCGGCAGGAGTGACCGACCCGGGCGCGATGCAATACGTCCGTTTTGCCAGAAGCGAAAGTACCGGGGTACCGTCGGGTCTGCTGCCGGGAATAAAACGCGTCTGCCAGTTCATGACCATATTCGAAACGTGAAACTCGAAACCGGTAAAGTGGGACGCCGAATCCGGGGCCTGCGACTTCGAAGCGGATGCGCACGCTTCTCAGGACCCGCGCATCCAGCGTCACGTCTCAGACATCAATTGATCATCACCACACCGCCCTTCACGGTAGTCACCGCGCTGCCGCTCACCTCGGCCATGGTCCCGCTCACCTTTGCCTGAAGGTTTGATTTGATGTCAATTCCCAGATTCGCCTCGGTCTTGGCGTTCATCTGGGCCTTGGTGTTGACATTCATGCCCTCCATGTTGAAATCCATGGTGGCTTTCTCGGAGATCTTCATCCCGCTCAGATTCAGGTCCTGCGCGGCCTTGGCTTCGATCTTCCCGCTCGTCGTGGACATCTTGATATTGGCACCTCGCATCTCGATGTCCCGCGTGGCAGCGATCGATATCTTTCCCTTGGTGTCGAGGATCAAACCCTTGTTGCCGTCGAGCGTCACCGTGCTCTTCCCGCTGCCGTCGGCAAGCGTGATTTTCCTGCCGTTGTCATCCAGGTCGACCGCATGGCCGCCCTTCGTCTGGATAGTAACACGTTTGTTCGTGTCGTCGATCTTGACCACGTGACCGCCGCCGGTCGAAATGACAACGCCCTGCTCGCCGCCCGCATAGCTCATGGTGACCGTGTGATCCTTCGCGTTCCACGATGCCTTCTCGTTCCGGTCGTCGAGTACCAGCGTGTTGCCGTCGGAAGTCTGAAGGTATACGCGCTTGTTTTCATCATCCAGCTCGGCCGCGTTCTTGGCGGACGTTGTCAGCCGGACCTTCTGCTTCCCGTCGGTATCATCAAGGAGTATTTCGTTGTTGCCGGCGGTACGGATGACGGCCTGCTCCTTGTTGGCGCTCACCACCGGCGACACGGTGTTGGCATCCGGTACGGTGCCGACGCCGACCGGCTTGTCAGGGTCCCCGTCGATACACGCCACGAGCATTTCGGCGCCCTCGTGCGACGGGAAATGCATGCCGTAGTTGGCGCCGCTGTAGGGCTGCGCGAGCCTGACATACTTGGATCCCTCGGCATTGGGAGTGCCGGACAGGTCGAACGGCATGCGCACCTTGTACCGCCCGGTGTCATCGATGCCGGCATAGTCCGATCCATTCGCCTCGATATGGGCGGGTATCAGGCCGTTGACCCGGGGAACCGGGGTCTTCGCGGCGGGCCTGAACGTCTCAACCTGCGACGACGGCAGCGCGGCGAATTCATTTGCATAGGTAAAAAGCTCTTCGCCGCCCGGCGGCGTGGCGTGCTTTCCCGTATGCAGCACTTCACGAATAAGAAATGTATCATTGCAGTCATCACGGAAATGCTCTTTGAGCGTAAAGCGCATTCCGGCCCTGAATCCGCGGCAGTTGCCCGTGCCGGCAAGGCCCGCCTGCCCGGATGCGATTTGTCCGGCGACAACGCCGGCCGCAGCTTGGGCTTGATCCGTGTCGGCGCTGTCTCCGCCGTACAGGTACACCGTCCCCGCATCGCCCGACTGTACCGCGGCCCCGCTGCTCACATCGACCTCGGGCGTCCGGTAGTTGTAATTCTTCACCCGGACATGCTTCGCCACCACGCGCCTCTCGAACGATGCCTTGAATATCGACTCCCGGTCCTCCCGCTCAAAGCCTTCGCGCAGGCCGGAATGCGAACGAAAGACCACGCTTGATTCGCCACCGATGTGCCCGAACGAGTCCGGCCGATCGCTGATTATCATTGATTCGGCGCCGACATCATCGGTCTCTTCCGGCACAACCGGCGGTTCCTTGAACAGGTACCAGATGCCGGCCCGTTCCATCAGCCGCGAGATGAAATCGAGGTCTGACTCCTGATACTGAACCACGTATTCGCGCTCGGGATAGCTCGCCTGAAGGTCGAACGTCGCATACCCGTCCAGGCCCGCATCGCCCAGCACCTGTTCTACAATTGCATCCACAGACATTTTCTGGAAAATGCGCGTTTGTACATTCAGCGACAGCAGCCACAACCGCGGCGCGAGGCGGACCCGGTAGGTCGAAAAATCGGTGCTTCGGTCGACAAAGGCGAATTCAGAGACAACACCCGAATATGGATAATACTCGCCATCGCGGAGGAGGTACAGCGTTGCCTGCTTGTTGACAGCGTCTTCGTGTTTTACGGTCGACGAAGCCGAGGCAAGCGTAATGACAAACTCATACGGTGCCGAGATGCTGTCCCGCCCCCTACATTCCGCCACGGCGAATGTTGCCGGCTCAAGAGTCCCGCATCTGAAAAGAAACTGTGCCTGGTTTGCTTTGCGTGCCGCCATAAACGACTCCTTCAGTGCATGCTGCTGACGAGGTGCGCCCGTTCAAACGAATGTAAAATAGTGTGTCGGCTCACGCCCCGAGCGAGGAACGAAGGCGTGCATCCATCCGCATCAGGGAATCCGCGGTGTCCGCGGCAAGGAAAAACGCGCTTCTGAGCGGGCGCGTCCACGCCCGGTCGTGCCGCACGCGAAGTGGTGTCAACGGCAGTACGCCCGTGCGCATCCGGGCACAGAACAGATCGCCTCCCAGCCGCTCGCGAAACTCGTCGTATCGGGCAGGCACTACGTGCCGGCGCCTGCCGGCAAACCTGAAGTAACACGCTTTCCCCGGCGCCAGACGCTCCCGGAGCGCATAGGCCACCGAGCTCATGGCGTGGCGGGCGTTAATCTCAATAACCGATGCGAGATGAACAGCGCCGGCATCATCGCGCCATGTGAAAGAGTCAAACCCGGCCGGGCCGAAATACCCCGCGCGATGCAATTCCCCGCCCACGCGCCGCACCGCATCGGTCAGGAAGTCCCGCCACGGTTTTACGACGGGATCTTCCGGCTCCAGAAGATCGGCAAAAAACGCGCCGGATGCATTCGCGTGGCACCGATGATGCGCTATCCCCGACACGGTCCCGTCGCGACCGACCGTCGCGCGGCTCGAGATATCGTCAATCCTGGCCAGCCAGGGCTCCATGGTCACCCCGCCGCATCGCTCGATCAGCGTTTCAACCCGCGCATACTCCTGTTTTGTCAAACACGGGCCTTGCTTGCGAAGAAACCCGTAACCGGCGTTCCCGAACGCGGGCTTGATTACGACAGGGAACTGTGTGCGCGAAGAAAGCTCGCGCTCAACCCCCGCGACAGTGTCGCATGCCGCGGCACGTGCCACGCCCAGCCCCAATCTGCTGCACAGCTCATGTCCGAATAAACGAGAGTTTACGGCGCGGACGGTTTCGAGATCGGGGTACTCGCACGCAGCGCCGGTGGCCCGCAACCGGGCCACTGCCGCCGTATTCCATCCCCATGGAACCGCCGTCCTCCCGGCACAGCGCGGAGTGCCGCGGAGAAACGCGGGACACGCAAGACCGCATGTTTCAAGAAAGTCCTGATACTCGTCGGGCACCTCAACATCAAGCAGTACCACATCCGAGGCTGCGCCACAGGCAGCGAACAATGCGGTCATCTCGGCCGCGCCGCGTTTCAACGGTCCGGCGGGGAAGCCCCCCAGCTCCAGGTCGAAAAGCGCGTTGAGATACAGAAGACGGGGAGCGGCCATTGCAAAGCGCGGGAACGAATACTCAGGGGGATTGGTCCGGTGGTGATATGGTGTCCTCGGAATCGTACACGGAAATCAGGTCCGAAAGCCCAATGGTCTTGAGGACGGCGACTATTTCCAGGTTGGGACGAATGAGCCCGAGCGATCCGCCCTGCTCTCGCGCGCGGTTCCAGTAGTTGACTAAATTCGATATAAGCCGAGTGCTCAGGTATGAGTCGGGTGTAAACGAAAACGCGATATGCACCTTCCCGCCGTCAAGCGCCTGCATGACAAGCGCGGTGAGACGATCGAACCGGGAATAAAGCGTCAGGTCTTCGCGAACCCGAAATATCACGCACCCGCGTTTCTCGACCGTTTCCACACGGTCTACATCATGCTCTTCTGTTGGTCGCGGTATCATGACACCCGCATGTGGCGATAGACGCTATTGTTTGTAGTACTTGTAGGCGTTCTCGACACGCTCTTCGAGTTTCTTGTAGGTATCGCGGTCGAGGTTCTTTCTCAGGTCGGACTTCACCCGCTTGAACGTGTCGTATGCGGCCTTAATCTTGTTTCGCCGAATCATTCCTTCAATGCGCGCTGCTTCGCGCCGGGCATCGCTTTCCGCGGGAGACAGCTTGGGCTCGTATTTCTCGTAGGTGGGCGCGCCGGTCGGCGTGGCCTGCGCGAGCTCGGCCTCCTTCTTCGCCTCGACATACGCCTCCATCACGGTCATCTCGAGCATGTTGTACACTTCAGGGCTCGCGTGCTTCATGATCTCCCGCCGTGTCCGCTGGAATCCCTGGTATGCCTCCTCGACGTTGTTCTTCTCCAGGAACTCGTAGACGTCGACGATATACTGCTGGACCTTTGCCTCGTGTCTGCCGGGCGGCGGCGCCGATGCGCCGGTCCGCGAGCCGCTGCTTCCAGACGCGGATGCCGCGGCGCCGGAAGTGTACGCGGGCGGGGCGCTGATCGATGCGACCTTGGTCGCGGCCCGCCGGCGACTGCGTTCGCGCTCGGCCGCCTCCTGTTCGCGACGCTGGCGCTCCCGTTCGAGCCGCTCCTGCTCGCGGAGCCGGATCTCCCGTTCCGCCCGACGTTGCGCCTCCTGCCGCTGCTGTTCCTCGAGACGGGCCTGGCGCTCGGCTTCCTGACGACGCTCCTCTTCAAGGCGCGCCTGACGGGCCTGCTCCCGGCGAGCAGCATCGAGCTTCGCTTCCCGCGCCTCTGCCGCACGACGCGCCTCTTCACGTCGTCGCTCTTCTTCCAGCTGCGCCTGACGGGCCTGTTCCTGGCGCTGCGCTTCGAGACGTGCCTGACGTTCGGCTTCCTGACGACGCTCTTCTTCCAGACGGGCCTGGCGCTCTCTCTCGGCCTCCGCGGACGCACGTCGCTGCCGCTCGGACTCAAGCTGCGCGGCTTGCCTTCGCCGGGCCTCCTCCTCCCGCTGCTTCTGGAGGGTGGCCAGCCGCTCGCGCTCCGCCTCTGCCCGCCGCTCCGCCTCCGCCCGCTGGGCCGCAAGCCGCCGCTCTTCGGCCAGGCGAATCTGACGCTCCCGTTCGGCCCGCTGGGCCGCCAGTCTCCGGCGCTCGGCCTCTTGACGTGTTGCGAGCTCGCGGCGTTTTCTTTCTTCTTCCGCCAGCCGCGCCTGGCGCCTGCGCTCAAGCTCTTCCAGCCGCTCTTTCTCCCGCCGGGCCTCGGCTATCGCGCTGTCGCGCATGGCCTGTTCCCGCTGCTCCCGAAGCTCCTCCTGGCGCTCCCGTTCCTCGCGCGCGAGACGTTCCTGTTCCTCCCGGACCTCGTCCAGACTGTCGAGCCGCTCCTTTTCGCGCTTCCTGCGTTCGCGCTCGAGCCTCTTGCGCTGGCGCTCCATTTCCTTCTTGGCCCGTCTCATACTGTCAATACGGGCCTCTTCGAGCTCGGCAAGACGCTCTTCCTCGCGCTTGCGCTTTTCCGCCTCGATCCGTTCGCGCTCCAGCCGCTCCTTACGGGCGCGCTCCTCTTCGGCCGCGCGGATGCTGTCTTTCACCGCCTGTATGCTGTCAGCCCGGTGCTGCACGATACGCTCCGCGACCGCCCGGACCATTTCGTCTTCCATGTCGTCCGGCTGCCGGCCCTGATCGAGAAGCACGAGCGCCTTGTCCCGCGCTTTCTCTTCCGGCGTTTTCTGAAGCGGCGCCGCGGCAACGATAGCCTTGTCAACTTCCTTGACCTTCTCCTGCGCGACCCGGTTTCGCTCGAGCACCGTGCGCATGAAATCGATCGCCGCATCCATACCGTCTTCCTCGAGAATCGCCAGGTTCCGGCTCACCAGGGAATCTTCCTTCTGAACGATAACCTCGCGCACGTGCCCGATACGCGCGCTGTAGCTGTCGCGCTCTTCGCGGCTCAAGTCCCGTTTGATGCCGTCAAGACGGTGCTCGATCAGCTCAACAATATCCCGCGTCTTGCCGATCTCGTTGTTCGACAGAAGGTCGGCGCACTTGTGGAAATCCGACTCGACCTCGGTCTTTTCCTTCTCGATATCCTTCTCGAAGAGCTCTTCTCCCTGTGCGTGGATACCGGCGGTGCACCACAGGATGCATTGCGCGCAGATCAGTGCCCATGCCGCAAGACATGGTCCGCGTCGTACGCCCGAAATCGTGACACCGAACCGCACGACTGTTCTTTGTACCGCCGCGCTCCTCATGAAAAACACCCTGTTTAATACGGGACTGGCAAACCGATATCCGTAAATAAAGTATATAAACCATATAAGACCGTGCAACCCGGACCATATAATCCGGCGTTCCGCACGGGCATGAAGCGTTTGGATTGATCCGGAGAGGAACTCACGGGAACAGCGGTGCTCGAGCGGCCGGGCGCGATTTCGCTACCGGGCAATGCGTCCTGATTCGTCCCCGCTTTTCAGCGCGTTTCGCGCCTCCTCCTCGGTGGCGTAGACAGGCACGGCCTTGAGGAAGTTGGTCATCTGGAAGAGCTCGAGTATGTCGTTGTTGAGATCGCAGATGGCCAGAAGACCGCCGCGGTCCTGTATCTCCCGGTAGATGCTCAGGATCCAGTTGAAACTGTACGAGTCGACATAGTTGAGATCATCAAGGCTGATGACAATTTTCGGCGGCGATTGGTCCTCCATAAGGACATCCACCACCCGCACGATCTCGGTCGCCTTAAGGTTCGTGACGATCTCGCCCCTTACGCGAACAACCGCGGAACCGTCATCGTAAATGCTGCTGGTCACCGAGACGCTTTTTACTCCCATATTCGCAGTGCCTTCCATGCCGAGTGGGACAGGCCCGTCCCGGCTTCGCCGCCGGGGGTCAACGGGCGCTGTCCCGCCGGGTCAAATATATACGATCCGCTTCGACTGGTTTCCTGTTCGTATAGCTTCTCGCGCCTCCGCTTCGGTTCGATAGGCGGGAACCACCCGTGAAAAATCCGTCACTTCAAACAGGTACAGAATGTCCTCGTTGGGGCAGCATATCGCGAACTCGCCCCCTTTCTTGCGAATCTCCTTGTAGGTCTTCATGATCCACCCGAAGCTGAATGAATCCAGGTAGCTTACATCCGAAAGATTGAGAATCAGCTTGGGCATATCAGCCTGCTCGACGGTTTCGCGGACCACCTTGTCGACTGTCGTAACGCCGATATTGGTG
>WJMI01000044.1 GCA_014728015.1 Chitinivibrionales bacterium | reverse complement strand
CCCGGCAGCCTCTGTTCCAAGCCAGGTCCCGCGCCCACATGCTCCCAGCGTACCGGCGCGGTGAACCTGACATCTGGAAAAAGCGACAAATAGTCTGTTCATCCTGTCTCCCGCCGTTTCGCCCTGGCGGTATCCGGCGGGCGGTGATCCCTGGTAAGGAGCATTGATCCATGCGGGACGTAACTTTCCCGGGCGGGCGCCTGCTGGCCGCCGCACTCGTGGCCGTGGCAGCCCTGGCCGGCGGGGCACGCGCCGGTATTGCAGGCGACGTATTCAATTCATTTGCGGACAGACCCGAGTATGTCAGGCCGATTTCCACTATCCTGGGAACGGCATCCAATGCCGGCTGGTACCAGTCGGCATCCATCGGCAGGGAATTCGGGTTCTATGTCGGCCTGCCGGTCTCTTTGACCTATATCCACAGCAAGGATCGGTCCTACGAAGACTCGTACACAGACGGCGGCTGTGAGACATGCAACGACCTTTCGGGGACCGACTGTAACAACTGCACCGAGTGTGTCGAGTACACGGCGCCCACCATTTTCGGCCGGGACCCGGCGCCGCAACTGGACACCTCTATCCTCGATGTCAACGGCAATGTCATCTACAGCATCCCTGTCTATCTGAGCGACAGCGCGGTTGCCGCGCTCGCCGATTTGTCCCTGCTCCCGTTCGCTTCGCTGCAGGCCGGGTTCTCCTATTTCCATACCGAGCTCAAGCTGAGGTTCATCGGCGCGCCCACGGTCATGGGGGTCGGCGTGCGCCTGCCCGGATTCGGCATACAGCACGATCTCGCATCCTTTCTCCCGGACATTCCGGTATCGATCTCCGTTGGCGCGAACTTCACGTTTATCTACGTGGGGCTGGAGCCAAAGGAATGGAACCTCGATGAAGCCATTGAAGGAACGCTTGAGCTTCGCGGCCTCTCCAATTTTCTCGGCGCGATAGTGGGTTACAAGCTTCACGACAGGATAGAAGTTTTCCTTGAAGCCGGCTGGGAGCATGCAACGCTTCGCTCAACAGGGGAAATCACGATTGAACCCGGCACGGCGCTCGAGGACGTCATCAAGCCTGACATGAAATTCTCCGGGCGCAACGTGTTTCGCGCATCACTCAATTTCGCGTTTGCGATCGGTATATACCCGGTAATCGGGCAGGGCGTTGGTGCGGATTTCGGGACAAATCTTGCCCTTCTCGGCTACAGGTTCTCCAAAGAGAACGAATAAAACCACCCGGGCATCCTTTCCCGGGCGAGAGGAGGAGCGGCATGAAGGTATCAACAATCCGGTCACTGGCGGCGTGGGCGATCGTGGTGTCGCTGGCGCTGATTGTTCACTGCGAATGCAATCCTTCGAATGACGACGGCTCGTCGGGCGGCACATCGCAGGTGGACACCGACAATGACGGTACGCCGAATATCGATGACTCGGACATCGACGGTGACGGTATTGCCAACGCCCAGGACGATGACGTTGACGGTGACGGCATACCGAATTCCCAGGATGACGATATTGACGGGGACGGGATCCTTAATCAGAACGACAGCGATGTCGACGGCGACGGTATCCCGAATGGCCAGGACAATGACGTTGACGGCGACGGCATACCCAACAGCCAGGATGACGACATTGACGGCGATGGTACGCCCAATGACGACGACAGCGATCCCTCGGGTGCATCGATTCCGGTCGGCCCGGATACCGGCGGCGGGACGCAGGCCGGCGGCATGGCGCTGAGCGCGGTTGACACGGTAACATTCACCTTCTCGGTGACCGATGGCTCGGTGGGAACGGTCGTAACCGCGAGCGAAGAAGTGGACCTGGATGATATCCGCCAGACCATCCAGGACGAGGGAATTGAGCTTTCCACGTTTTCGGTGACGGACTTCTATCTGAAAGCAGCGCCGGGGTCGCAGGGCTTTGTCGATGCCAACGCGGACAGCCGGTTCGTGCTGGAGGCGTACTATGTGGAGGGGGGAAGCAGAATCAAGATAGCGGAGACCCCGGCAGGACCACCCTCGCCCTTTCCGGTGCAGACGGTCGAGGACCTCGGGGGTGACGGTCTGCACTTGAACTCTTCGCTGTTCGGCTCCATGCCCGGCATCGGGGACTTTATCGACATGATCAAAGACGAATCCACGAGCACCGTTGATGTGGAAATCGACATCGAGATCCTCGATGCACTTTCGCAGACAGGCGATCTGGATCTTGAGTTGATTATCGAGATTTCAGGCAAAAAGAAACTGTAGAAACGCGGGCAGCCTGGCATGGAAAAAGGGCCGGCGGTGAGCCGGCCCTTTTTCCATGGGTACGGACGCCGTTTGGCTGTAATACGGGACAGCCGCGGGGATCATGCCCCAAGGAATCAACGTCGGTCGTTCTGGAAGAATTCGAAATGTCCCTCGAGAGCGGCCCCGACCACGGTGCCCGGCGCGTGTTCTTTTGCAAAGAGCGGCGCGTAGAAAGCGCGCATTCCCGCGATTCTTTTCAGTCCCGCCGAATGAGGAAACCCCACCCCGAACTGCGCGCTGACAAGCGGCCCGGCAGCGAAGAAATCGTCTCGATCGGTGTCTTCCCTGCCCGCCGTGTAGTCCGGGCCGTAATGGAAGCTGGCCCCGAGTGACGGGCCGACAATGAAATGAACATCGTCGGCATCGCCGATTCTGTATTCGCACAGGATTTCAGGCTCGAACTGCAGCATGTGGAATGCCGCGCCGAACAGGATTGGCCGCATGACCGGTATTCTCATTCCCACGGCCAGCCGGTCGCTTACGTACGCACGCCCCTCCAGCATGACATCGGCAATAGGTCCTCCTTTGATGCCGGCCGGGGATGCGACACACATGCGCAAGTCATCGTAGCGCCCGCCGAGCATGACGTTTACGCCGAGAGACAATTTGTCAACAGCACCGACAGCCGCCGGGAGCACCCACAGGGCAAGAGCAATGAAACGGGCCTGATAAGGCATGCATCCTCCTAGAAATATCCGGTGACGGTCAGCAGGAGATTGGGGTAGACCCCGCCGTATTCTGTTTTGTCTCTGTCTCCCACACCTATCTGACTTCCCACCTCTATCGTGATGTTGTCTGTGGGATCGTAGCCGAGAGTGGGAAGCACCATGGCGGAACAATCGGTAAGGTTGCCCAGCCCGAACAGCGCGACATTCACGATTCCCCCGATATCGAATCTGGTCCCGGCAAACAGATAGTGCTGCGCGAGACCGGCCATGTCACCGGCGAGCAGATGCATAAGATCCACGGGAAGAGCGTTTTCATTGTAGTCCCCTGCCTGGCCCCGGCCGTTGTAGTAGT
>WJMI01000043.1 GCA_014728015.1 Chitinivibrionales bacterium | reverse complement strand
TGTATCAGCCGGGCATTTTGCACCTCCGGATGAGAACATAAAGGGCAGTGTCCAATCAAACCCCAATGGAAGGAGCTGGTGTCCGGATCGCTCCATACCAGTTGTGTGCCGGGCTCACTGCCCTTGAAATACAGCGATTCAGGCGCCGAAGCGGCGGTATGTCGATAAGAACAACATGACGGAAACCAATCTTCCTTGCCACGAATATCCCGCCATAAGTATCTTACTCCCAACCCGTCGGAATCACCACTATGCACCCATGCCCCCCAAGCATTTCCGACACGGATTTCCCGAGGAATGAGCCATGCCCGTAAACGTGCTTCTCGCGGACCATGATCTCGATGTGCACAAGCTCGTCGCCGACCTTCTGCCCATTCTTTTCAAGGATGTTGCCATCGATCGTGTCCTCAAAAGCGAGGGCCTTATCGAAAAGCTCTCCGAGCGCGCCGACGACTACAACCTTATTATCCTCGACATGGATATCGGGGACATCGGCGAGCAAAGCATCCTGGTGACCATCCGCGACCGGTTTCCGCACATGCTCAAACGGGTGGTCCTCATTCTCGATGCCGACAGCGACATGCCCGACGGCAACGGTTTCGAGGACATCCCTCGCATCACCAAGCCCTTCTCGCTTGACGAATTCGGCGAGATAGTAAAAAGCGCCAACGTAGCGTAGCGTCCCGCCGCCCATGCCACCCCAGCATTCACGAACCCTCTCGGTCTGCCTGATTGTGAAAAACGAGGCGGCTAGGCTCAGGCGATGCCTTGAAAGTGTTTTGCCCGCCGCCGGCCAGATAGTTGTTGTTGACACCGGCTCGACCGACAATACCGGGGAAATCGCGCGGGATTGCGGTGCACTTGTGGTTGAGTCGGCCTGGCAAGACGATTTCTCCCGGGCCAGAAACGTGTCACTCCAGCACGCATCCGGCGACTGGATTCTGTGGCTCGATGCCGATGATATCGTGCCGGAAGAATCCATTGACGGGCTGAAGGGCCTGACCGCGCGCGAGCCTGATACGGTCTTTGCCATGGTCGTGCGCAACCAGAAGCCGGGCGGCATCGGCTCCGAGTTTATGCAGGCGCGCATGTTTCCCAACAAGAAGGGCATCCATTTTGAGCGGCGGATACACGAACAGCTCATGCCCAGCGCGCTTCGGCAGGGCATGAAACTGGAAAACACGGCAGTCGTCATCGAGCATCACGGATATGGGGACCCCGGCGAGATGGCAGCCAAGGCCCGGCGCAATATTGCGCTTCTGAAAGCAGACTATGACCGCGCACGCCCGGACCCGGTCAGCGCCGTCGAGATCGCCGATTCATACAGCATTATTGAAGACCTTGACAACGCGATACAATGGTACGAGCATACCCTGGCAATAGATCGCTGTGAAGACATCATGCCTGTTATCGCCAGCCAGGCCCATGTAGGTCTGGGCAACATGCTTAACAAGAAAGACCTGCACGAGAGGGCAGTCGCCGAATTCGAGCATGCGCTGCGGCTGTGCCCGGGAAGATCCGATGCGCTGTACTGCCTGGCCGTGGCGCAGGACCTTGCCGGCAGGCAGGAACAGGCCGTGTGCACCCTCGAGAGGATCATCGGCGGTGAGCGCAGCCCCACGGTGCAGGTGAGCATTGATTTCCGTCAGGCGGAGATAAAAGCCTACCTCCGCCTTGCCGCGATTCTCGGCATGATGAAACGCTGGGATGCCCTGAACCCGGTAGTAGAGCGAGGGCTTGCCAAACATGGGGGGCGTCCCGAGATACTCAACATGGCGGCGCTCGCGCAGTACCAGCAGGGGAAATACATGGATGCGCTGCATGGCTTTGAGAAGAGCCTTCGGGTTGCGGTCGAAGGCAATATCGATGCCTATCTGGGTTTGTGCGCGATATACCTGCGGGCCGGCCGGAAGGACACGCTTGAACAGACAGTGGACAAGATCCTTCCGTTGTTTTCCGGCTCGCCGCGGTTCTGGGCCTTTTGCGCGCTCACGCGCGAACCGTGTCCCGCCATTCCGGGCGATGTCGACCAGGCCAAGGTAGAGAAAGAAAAGGAATTTCTTGCCAGAGCATATGGACTGCCCGCCTCGAAGGGGGATGCATGAGACACATCGAGTTGCGCGACCACATGACCATCCTGTTCCAGGGCGACAGCATCACCGACTGCGGCCGGCGGGAGCCGGCGTACCGCCCGATGGGCCGCGGGTATGCATCCATAGTCGCCACCTGGCTCGGCGCGCGCTGTCCCGAGCAGCGATTGACCTTTGAAAACCGCGGCATTTCGGGGAACCGTACCGCCGATCTGGTCGCGCGGTGGGACCAGGACTGCCTGGCCATCGATCCGGATCTGGTATCGATTCTCGTGGGCATAAACAATACGCTTCGGCGCTACGACCAGAACAGTCCTACCACTCCCGAGGCATTCGAAAAAGAGTACCGGACCATGTTGACCCGGACCCGCGAGGCCGGTGATCCTGTCATTGTTGTTTGCGAGCCGTTTCTGCTTTCGCATCCGCCGGGCATCGAAGTTATGCGCGAGGACCTGGATCCCAAGATATACGTGATACGCGAGCTGGCACGGGAATTCGGCGCACTGTACATCCCGTACGACGGCATCTTTGCGGCGGCATCCACTCGTGCGGCCCCCGCATACTGGGCCGAGGACGGTGTCCATCCTACGCCGGCAGGACACGCTCTGATGGCTCAAGCATGGATGGAATGGGTATTGGGGAGAGTGCCGTAGGTTTGATGCCGGGCCCTCGATACCTGAAACGTGAGCATTCAGCCGGGTTCCCGGGTTGAGCAGTACGATAGAGCCGTCAATCCCCAAGCAGTTCGAGCAGGCATTGGTTGAAGCGATCGGCGGCTTCGCGCCCGGGCTGATGCCCGACGCCTTCGAGTTCCACGTATTTTGCGCGTGGTACCCACGACCGCACATCATTGACAAGCGCGCGCGGGACATTGTTGTCCTTGTTGCCCCAGACCAGTGAAACCGGGTACTTGGCCCGGGCGATTGCGTCGAATTCTTCGCGGTAGTTTTCGACGAAATCGTGCCGCAGAAGCGAGCGGAGTGAATACTCGAACCCGCAATATAAGAGCTGTTCCTCGAAACGACGGATATCATTGCCGCTCTCATTGCCGCCGAGAAGCTGTCGCGCCCGCGTGATGCTCTTGGGAATGAGCACGAATCGAACGAACAGCCTTCCCGCCAGAGGCGTGCGAACCAGCCGGCAGGCGGCACGATATGGTGTGTCGTATTTCAGCAGATCAAAAAACGGCGCGACAAGAATCAGGCGGGCGATTCTATCCGGATGTTTTGCGGCGAAATGCGCAGCGATGGTGCCGCCAAAGGAATGGCCGATCAGGTGCACGGGGCGCGAGAAGCGGAGCCTGTCCAGCAACTCGAGCAATTGATTCCGGTACAGCTCGCGGTCGTACCTGACAGCGGGCCGGTCCGACAAGCCGCGCCCGTATTGATCGTAGCGGAGCACGCGGCAGCCGGCGTTGATGAGCGGTTGTACCTGCTCGTCCCAGGCCCACAGCGGGATAGTGCCGCCGTGCACCAATACCACGATTTCGCCTGTTTCAGGACCTGCAAGCTCGTAGTGGGTTACGCCATGGGCGAGCGTGAGATACGTGCCGCCCTTGGCGGCCCTGATGTCTTCGTTAAGGGTGCGTTTCTCCCGGTCGATTGCGACAAACACGATGGCGGCGGCCGCGACCGCGACGGCAAGGACCGCGGTTACAATGTGCATATCCTGGACTGTCTCCCTGCACGCGGAACGAACGGCGGCATCATGCCAGAGGATTTCCGGGACGTCATTACAGTGATTTAACAATGCCGGCAATCAGCAAGCCGGCGGCGACCGCCCATTGGATGCTCACGGTGATGAAATACTCTTTCGGCCGCTCTGATCGACATACCTTGCGAAGGCCGGCAAGCGGGGAGTATTTCCGCTGGACCCAGGTATGGCCCGAAAGGGTCGACCAGAGCGCGTACGCCGCCACGGCGCAGCCAATACAAATAATCACCATCGGGGGTGGAACGGTTCTGTACATATGCCTGGATGCTACTCTGGGAAGGGGTCCTGCTTGCGTGCTTTGCGGTCAGCGCACCGGCACCGGCCGATGCTCAGCTCGCGCCGCCGTTCGTGCGCTTCTTGACACGGACAATGTTGCCTTTGCCGATATATTCGAATTCGTCGAAATGCCGCCGGCTGATCACGATTCCACGGCCGTTGTGCGACGTAAGGTTTGTGGGGTGCAGCGGATCCGGAACTGATTTCCAGTCGAAACCGGCGCCCTCGTCGGCAATAATCCATTCGCAACCGGTTTGATCGGAACGGAAATCCACTTTCACGCAGCGGTTTGCCAACGCCTCGTTCGCCCGTCGCTGGTCGCGCAATTCCTGAAGCAGCCCTTTTTCGATTGCGCGAGATTTCTCTTCGTAGGATATCTCAAGATTGCCGTGCTCCATTGAATTGACCAGAAGCTCGAGCAGGCCCAGATGCAGTCCCAGGCGGTCGCGGCGGCTGAGCCGGTCGGATGCCTGGTGGACCAGATGGTCGACAACCTTGTCGACATCCTCGAGGCAATTCTTGAATTCCATGGTGAATTCGCGCCGCACGGTCCTTCCCGGGAGCGATCCCGTGGCGGTTCGATTGGCCACAACGGAACGGTACTTATTCAGAAGCTCGACCAGCGCCGTGTGATGAATCGGCTTCTTGAGGTAGTTGTGCGCGCCGAGCCTGAGGGCCTTGACCGCGTATTCCTCGCTTCCGTGGCCGGTGATCATTACCACGATTGACTCGGTGTCAAATCGCCGTATCTTTTCGAGCATGGCGAGCCCGTCCATGACCGGCATCTCGATGTCGCTCACAATCAGATCCGGCTCGAATTCCCGGTATGCCTGCACGCCGGTGCTGCCGTTGTCCGCCGTGCGGATATCATAACCCTCCATCGCGATGACATCGCTCAGGAACCTTCGTACCGACTCGTCATCCTCAACAATCAGAACCTTCATCCTGTTTCCTTGCGGGGTTCTCCAAGAATATTGATAGGTATAATTTAATGGATTGCACGGGATGCGACAACAACCGCGTTTCACGTCTGCATTGGCACGGGCATTGCGGTGTTGCGAGGAGTGATTAGAGGAACCGTCCCTTGGTCTTGCGCAGCAGGTCCTCGAACTGGTCGACCGGAATCGGCGGGCTGAACAGATATCCCTGCACCCGGTCGCACCCGAACCGCCGGAGGAACGAGAGCTGGCTCGCGTTCTCAACTCCCTCGGCCAGCACTTTCAGCTTGAGCGTGTGTGCCATCTGGATGATGATCGCCACGATGGTTTCGTCATCCGGATCGGTTGATATATCGCGGACGAACGATTGATCCACCTTGAGCGTGTCGAGCGGGAACCGCTTGAGGTAGTTGAGCGAAGAGTATCCCGTCCCGAAATCGTCGATCGCCACGTACACGCCCATGCGTTTGAGCTCCTTGAGCGTCCGGACAGTCAATTCAGCGTTCTTCATGCCCAGGCTCTCGGTAATTTCGAGCTCGAGATACTTTGGATCGAGTTCGGCCCGCTTGAGCGCATCGCCGATGATCGTCGACAGGTTGGCCTGCTGGAACTGCCGCGCCGACAGGTTCACCGAGACTCTGATCTTGGGAAGCCCCTTGCGGTGCCATTCCTTCGCGTGTTGACAAGCGGTATCGAGGACCCAGCCGCCGATCGGTATGATAAGGCCGTTCTCTTCGGCTATGGGAATGAATTCCCCCGGTGAAACCATGCCCATTTCGGGATGCTTCCACCTGATAAGGGCTTCGGCGCCCATGACCGCGCCGCTGCGAAGCTCGATCAGGGGCTGGTAGTACACCAGGAATTCCTCATTCTTGAGGGCCTTGTGCAGGCGGTATTCTATGGTGAGCACCTCGAGGGCGCGGGGATTCATTCCCGGAGTATAGTGCTCGTAGCTGTTCTCCCCCTGTTCCTTGGCGCGATACATGGCCGCCTCGGCATTCTTCAGAAGGGTCTCCTTGTCGGATGCATCGTGAGGGAATATGCTGATGCCGATGCTCGCGCTGATATACAGCTCGTGCCGGCCGCCGGGCGCGCGAATCGGCTGGGTGAACACGTTCCTGATTATCTTCTTGGCGACCTTTGCCGCATCCTCGAGCTGGGCGATTTCCTCCAGGACAACCGCGTATTCGTCGTTGCCGAGGCGGAACACGGCATCCACCTCACGCACCGTCTTGGTCAACCTGCCCGCGACGGTTTGCAGGATGGTGTCGCCGGCACTGTAGCCGAGCGTGTCGTTCGTTGACTTGAACCGGTCGAGATCGATCATCAGCACGGCCAGAATCTGGCTGTTTCGCTTGGCGTGCGCAAGCATGAACTCGAGCCGGTCGTTGAGCAGCACGCGATTGGGGAGGCCGGTGATAACATCATAGTAGTTCTGGGTCTTCGGATCGGGTGAAAACGGCGACTGGTCCACGATAAGGCCGACATACTGCAGGAGCTTGCCGTGGCTGTCTTTCACCGCCCTGATAATCAGGCTGGCGGGAAATATTTCGCCGTTTTTCCGGCGGTCCCAGATCCGCCCCTTCCATACGCCGTCCCGTTCGACCGCCGCCCACATCCGGGCATAGAATTCTTCATCGTGGCGGCCGGATTTGAGGATATCCGGTTTCCCGCCCACGACATCGGCCGATTCATACCCGGTTATATGCGAGAACCCGGGGTTCACCGATGTAATGGTGCCGTCTGTGTCGACAATCATCACGCCTTCGTTGGTGTTCTCAATAACCGCATCGGCGAGGGCCAGACGATCAGCGCCGTGAGAATGTCCGTTGCTGCCGGGCATAACTGGTATTCCAAGCCTTCTTCACCCCGCCGAGGCGGGGGTATTCGAGTGTGTGCGCACGCGGCGCGGGCCGCGGTCCCGTGATCGCCTAAAACAAATAAATCGGATGCGAATCCGGGTTTTTACCGAACAGCGTGATATCATCCACTTTCGTTACGACGGGTCCGTTGGTCAGCGCGAACAGGGCCCGCTCTATGCCGATCCCCCCGCCGAATGTCTCGGGGAATACTGGGTAACCCTCGGCATCTTTGGCGTGCACGGCGGAAAGAAACGCGCCGTAGCTTCCGAGATCATCGATATTTGCGATATTGCCGTTTTCAAACACCGGGCGCACGGAGATGATCCGGTTGTCCAAAAGGCGTTCGACTATCGGCTCGAAGAGCCATTCCCGGATTGCCCCCGACAGTACTTCATATGCATCGCCATAGGTCCCGCTCTTGGCATCGCGCGACTGCATGCACAGGTCGTAATTATAGACGTTTTCCGAAGTGGCATTCGATAAGGCATTCGTGGAACCATCCGGGCGCAGATAGGGATATACGAGATCGTAGTTTTCGCGGAGAAGCCCTGTGATCCAGAAGAACTGTCCTTTGACGGTCCTGCCTATTCGTTTTTCAAGATCGCTTTTTCCCAGCCGGCTCTGGGCTTCATCCTTTCGGAACCGCGGAAAGGGCGTGGAGGGAACTTCCAGATCAACTCCCAGACAGCTGAGGTCTTCCGCGTTGTGTTCGGCGACAGCCGTGACCGCCCGGACGACCATGCCCTCGAAAAACGAGAGCGCCTTCTCGAAATCCTCGCGGAGAATCGCTTGCACACCGGTGGTATCATTGAAATATGCATCGAGCGAGATGCCCCTGTTGCGGCGCACTTCGATGTCCATCTGCGAGAAGTCGATAAGGTATTTCCTGCGTTGTTCTCCCGTGGGGCTTTCAAGTTCCAGGCGGATGTTGGGAGAGTCGACGAACACGCCGGGAATACGCCTGTTGAAACAGGCGAGGAATTTCGCATAGATCATGGAATGCGTCGTGACATACGTATGGCCCTTGTAGGCGATGGACGGGAGATGTTCGATATCGTGCGCGAGGGGATCGGTTACCGGGCAGATCGACGTCCGCTCCATATTGAGCAGGCCGTTCTCGGCGCAATAGCCGTGCAGGGCATTGACAAAAGTCGTGCGGATCGCCATTGCATGATGCAGCGCATCGCCGCGCCATTTGGAGATATAGTGTCTGTCGATGAAATCGGCCAGTGACGAGCCGCCCTGGTTGAGGGCGGACTGGAAATTGTACATGCTCTGCCCGACAGACTGGGATATGGAGTCGGTCATCGGGAAACAGTTCCCCTTACCGCAATAGATGCACATGAGCGTCCGGCGGTACGCCCGCCGGACGCGTCTACTTCCATATACTATTTTCACGACC
>WJMI01000042.1 GCA_014728015.1 Chitinivibrionales bacterium | reverse complement strand
GATACCGCCCCGGTGGCGTAGAAGGCATCCCCGAGAATCCAATTGCCGCCGCTTCCCGCAAATGTAACGTTGTTGAATGTCTGGCCGCCGCTGGTAATGGTGTGCGGGCCGGAGGTTGCATTGAACTCCACGGTGCCGGAGTTATGCGTGAAGACCCCCACCGACGATGTCCAGTTACCACCCACATACAGAGTGCCGGTCGGTCCTGTTAGTGTGCCCTGGTTTATCGAAAGATTGTTGGCAACATACAGATCCGTTGCGGAAACGGACCATCCACCGCTGGCGCCGTCAATTGACAGATTATAGAAATAGTCAGTCCCGTTGTCAATGGAATGACCCAGTGTGGTCGCATCGAATGTAAGCGTCCCGGAGCTGTGCGTGAAGGTCCCGGAATTCGTCCACGAGCCTTGCACCGTGAAAACAGCAGGGGCGGTGAGGCTTCCTCCAGCATCAATAGTCACATCCCCGTCGATATCCAACGACACAGCCGAACCGTTGAGACTACCGGAAGCAACCCACAGCCCGTTTGCCATGAGCATGTTGGTGGCGATAGTGGTCGTGCCGGTACCGTTTTGTTTCACCGTTGGAAGCGTCTGCGTGGAAGGCGGCGTCAGCGTCTGAGCAGAAGTTCCGGTAAGCTGGAGTGTGCCGGTGGAAGGGGTAATCGTTCCGCAGCCCGTGAAATCCGCATCCCCCGTCACAGACAGCGTGTTCGCGCCGAAGTCAAGCCCCCCGGGCGTACTTGTGAACATGAGACGAGATATGGTGGAACTCACATCAAGTACGCAATTGGCTGCAGACACGGCACCGTCGAACACGACCGTATCCGTGGTGGTCGGCAACTCGTCGGGCCGCCAGTTGGCAGCCGTGTTCCAGCTTGTCGTGGCGTTGCCGTAGTCAAAGACTTTGTGGATATATCCCACGCTCGCGAATATGCGATCATTGGTACCGTCACTTTGGCAAAACACGGCGATCGGGTTCTCATCGGAGCTGTATGCTACATGCGCCGTGGTGGCCGTATTTGTGTTTGCATCATTGAGCACGGCAGTACCCCAGTTGGTGCCGTCGAACTGATTGACGTAAATTCGGTTGTTCTCTTTGAATACCGCGGTTCCTTCACCCGAAGAATTGAAAGCTATCTGGGGAACATATGCCGCACCCGCGTTGGCATCGATTTCCACGGGTGCACCCCAGCTGGTTCCATTGTGCTTGCTCGCAAAGATACTCTGACCTCCGTCGCTCTGGCTGTACACGGCCATATACGTGTTTGAGCTGATATGCGCAACTTCCGGTGCCAGAATATTTGTGCCAGCGCCGATATCGACGTCCTGGGTCGCACCCCAGCCACCGTTGTATGCAACTGAATACAGATTGGAATTCTCTACGAAGAGCACCATTGCTTTTCCCGTGCCATCCATGGCAACGCATGGATTTGAAGCGTAATTCGCGGCCGTACTTAGCGGCGTTGCTGTTTGCCACGTCGAACCATTGTACTGGCACCCATATGCCATGACCTTTGTGTTGGTTGAATGATATTGCAGGAACGCGGCGACCGCGGCCCCGGAATTGTCAAAAGCGATCCGCGGGCGGGCATTCTCAAGGTACGTACCATTGGTTTGATCGTCAATCTGAGAGATCGTTCCCCAGGTACCAGTGTACTTGCGCGCGTATGCTTTCCAATCTGTTCCGTTGTGCTGCCGCCACACGGCGAATGCCCACCCGCCGCTTGCGCGGGCGCAAATATCGGGCCAATCGGAATTCTGTCCAGCATTGTCAATAGTCGTAGCCGTACCCCATGTCGACCCATTGTATGTGTTGTGGAAGATGCGGTCGTTTGTGCCGTCCGATTTAACGAACAGCACGATGTATTCTCCTGAACCCAAGCTGGCGATTCTCGGGTCTGACGCCGCGTAATCGTTCTGGGAGATTGGCTCCGCAGTACCCCATCCGGTTGCTGCATCATACTTTTGCGCATATATCCGATTAACCGTGGCACCCACGTCATACTGAACGAACACGGCCATGGCACTTCCGCTTGCTGTCTCGCATGCCACTCTGGGACTTGATCCCGCTTCGCTACTAAAGTCGATAGTTCCTGGTGCCGTCCATCGCGCCTGCGCCGCGAAAATACAGACCAGAACAATGATCCCTGTCATTCTTTTCATATATTTCTCCTCGGATACGAATCGCCCCGTGCTATATGCTCGTTCTTTCTCTCGATATGCTGCAACTGAAGAATTCATCTAATTCTATACTGGCAGCCTTGAAAAGTCAAGCAAATGTTAAGCGCTTAAATGCTTAACTGCAACATTCTTGCTCAGGCAAACCATTAATGATACCCGCAAAAGCAATTTCTGTCTGTGATGCCGATCACATACAGCCGGTTATCTCGACACATCGCTTCTTTCCTAAGGCGGCTGCATGCGGTCCGTTCCAAAACTACTCGCAATCGCTTATCAATTCCTGCCAAGTATCGCTTGCCGGGTGCTTGGAAAGCGGGTATATCGAAGCAGGCGATTGGCTATCTCAGCACCACCATCCTCTTCACCCCGGTAAGCTTCCCTGCCCGCACCCGGCAGAAATACGCACCGGATGCCACCGGCCTGCTTGCCTGGTTCCTGCCGTCCCACACAACGTGGTAATGGCCCGGTCCCTGCCTGGCATCGACCAGACCCCGCACAAGCCGTCCCTGCGCATTGAATATCTCCACCTGCACATGGTACGGTTTGTCCAGCCGTTTTCCGTTTGACTGCCACCGGTATGGAAGCGTGTAACGGAGGTTCACCCTCGGGCGGCACGGGTTCGGGTAAGGATGCCGCACGGCGAACCGGTGCGGGAACCTGTCGAGAAAATGCGGATCCGCGGTGACCCACACCGTCTTGTACTGGGTGCCCTTGGCATGCGACACGGCCATGGCGCTGTCACCGGCGAGCGGGGCCACGCCTTCGTGGTTGCCGATAAACGCGTAGATGTCTTTCAGTGATTCCACACCTGCGCTCGTGAGACGCACATCCCCGGTCTCCCTGTCGCCCGCGACAATGCCCAGCTCGAACATATTTTCCCGCGGGTTAAAATCCCTTCGGATATCGCTGGCAAACTCCCGCGCGCCGCCCCTGGCTGCCGGGTGCGACAGGAACACGTATGACTGCCCGGCCATGCGCGGCGGCTCGGGCCTGTCGAGTTTGTCAAGGCCCTGCCGCGCCCGGCCCGAGAACCCTATCACATTGTCCTCATCGATACTGACATCGCTGTGCAGCACGAACTGGACCTGCCATTCGCCGCTGTTCACGAAGAACGTCTTGACGCGCTTGGCAAGCTTCCCGCTCGGATAAACCGGCCGCGGCGAGAGACGGACCGTATCATCCGATCCGGTCATGTACCAGTAGCCCTCCCACGGAAGGAGCGCGCCGCTGACATCTTCAACGTAGTCGCGTTTCGACTCGTCCCAGCGCCAGAGTGTGCCGCCTTCCGGCCAGGCGACCGGATACGTGTACGGGGATGCAATCTGGTTCCACCCGTATTCGTCCTTGCTCAGCACGACGGTCACCTTGCCGGATGCAAGCTGGGGCTGTTCCAGGGTAATAGCGGCGGGACCGGCAGACTTGCGCCAGTACGAACGGCCCGGCACCACGCTCCTGACATACTGCGAAGGCACGTAGTAATCGTAAATGCTCTTCGTGGGAAGCGATTCGTCCCAGTACGACAGCTTTCCCCCCTCGGCGAGTTCATCAACAGGAAAGCCCTCGGCGGGCACGCTGGCGATATGCCAGTAGGATGTATCGCTGAAGGTATGCGTGTTTGCCCCGCTGATGGTCACCGTGTCTTTCGCCGCGGTCGAGTCCTTGAGGTTCTCCGAATCGATACCTGCCGCGCTGAAGAGGTAGGTTCCATCGGCAAGCGGATAGATATCCAGCGTATCGGTCCTGGTGCCCGTCGTAAGGGTGTCCGCCAGCGTTGTCGCGCCGTCCATGGTGGTGAGCGTCATGTCGAACGTGAGCACCGAGTCGTAATCGTCGTCGGCGCGCACCGCGAATCGCACGGCACCGTATGCCACCCACGTACGCGTGATGCTTGTCTGCGGCGGATCGTTGACATCGAGCACGGTTATGGTCAACGTGTCCGTATCGACGCCGCCGTGTGCATCAATGCACTTGACCGCGATGCGGTTCTCGCCGACATCCTCGTTGCGCGGTGTCCAGGAGATCGCGCCGGTCGCGCTGTCGATGGTCATGCCCGTGGGCGGCCGTGACAGGGCAAACGCGAACGCATCGTTGTCATGATCCGTCGCGGTGGCTGTATCGCGCCACGGGCTGTCTTCGTATATCTGGGTATCTGCCGGCAGCGTTATCACCGGCGGCGTATTGATAACATCGATATAGTTGTCCTTGGTTACCGTGTTGGAGCCGCCGGGTCCCGTTGAGGTCAGGCTGATATCGTACCTGCCGGGTGTCGCATAGGTATAGGTCACATCCTCACCCGCGCCCGCGGTTACGGTCGACGAGCCGTCGCCGAAATCCCATGTCGCCGAATCCGCGACGCCGACGCTCGTGTCGGTGAAGGTGACGGTCAGCGGGGTTACGCCCGAGCGGGGTGTGGCGGTAAACGCCGCGGTCGGCGCATCGCTGATAAACAGGAACGACCCGGTGTCGGGCTTTGCCGACCTGTTGCCGGCGCTGTCAGTCGAAATCATGTAGACAACGTGTATCCCGTGGGACAGATTGGTGTCCGCAACGCCGTATTTCCACGATGCAGCGCCGTCTGCAGAAAGCCACGCGGTGTCGGTGGTCCATGCCTTGCCGGTCCAGAAGTTACCCGAGGTCTGGTTCTGCAGGGCGATGGACACGGATGCCACGCCTGCCTTATTGTCCGTTGCCGTGCCGGTAACGCCGCCGGGCCAGTCGGTTTTATCGTACTGGCCTGACATGCATTCAGCGGCCGGCGCCGTGAGATCGTAATAGGTGGTGTCCCGCAGCGTATCCGATATGTTGCCGGCCAAATCCATCAGAAGCACAGACACAACTTTCCGCCCTTCGCCGCCCGATGAGATATCCACGCTGTCGACCGCGGCATAGGATTTCCACTGGCCCTGGCCGACCAGAAGCATTTGCGCGGCATCAGAGCTTTGGATAGCCACCGGGGGATCGGCATCCTTTGTCGCGCCGTTGAAATCCTGGATAGTAACCGTGCCGGTGGGCTCTTCACTGTCTATGGTGAACACGGCATCCGAGACATCATAGCCGACATTGTTCATGGAATCGGCGGCGCCGATTCTCAGCAGGGCAGTGGACGAATTGATGGCAGGCACTGTCCACGTGGCGCTTCCGGTGTTGGGAAAGCCGCTCAGGATGCTGGTCCAAGCGGCGCCGTTGTCGGCCGAGTAGTCGAGGCTGATTGGCTGGTTCTTGAGAAGGTCGTCGTCGACGACAGCATTGGCATTCCAGGTAACCGTCTGGCTGGAGCCCCCGGCCCAGTACTCGCCGCCGTTGGGTGAAATCAGAACATTTGATGCCAGCGCCGGCGGGGTCATGTCGTAGAAGGATGTCGCCCATTGCGTGTTACCGTAGGCGCCGAGATTGATGCGCTCCCCGCCCGTGTAGGGCTCGAACGGCTCATTGGCATAAGAATAAGCGGGATCGCCTGCATCGATACAGGGCGAGCCGTAACGCAGGTGGTAGTTGGGCGTGGACACCGATGTGTCTTTGAATACCGGCTCGAGCTCGAGGTTGTCGCTGTTGGTGCCGATGGCATTCACCTGGGTGAGCGTCTTGGCTGAGCCGCCCTGCGAATACGGGCCAAGCTGGTTGCCGTAGAACGCGTTGTACTTGCACGGGCTGATGCTTCCCGACATCTGATCTTCGATGACGCCGTAGAACCCGTTGTACGCGAAGATATTATTGACAACTTCGGCTGAATAGGCATAGTAAAAATTGAAGCCGTAATAGACATTGTTGGCAAACGTGTTGTTGAAAACCTGTATGCCGTCGCTTTCATATGCGTATACGCCGGTGGTATCCCGCGCGAACAGGTTATTCGCGATCCGCGAGTTATAGTCAAAGTACGCATACACGCCCTTGCCGCAGTTGTAGAACCGGTTATTCGTAATCTTGTTGTCCATGCCGTCATACACGTACACGCCGCAGTAGTCAAAATCGATGAACTCGAAACCATCAATATGCACGCTGTCAACGAAGTCAAGATTCATGCCGGGAAAAAAGCTCGAGGTTTCATTGTCAATAGTCGAACTGAGCGAGTCGGAATTGCGCACTGAAAAATCGGCGCTGTACCCGCCGAACATTGCCACGCGTCGGCCCACGGCGATGGGCCCGTTGGCATTATCGACGACATAGGTCCCTTCAGCCACTTTGACCGTATCACCCGGATAGGCGGCATAGGCGCCCTCTTGAAGCAGGTAGAAGGGTTTATTCAGGCTGCCGTTACCCCCCGCCGTGGCGCCTTGTTTTACATGCCATACGGGGCCGGTGTATTTGTCTGCTGTCGCATACTCCGTGTTGCCCCACCGTCCCAGATTGATACGCCCGCCGTTATTGCCGGGCTCCTTGGAGTAGTCTGACGATGGATGCCCGGCATCGATGCACTGGGAGCTGGTGTGAAGGCGGAACAGTGAGTCCTGCCATACAATGCGAGGATCGAGGGAATCGTTCCCGGCGCAGTCCCCGAGCGTGTTAAGGGAATCAAGACTGACACCGATTTCCTGCCCCATGTTGTAGTAGGGTTCGTACACGCACCCGAAGAACGAGTTATACAGTATGGAATCCGGTACGGTCCCGCTGTTCGTGTATATGCCATAGTACAGATTGCCTGCAAAAATGTTGTTCATGACCACACTCGAGACGGCCTGTACATTCAGCAGTGTGATGCCTCTCCCTCCGCCCCTATCATTGGCAATCGTGTTGTTGACGATTCTCGGCGTGGCGCCGTCCACATAGATTTCCGTACTGGAAGCAAAAACCCCGTTGTTGTAGAGCACGTTGTTTGCAATGACCATGTTCCTATTCAGATACATCTCGGCATGAATCCCCGAGGACGGCATTTCGTTGTCGTGGATGTAGTTATTCGAGATGGTGATGTTGTCTTGTTTGGCGCCATAGATGTAGAAACCTTCGGAGCCGCCGGTCACCTCGAACCCGTCCACGATGCAGTATCCGCCCGGGCCGGCCGAATCGGGCCATGAGAACACGGGATCCATTTCGTCGTTGTCCCGCGCGATTGATGCGTAGAGCGATGGGTCGCGCGCAGTAAACCCGCTGTTGTAGCCACCGAACAGAACGAGCGAGTCGCCGAGCGCAAAACCGGTATTCGACATGTACGAACCCCCGGCAACCTTGATGGTGTCGCCATGCCGGTAGGCATACAGGGCATCCTGCAGCGAATCGAAAGGTTGCGTAAAGGATCCTATGCCGGTCGCCGCACCCGCCGTATCGCTGACATGCCATACCGGTCCCTTGTAGGCATTGCTTGTCGCCGAGGACGTGTTCCCGTACGCGCCCAGGTTGATCCGGCCGCCGTTGTCGGACGGTTCGTTGGCGTAGGCGGAAGATGGATGCCCGGCATCGATACAGCGGGAGCATGTGCGGAGATGGTAATCTCCGCCGGCGGTATCCACGAACATGGGATGGGCGGCGATGTTGTTGGAGCACGCCCCATATGTATGCAGGATGTGGAGCGGCATGGGGCCGTCGGAAAAGTAGTAGGGCGAGGAAGACTGCCCCCAGAACGCGTTATAGAGAATCGAATCCGGACCGGTTGCTATGCTCTGCTGAATGCCGTATGTGCTACCGAAAAAGATATTGTTGATAATGACGGATGAGCACGCTTTGGCACTGAACAGCCCGATGATCGCGCTGCCGCCGCCGCCGACAAACGTATTGCCCTCAATGCGGGGTGTGGCATCGACAATCGATATTTCCGATGATGTGTTGTTCGCGAAGACATTATTCTTGAACGTAAACTTCTTATTTGTCTGAATATCGATGCCGGTACCGTTCTGACGAATATGGCAGCTCGAGACGACAACGTTTGCCTGGTTGTCGTTCGACACGGCGATGCCATAGGAGCCGCCGATAATCACGAATCCGTCAATCGTGCAGTACCCGTCCGGCGAACCCGGAGTCGGCCAGCCGATCACGGCATTGTCCGCGCCCAGATCCGTGAGCACGCTTGGATTCGCCTCGATGTCTCTCGAACCGAAACCCGGGGCGTAGCCGCCGCGAAGTACGAGGGAATCGGAAAGCGAGAATCCGTTGATCGCCGAGTAGGTCCCCTTGGCGACCAGGATGGTGTCGCCGCCATGGCAGGCCCCGAGAGCTTTCTGAAGCGAATCAAACGGCGCACCCGGGCTGCCGTCACCGCCCGCGTCAGCGGCGCTGTCGACATACCATGTCGGCCCCCAGTGTGTACAGACGTTCACACACGAAGCACCCGGTTTTTGCGTTTCGTAGTCAAGCGCTATCCAGTCCGCATTTCTGTAGGCCTTGGTCACCCGTAGCTCATCGAGGATACCCCCAAAGTAATTTCCCAAAGCCCCTTGTCCAATCTTCATGTCGAAACTGCCGGGGACGGTCAACGTGGTCGTGAACGCCCCATCGCTCATCCCATCCAGGTATGCATTCATCTGTCCCGAGGATTCTACATAGCCATAGACGACATGGTGCCACGAACCGGTTGCCAGGGAAGAGATGCCTTCAAGGCTGCCTCCGGCCAGGCTGTTGTTTAGATAGTCTGTCGCGGTTATGCCGGCTTCATGCGCTGTCGTACCGCCCAGTATTGTCTGTGTCGCACCGGTAGTGTGGAGGTATATCCACGCAGATATCATCCCGGTTGCGGGTGGCGTGAATGTGCCCACGTCAACATATTGAGAGGTACCGTCGAAGGCCTGCCCCCGTCCCGCAATACCGTTGCTGTCCAGAGAGCCCGCATTTGTTCCGTCTCGACTGTTCGCGGTTGCATCCAGGAATGAATCATGCAGATGCCAAACAGCTTCGAAGTGATCAGCGGAGTCAAACACCGCCTCGGGATTCGAGGCCGCACTCGCCGAACCGTTTCCCCAGTACATCATGAAAAACTGCGTGCTGTCCTGT
>WJMI01000041.1 GCA_014728015.1 Chitinivibrionales bacterium | reverse complement strand
GAAAACCTCGACGAGCTGGCATCGCTTCTGGAGGAGCTCCCCATACCCACCAGCGTGTCGGCGCCCGGCGATTTCAAGTGGAACTGGTATATCATGAGCGTACAGCAGAAGATTGAGCGTAACTGGGTGCCCCCCACGCAGAACAAGAACATCTCGGTGGTAGTCGCTTTTACTATTTTTCCCAACGGCACCATTTCCGATGTCAAACTCGCGAAGCGTTCGGGCAATGCGACGCTCGACAACCTCGCGGTGCGGGCGGTGAAACTGGCGGCGCCGTTCGGCAAGCTGCCGCCCGGATTCACCGGTAACCAATTGGAGCTGCGATGCGATCTCAAGCCGGTCAGAAGGTGATTTTTCTATGAGACACTGTGCGCGCGTGTGTGCCGTGCCGATCGTGGCCCTTGCGGCGTTCTGGAACGTGCGCGGCGAGAAGATCGATCTCGAGGTGTATGCCAGCAAGTTCGACAGCATTCCCATCGCGGTGCTCGACTTCCGGCCGCTCAACAATATCCCGCTCACCAAAAACGAGCCGTGGAAAGTGGTCGCCGACGATCTCGAGTTCAGCGGCCGGTTCCACGTGGTCCGGACCGCCAAGGTCGATACGGCCCTGTTCGCCGAGCACGGCGTGGGCATATTTGTCGACGGCGAATACGCGGCAAAGGGCGACAAGGTCGAATTGGACTGCTACCTGCACGATGCCGTGTCGCTCGATCTGGTGGTCGGCAAGAAGTATCGCGGGGAAAAACGCTTTGTCCGGAGCATGGCCCACCGGTATGCCAACCAGCTCATGGAAATGCTTCTGGGCGATCGCGGGCCGTTCGAAAGCCGCATTGTCTACGTGCAGGACAAAGGCGCCACGAAAAACCTCGTGATTATGGACTTTGACGGGCACAACCAGAAACAGCTTACCTCGTCCAATTGGGTCAACGTGTTCCCCGCTTTTGTCGACTCCAATTATCTCGTGTGGACATCGTTCTACCGGGGAAAGCCCGATATCTACAAGGGCTCGATTGCCACCGGGAAATTCAAGATATTCGCGTACAGCCGTTTCGTGGAAACGTCGCCCGCGGTGTCGCCCGTGGTCGGCAAGGTAGCATACGCTTCATCGCGCAAGGGCAACCTGGATATCTATACGTGTACCGTTGACGGGCAGGAGCGCAAGCAGATAACCTTCAACCGCGCCATCGATACATCGCCCTGCTGGTCGCCGAACGGTTATCAGATAGCGTTTACCTCGGATCGCTCCGGCCAGCCGCAGATTTACGTGATGGATGCCGACGGGGTGAATACCCGGCGCCTGACATTCAAGGGCAAGTATCAGGATTCGCCGGCCTGGTCGCCCAAGGGAGACAAGATTGCCTATACCTCGTACCAGGACGGCAAATTCGATATCTGGATCATCAATCCCGACGGCACCGAGCCGGCGCGGGTCACCGGCATGCCGGGGAACAACGAATATCCGACCTGGTCACCCGATGGATCGCACATTGCCTTTGCTTCGACCCGCGGCGGAAGAAGCGATATCCATGCGGTGCGTCCCGACGGCACCGGGGCAAAGCGGCTGACACGGGCCGGCAACGCCAAGATGCCCGACTGGTCACAATTCTGAGAGGAGCGCGAACAATGATGCGTGCACTACCCGCATTCGCGTGTGCAGCCATGCTCTGCATGCTCGGGTTTTCCGGCTGCAAGAAAAAAGATACGCTGGACCAGATACCCCCGGAGCCGGTCCCGCAGGCCGACACCACGTTCGAAGAGCCCGAGCCGTTCGCGGGCATCGATACGTCAGATGAAGCCACGTTTCGCGAGGCCGAACTCGAGGCGGAGCTCCAGCGGCAGGTCAGGGAGAACCTGAAGCCCGTGTATTTCGAGTTCAACAGCTACGCGCTTACCCCCGAAAGCGCGGACAACCTTGCCGGGTCCGCCTCGTTTCTCATGGAGCACCCCAACATGCGCGTGCTCATCGAGGGGCATTGCGATGAGCGCGGATCATCGGAGTACAACATGGGGCTCGGCGAAAACCGGGCGCGGGCCGTGAAGAACTATCTCACTAATTACGGCGTGCCGGCCATTCAGCTGGAGATAACCTCGTGGGGCAAGGAGCGCCCCGT
>WJMI01000040.1 GCA_014728015.1 Chitinivibrionales bacterium | reverse complement strand
TTCGCGATATCTGTCGAGGATAGTTCCCGAGGCTGTTCTTCGCGCGGTCGAGCACGCCGGACACGAGAGCGGGAGATGCCGGGCTTGACTGGGCCGCCAGCTCCACCGAAACGGTCAGCCACTGATGCGGGCGGCCCAGTCGCGCCTCGAGCATGCCGGCGATGCGGCGAAGAGACGGACGGCGCATGATGGCGTATGCCGGGATCGCGCCGCCACACGCCACCACGAGAAGCAGGACCGAAATGTCCCAGACAAGGGGCAGAACAATCCAGGGAAACAGCGCGAAGATCACGGCCATGACTGTCCACACAGCCAATGCGGCAGTCAAGGCCGCGGCCGCCCACCGAATGACCCGGGCGGCAACGTAGCGCCGCCGGTGCCGTCGGAGAAAAGCCGTGATGGTGGTGGCTGCAGTCATGTTGGCTATGGTCAGTTTTCCCGGGCCATGTTGTCGCCGGCCGGCCGGGCCGCAGCGCGGCTCAGCGCGGGTTGAAAAACCAGGCTATCACATTGACGCCCATGCGCAGGGCGAGCTCATGCAGCTTTTCCCCGTCCTTGTGCACGTGCAGGTCTTCCATGCCGTCTCCGATGTCGGCGCTGTACGTGTAGAAAATCACGAGACGGTCTTCGAAAAAAACGCCCAGCCCCTGTGCCGGCTCGCCGTCGTGCTCGTGAATCTTGGGGACGCCGGGAAGCTCGTAAAAACCGGTGTAGATACCGTGCGTATGCGGGATTTCCTTGAGCGGGTTTTCCGGAAAGAGCGCGGCGATTTCCCGGCGGAACGACTTGTCCATGCCGTAGTTGTCATCGGCCCAGAGCATGCCGCCCCCGATGAGATAACTTCGCAGGCGCAGGCGCTCGGCGTGCGAAAACGACACGTTGCCGTGCCCGGTCATGAACACGAGCGGATACCGGAACAACTCTTCGTCGAGAACGGCCACGGTGGCAATGGTGTCGCACACGGCGATGCCCGTGCGCTTCTTGACTGCCGCGACCAGGTTGGGAAGCGCGGACGGGTTGGCGTACCAGTCGCCGCCGCCTTCGTATTTGAGCCGGGCCAGCGTGAATTCGCAGGCGCGCGGATCGCCGGTGCCGGCCGTTATGAAGGCACACAGGCAGGGCGCGAACGCGAGAAGCATGACTGTTCGAACACCCGCAGACCGTCGCATATCTCTCTCCTTCGCAGTGCTGCCGCGCAGAGCGTTTCCCTCGCACCAAAACTATATCGCGACCGGATATGCCCGGCATGCGGGCCGGAGCGCAATAAAGGCGGGTCCTCTGTTCGAAGCCGCCCGCCCGTGCGTGAAATGTGCAGGTCTATTCGCCTATTTGAGCGGCCACTTCTTGTTCCACATGACCAGTGTCGGGCTCGCGATGAACATCGAGGAGTAGGTCCCGACAATCACGCCCGTGATCAGGGCGACGGCGAAATATTTGATGACGTCGCCGCTGGTGAAGAAGAACCCGTAAATGGTTACCACCACGGCGAGCGTGGTCACTGAAGTAATAATCGTCCGTGAAAGACATTCGTTTATGCTGGCGTTTACCTTGTCCTCGAAGCTCGTCCGGCTGATGGTGCCGCCGAGGTTTTCGCGGATGCGGTCGAAGACCACGATGGTGTCGTTGAGCGAATAGCCGATGATTGTCAGGAGGGCGGCGATGATCGGCAGTGATATCTCCAGGTTGAAGACCGAAAAGACGCCGATCGTAATAACCACATCATGGAACAGCGCGACGATAGCGGCGATGCCGAACGGGAGATGAAAACGTATGCCGATATAGACCAGGATTGCCAGAAGGGAGAGCAGGCCCGCCATGAGCGCTTTCTGCTGGAGCTCGCCGCCGATCTTGGGACCGACCTTTTCCTCGCGCCGCAGCTCGAAGGGGTTTTCGGCGTAATCGCGCGCAAGCCCGGCCCTGATCTCGTCGCCCACCAGCGTGCCTTCGGCCTTCTTGTTCACCACTATCTGCACCTCATTGCCCTCGCCGCCGACCGTCTTGACTTCGGGCTGACCGAACCCGAGGGCATCGATCGATGCCCGGATTTTTGCCAGGTCGTCGACAACCGGCTTCTCGAATTTGAGCTGCACGAGCGTCCCGCCGACAAAATCGATGGACATTTTCGGGCCCATGCCGTCGCGGAGCGGGTGGTAGATCAACGAAACGATCGTGATAAGCACGAGCGCGGCCGACAGGGCGAACGCCTTGTTCCTGTTGCCGATAAAATTGAACTTGGTGGACTTGAATAGCTGCATGAAACCCCTCGGTTGCTATATACTGAGCTTTTCGGGTGCCCGCGAGCCGGTGACCAGGTTGAAGATGACTCTCGTCACAAAAAGCGCCGTGAACAGGGAAACGAGAATGCCGAATATCATGGTGATGGCAAAGCCCTTGATCGGGCCCGTGCCGATCCACAGGAGGATAAGCACCACGATCAGGGTGGTAACGTTCGCATCCATGATGGTAAGAAATGCGCGCGAATACCCGGCATCGATGGCGCTGCGAACCGTCTTGCCGATGGCAAGCTCTTCACGGATGCGCTCGAAGATAATCACGTTCGCATCAACCGCCATGCCGATAATCAGGATAAGGCCCGCGATACCGGGCAGCGTGAGCGTGGCGTTGACACTCGCCATGAGCGCGAGCACGAACAGAATATTCAGAAACAGCGCGGCATCCGCGATCGCCCCGCTCATCCGGTAATAGATAAGCATGAAGACAACGACGATAACGAACCCGATGATGCACGCTTTCAGCCCGGTGGCTATTGAATCCTGGCCGAGCGAGGGCCCGACGGTCCGCTCTTCGATGATGTTGACCGGCGCGGGAAGCGCGCCCGCCCGCAGCACGATGGCCAGCCCCTTGGCTTCCTGGGCCGGGAAATTGCCCGTGATCTGCGCGCGGCCGTGCGGGATCTTCTGGCGGATCTGCGGGGCCGAATAGACCGTGCTGTCAAGCACAATCGCGAGGAACTTGCCTACATTGGCGCCGGTAACCCGGGAGAACTTCCGGGCCCCGTCACGGTTGAGCTCCAGGTTGACTTCCCACTGGCCCGCCTCCATGCCGCCCTGGGCAATCGCCGCCTGGGCGTCTTTGATTATATCACCGCGCAGCTCTGCCCGGCTTTTTACATAGTACAACGGACGGAACGCGGAATTGCCCTGTTTCTCAAGTTCGTGTCCCCATAAGAAGGTGCTCCCTCCCATGCCGGTCCGCTCCAAGGCCTCCTGCACGTCCTTGCGGGCGAGAATATCCGAAACTTTCGCTTTGTTTCGTTCCAGAACGCCGACCTGGGAACCGATGGCCACGAGGTGTTCGGAAAATGAAACAATGTCTTCGTCTCCGGCGCCGACCGTGTCCGCTGCTTCCTCCTCGACGCCCGCCTCGAACAGCGCGCGCGCCTTTTCTTCTTCCTCGGCAAGCTTCTCCGCGGCGGAATCGACCGCCGCGGTATCGTCGTCCTTGCCGGCCTTGCCGGCAAGCGCGTTGTCTATGACCTGTATTGCGCGCTGCAGATCCCCGGGCTCGCGCACCAGGTTGAATTCGAGCTGGGCGGTCGAGCCAATGACCCGCTTCGCCGCATCCTTGTCGCTCAAGCCGGGCAGCTCCACAATGAGGCGCTCCCTGCCCTGCTTCTGTATGGTCGGTTCCGCCACGCCGAGGCCGTTAATGCGGTTCTCGATGATCGTGTATGCCCGGTCGAGCACGTCCCGGCCGGCTTCCTTGTCAAGCTGCGCGCGATCGATTTCGAGCACGAGCCGCATACCGCCCTGCAGGTCGAGGCCCAGATTGACGACCTTCTTGAGGATATCGGGGTTTTCCCGGGAGTATTCGCGCCGGGTCTGCGGGTCTTTCGCATAAAACAGAAACGACGGATACAGATACCATACGGCAAGCGCCGCGACCGCGATAATCACAAGGATACTGATGGGCGTATTCTTCTTCATGCTGTGCAGATGGTCCTTTCCAAACGGTATCGCCGGAGGGGAGTGATCAGTCCCGGGACGCGCCCTGTTTTACATTCAGGAATTCCTTGACCTTTTCCACGATGTCCTTCGGGTTCTGGGGCTTCGTGAGATACAGATCGCACCCGACACGCTGGCCTTCCTGGTAGTCGTGATCCTGGTTGAGAGCGGTGAAGAGGATGACAATGGTGTCACGGGTTTCGGCGTTTCCCTTGATCCATTCGCATACATCAAATCCTGTCTGGCCGCACAGGATGATGTCGAGGATCACCAGGTGAGGATGCTCTTTCTTGATAAGCTGGATGGCCTGGTTGGCCGTGACCGCCTCGAAAACGGTAAACCCCTCGAGCTCGAGAAACAGCCGCAGGATCTTGCGGATCCCTGCCTCATCATCAACCAAGAGGATTCGGAAGGGGGTTTGCATTGATCCCGCGCGCCCTTCTGGTTATGCAGTTCCCGCGTTTTCGGTCACCAGGGCCTGTTTTGACAATGCCAAAGATACATCTTTCTGGAGCAGGGGCGCAAACGAAAGCCGCCGGCTGCGCGGCCGGCAATTCGTTGAAAATCCCCGCGTTTTTTTGGCCGCACACGGTCGTTTTCATGCGGCGCCCGTCCCGGATGCTCAGGGCGTTCGCGAGGATCCCCTGCCGCGCGCATCCCTTTCCAGAAGCTCGACAACTTCGCGGAAAGCAATGGCGTTTTCCTTGCTGGTGCTGGCGAGATAGCGATGGGCGGACAGCAGTGTCTTGCGCATCTCCGCCTCGTCCTGGCCCGCGGCAGGAAGCTCGTGCAGGTTGCCGGCCTGGATGGTTGCCGTGTCCACAATGGTGAACAGGCGATCGAAGCCCAGGTTCCTCAAAATGCCATTTATCGCCGGGTTCGTGGAGATGACCGTGGGACGGCGGGAAAGCCTTTCGACAGAGAACACCTGAATACGCGCGAGCAACCCCAGGTTCGTGCTGTCAATGTACTCGGCTTCGGTCAGGTCTATCAGGAAATCCTCGATCGCATTGTCCGCGAACAGCTTGCTGATGAACCTGTCGAATGAGCCGCCGATGCGGTAGTTGATATTACCCACTGCCTTGATGATACAGGTCGTGCCCAGAATCCCATACAGAAAGTGTCCCTGTGCTGAACGTGCGGTCATGTTACAGGCATCCGCGTGCGGGTGTCGGCCGGTGATGGATATGACGTGCGGAATGGAGACGGGGGAAGGCGCGGCCGGCAATGCCGCAAAAAGCCGGCGAACAGACACGCCCGGGGGAGTCCTGACGCATACAAAGCACCACGCAGGCAAATCCGGTTTCTTCAAGAACCATTACTCAACAGGACGCACCCCCAATATACATCCAAGAAACCAGTGGGGGCTACGGCGCCGCGCCCGGGCCTTCCGTGCTCCGAACGGAGGAATCCCGTATTTTTCTCATGACAGCGGCATCCGGGCATCATCGCGCACCAAACCAGCCCCGTGAGGACAGGCATGACGCCAATCCAGAAACTGCGCGCATCAGCGGAAAGCTTCCCGCGTACGCCGGGCGTGTATCTCATGAAAGATGCGCGCGATCGCCTCTTGTACATCGGCAAGGCACGCGACTTGCGCTCCCGCATTAAGACCTATCTGGGCGACCAGGACGAACGGCGCCAGGTGCCCGCCCTGCTGGCCAGAGTGGACCATATCGACTGGATTGCCACGTCAAGCGAATCCGAAGCCCTGATCCTCGAGGCGAACCTGGTCCGCAAGCATTGCCCGCGATACAATGTCGATCTCAAGGATGACAAGCATTATCCCTACCTCAAAGTAACCACGAATGAGGCATTTCCGCGCCTTCTGGTGGTACGACGTGTGCACAAGGACGGCGCGCGGTATTTCGGGCCGTACACCGATGTCACTACCATGCGGCGGATGGTGTCATATGCGAAGAAAGCATTTACGCTCTGCGACTGCACGCGCATTCTTGCTCCCAAACCCGACAGCCGGCCGTGTATCAACTACGCGATGGGCCGGTGCAGCGGGGCATGCGCGGGAAAGATCTCGCAAGAGGACTACCGGGAAAATATCACCCTTCTACTGAAATTCCTATCAGGCCGAAGCCGCGATGTGATTTCGGACCTCGAGACACGGATGGCGGATGCATCCGCGAGGCTGGAATTCGAGCTGGCCGCATCACTTCGGGACCAGATTGAGCTTGTTGCATCAGCATCGCGGCTGCAGAAAGTGGATCTGCGCGCGGAGAAGATCGACCGCGACGTATTCGGCGCCCGGGATGACGGCCGGCGGCTCTGCCTCTGCGTGCTGGCGTTCAGGCAGGGACTGCTCATGTCCACGAGGCATTTCGTTCTCGAGCGACGCAAATGGAACTACGCATCCGCAAGCCCGGATGCCCTGATCGCGCGGTACTACCAGGATGCCCCGGGGGAGCTGCCCGCGGAGGTCCTGCTGCCCGCGGACATGGGATTCGATGCAGGTCTTCTGGAGCAATGGTTCTCGTCCCAACGCGGGCGATCGGTGCGCGTGCATGTCCCGCGGAAGGGACGGAAAGCGGAAATGGTTGGCATGGCGGCGGAAAACGCCGATCTCCATCTCAAACAGCGCGCATCAAGGGACGGCATCGCGGGCCTCGAGGAACTCCGCCGCGTCCTCGATCTTCCCCGCGAGCCGCGCGTGATCGAGGCGTTTGACATCTCCAACCTGGGAGAGTCGTTTGCCGTCGCGGGAATGGTGCGCTTTACGGACGGGTTACCGCAGAAGCCGGGATACCGGAAGTTCAGGATTCGCACCGTGGCCGGGCAGAACGATTTTGCCATGCTTATGGAGGCCGTCTCCCGGCGGCTTTGCAGGCTCGAGCGCGAAGGAAGGCCGTTTCCCGACCTGATGCTTATCGACGGCGGCAAGGGGCAGTTGCATGCCGCAATGAAGGTGCTGGGCGAATTCGAGGATCCGCCCATGATAGCATCACTTGCCAAGAAAGAGGAGGTCCTGTTCTCGCCGTACACCTCGCGCCCGGTGGGCCTGCCGGAAACGCATCCCGCCAGGCGGCTCGTGGAGCGGATACGCGACGAGGCACACCGGTTTGCGGTGACCTATCACCGTTTTGTGCGGGACAGGCAGTTCAAGGGATCGTCGCTTCAGCAGGTCCCGGGCGTGGGCCCGAAACGCGCCCGCCTGCTGCTGAAACGCTTCGGCTCCCTGGCCCGGCTCAAACGGGCCCCTGTTGAGGAGGTCGCTTCTGTAAAGGGGTTCTCCCGGAAGTCGGCGGAGGCGCTCAAGGCGCGGCTCCTTTAGGGACCACAAGTGCGCCATAAAAGGTCACGGGGCCGAATGCCGGGGGCCGCGCGCGGCCCGGCAAAACCGCAAAAGACGCCGTTTTGACAGAAACTATTTTGGATGGGCAATTCATGCCTTCGCTCGGTTCCCCGCACGCGCGTCCAGTCCACCGCCGGAACCTGAGCTCACCAAGCTTTCGGGAGCGTCTCGTTTATGTCTCTCGCATGGGTCGCGCTGAACAGTGTCAAGGGCCTCGGGCCGGTCAGGTTCAAGCATTTGCTCGAGCGCTGCGGCTCCCCCGATGCGGTATTCAAGGAGTCCCGGAGCTCACTGTCGCGGATGGGCGATATTTCTGATGAGGTTGCCGCGCGCATCCGCGATGCGCAGACGCTGGCCAGAGCCGAGGAGCAGGTCAACGAAGCCGAGGTGCGGGGAATCCGTATCCTGACCCTTGCCGACCCCGACTACCCTTCGTTCCTGAAGGAGATATACGCGCCGCCGCCGGTACTGTTCGTACGAGGGGCAACGGAAGCGTTCGACAAGCATGCGGTCGCGGTGGTGGGAACGCGCAATGCGACGCACTATGGCGAGAAGGCGGCCGCGCACCTGGTCAAGGAACTCACCGCCAGGGGGCTCGCGACCGTAAGCGGGCTCGCGCGCGGCATTGACACCTGTGCGCACCGGACATCCCTGGACAACGGGGGCGTCACCATAGCCGTGCTGGGATCGGGCGTCGACCATGTCTATCCCGCATCGAACCGGGACCTTGCCGAGCATATCATCGAGAACGGCGTGGTGATATCGGAATTCCCGCTCAAGACACCGCCCGAGGCGTACAATTTCCCCCGCCGCAACCGTATTATCAGCGGGCTGGCCGCGGGCGTGGTCGTGGTGGAAGCCGGAAAGCGGAGCGGCGCGCTGATCACCGCACGCTACGCTTTGCAGCAGGGAAGAGACGTCTTCGCCGTGCCGGGTTCAATCTTCTCGGACAAGAGCGACGGGACATTCAACCTGATCAAGAGCGGGGCCACGCCCGTGCGGTCGGCGGCCGATATCGCGGAAGTCATCGAAGTGGTCCGTCACCGGGTGCCGATGGAGAGCGTGCCGAGCGCGACCCGGCCCCCGCTCGAGCTGCTCAGCGAGGCCGAGCGTGCCGTGCTCACGCATCTCTGCGATGAACCCTTGCGCATGGACCAGATAGTCGATCGCACGAAAAAAGTCGTGTCCGAGCTCTTCGATATACTCCTGAACCTGGAGCTCAAGGGCGTCGTCAAACAGGTGGCGGGCCAGCAGTTCGTCCGGGCGGGAGAGTTTGACTGAATCCGGCCGTGCATCACGCGTCCGGATTGATACGCGGTTGGCCATGTGAGCCTCACGGAGGATGGTGAAAAAGAAGACGGGAAGATGGGTTCTATTGGGGGCGGCCGCCATTGTGATTGCTGCGCTGGCCGCAAGCAATATCAACCTGTATCGCGTGTATCGAAGGACCAAACAGCTCCAGGCGCGGGTTGGCGAGCTGAACGGCTCGATTGACTCACTCTCGCGGGAAATCGCGCGGCTGAAATCCGATACGACCTATATCGAGCGGATGGCGCGGGAGAAGCTCGGTATGGCGAGGACCGATGAAAAAGTGTATAAATTCGTCGAAGAGGAGAACAGGTAGCCCATGCGCTATTCCAAACCGCTGAAAACGATTCGTAACAACATCGTGGGTGGCGTCCTGCTGCTGCTTCCCGTGGTAACCACCGCGTACGTGTTCTTCAAGTTGTTCACGATGATAGACTCGTTTCTGCCCACGCTTTTCCATTCGATACTTCCATTTTTTCCCGAAACATGGATCCCGGGGATAGGCCTGCTTCTCGTGCTGGCGATTTCATATTTCGTGGGCCTCAGCGCCAAGAACTACATCGGGCGTTTTTTTATCGACACCGGCAACGCGGTCATTGCATCGATACCGCTTCTGAACAAGGTCTACCTGGCCATTCAACAGATCCTCGATGCGGTAGTCACCGGCAACAAGCAGCTTTTCGACCGGGCCGTGCTTATCGAGTACCCGAAGAAAAACTCTTTCTGCATTGCTTTCGTTACCTCGGAGGCCAAGGGGGAGATCCCCCGCCGGACCGGGCTCGACATGGTGAGCGTGTTTGTTCCCACCACCCCCAACCCGACAAGCGGATTTCTTCTGTTTATCCCCCGCTCGGACATAATCGAGCTGGACATGAATGTCGAGACCGCGGTGAAGACCGTTGTCTCGGCCGGCATGGTCAATCCTGAAGTGTTCCGTAAGACGAACCACATGTACAAGCTTCCGCAGAAGCTCAAGGGATGGAACTGGATGCGGATATTCCGCCGCGACAAGGACAGCGATGCGCCGGCGGACCCGCGGGACTGAACCCGAGCGAACGCCCTCCGCCCATGGCCCCGACCAAAACACGCGCCGTTGTGCTGAAGGTGCTTCCGTACCGCGAGAGCAGCTATATCCTCCACCTGTTTACCGAATCCCACGGCATGGTCCACGGCGTGGCCAGGGGCATGCGCACGGCCAGGGGACAGCGGTTTCTCGAGCGGGGCTTTCTGACGGAGCTGCTCTTGTATGTCAAGGCGCACCGCGACCTGCATACTCTGGGAAGCATCCAGGTGCTTCAGTTCTGGCCGGCCACGCGGGCGGCCCTGGTGCGCAGCGCGGTCCGCGACGTCGCGTTCGAGCTGGTCCTGGCATCCATCAGGGTGACCGACCCCCACCCCGAGCTGTTCGCGTTTTTCGAGGATCTGCTGGGGGACATCGAGACCCGCCCGGAGCGTGCCGTGTATCCGTTTGTGTTGTGGCGGTTCTACCTTCAGTATGCCGCCATGATGGGGTTCGGACTGGATCTGGAGCGATGCGTGCAGTGCGGGACAGACACCGCGGGGCGCGTTGCATATGTCAACACGACTCGGGGCGGCGTGGAATGCGATCGATGCGCTCGCACGCGGGCGCCGTCGAACCGCATCGAACCCGACACGGGCCGGTTGCTCGCGGGAAAAACAGGAATGGAAGGGGCGCGGGGGCGGCTATCGGGGGAGGACGCGCAGAGAATTACCGGGCTTCTCGCCGGGCATTGCCGGTATCACTTCGACATACGGGCGGAATCGAAGGCGCTGGAGTTTCTGGCGGGCGTAGTCGGGGAATAAGATCGATATTCGCACATAACGAATGACACATGTCGTTCTTTATGTTCCGTATGTGGTGGTGATATGTTGCCCTCAGGCTAATACCCGGTCTGGGCCAGCCGCAGAAGATAGCTGCCGTAGGCGGTTTTGGCAAGAGGTTCGGCCAGGGCGGCGAGCTGATCGCGGGTGATATACTGCTGGCGAAACGCGATCTCCTCGGGCGAGGAAACCAAGAGGCCCTGGCGCTTCTGGACGGTTTCGACAAAGGTGGAAGCTTCCAGCATGGCCTCGTGCGTGCCCGTGTCCAGCCAGGCCACGCCGCGGGGCAAAAGCTCCACCTGCAGCGCGCCCGCCTCCAGGTACACGCGGTTCAGATCGGTAATCTCCAGCTCGCCCCGCGCGGACGGTGTGAGATCGGCGGCATATGACACCACGTTATTGTCGTAGGAGTAAAGCCCGGTGACCGCGTAATTGGATTTCGGCTTTTTGGGTTTTTCCTCGATGCTGAGCGCCGTGCCCGCGGCATCGAACTCCACCACGCCGTACCTGCCGGGATCGGTTACCTGATACGCGAATACGGTGGCGCCCGTTGCCCGCGCGGCCGCGGTCCGAATCTGCGTGACAAACCCGTGCCCCCAGAAAATGTTGTCACCGAGAATCAATGTCGCACCGTCGCCGCCGACAAAGTCCCTGCCGATGATAAACGCCTGCGCAAGCCCTTCCGGCGCCGGCTGCACCGCATACGACAGAGAAAGGCCCCACTGGGAACCGTCACCGAGAAGCTCCTCGAATAGCGGTTTATCATGAGGAGTTGAAATAATCAGGATTTCCCTGATGTGGCCAAGCATGAGGACGGTCAGGGGATAGTAAATCATGGGCTTGTCGAACACCGGCATGAGCTGCTTGCTCACGACCTTGGTGACGGGGTAGAGCCTGGTGCCGGAGCCGCCTGCGAGGATGATGCCTTTCATAATGTGCGTTTTCTATGGTGGATGAGGTTCAAGAGAAGGTAGGGGCTGTCCGCCCCGCCATGCGCCTTCGCTCGCTGAGCTACGGCAGCACAGGAGGAAAATGCTTTTTGTAACCCCCCTCTGGCACGCCGCCACACCGTTTCGTCGCGGCGGCGGCCCGCCCCCCACGGGGGCAGTAATAATCCAGACACTCGTAGACGGTAGTAGTCATATCTGTCATAGAATGAGCCGTGTGCACCTAAAATGGCGACGCGAGGTCCTTGAGCAACGGCAGGGCCGCGTCCTTGCCGGAGATTATTGGTTGTGCCACGGGCCAGGGAATATCCAACCCGGGGTCGTTCCATCGTACGCCGCCTTCGGCCGAAGGCTCGTAAAACGCGTCGTTTTTGTAAAGGACCTCGGTGTCGGGCTCGAGCGTGCAGAACCCGTGCGCAAACCCTTTGGGCACGAGAAGCATCTTGAACTCGCGCGCGGAAAGCTCGAAGCCCTGCCATGTGCCGAACGTTCTGGAATCTTTCCGAAGATCAACCACTACATCATAAACAGATCCGGCAACCACCCGGACGAGCTTGGTTTGCGTGTGCGGCGGCCGCTGGAAATGCAATCCGCGAAGCACGCCTTTCTGCCGCGACAGGGAATGGTTGTCCTGCACCCAGGTGATATCGATGCCGTGCTTCGTAAACTCACGATGCGAATAGCTTTCGAAAAAGAACCCCCGGTGATCGCCAAATACCCTGGGCTCAAGCACCAGGACGCCGCTGAGTTCTGTCTGATGGACTTGCATAGGCGCTATTCCGCGGGGTGAAGCATGGCCCAGCTTTCGGGGCTGAGCGCGATGAGCGTGTTTGAGAATTGGGCGTTCATCTCTCTTGAAGGCGTTTCAAGCCAGAATTTCTGTATCACCATCTTGGCTCTGCATAATTCGCGAAGCTGCCCGTGGCGCCGGACCCCGCCGATAGTGAACATCATCAGCTCCAGCGCGCGCTCGTAGCACAGCCGCGCCTCGTCCGGGTCGCCCTTGATAATCCAGTTCCCGGCTCGATTGATTTCGTTCGCAATCATCATGAGCTGACGGCCCAGAGAAAAGGACGGCCAGCGGCCGGCAAGCTCATCGCTGTGGTGCCTAGGCATCGAAATTCACCAGCGAAAAAACCACGTCTCGAACCTTCTGTCGTATGTCCTCTGATTCGACTTCCATGGACATGTTGTTTTCTCGAGGACGGATGTTGATCAGCGATGTGTATTCAATGAAGTCCTCCCGCGATCGGTCCGGGTAGAGATTTATCCCCCATAAACTTTCCTGCCGCGAACCATCCTGCAGAAGCATCTCTTCCTGGTCGGCATGAAGCTCTGCATCGACAGCCATCACGCCTTTGTCGATATCTACCACGGCTTTGGTCAGCGTCGAAAAGGCCCTGCAATGCTCGCCTTTCAACACGGATAGGGATATCTGTTTTGTCAATATGGTCATAGTGCACTAGGATTCGGCTTGCAGCTATCCGCAGACCGAGGTTCTTGGATAACCACGAATACTCCGTGGGAATACGTCCGCGCATCCGCATCGTTGGCGGCCTGAGCATTGCGCAGCCACTCGTTCCACCATCCTACAAGCCCTTCCTGCGAAAGCTCCTGCAGAGAAATATCGTCTTCACTGAGAAATTCATGCCGGGGCTGCCGCATCATCACCGCCCTCCAGGATCAGAGGGAAGGCTTTCCCATGCGTGCTCGACCATTACGTCGTGCGCTTCCCGAAGACCGAGTCCGGCGGTGTTCGCTACCACCTCTTTCTACTTTCGGGACCATGCATCCGCCGCTTCGGCGTACAGGGAAAGCCGCCGCTCGTATTCGTGCATGATCTCGCGGCGTTCGCGATCCAGGTGCCGGCCCTGCTATCGCTGCGGTGCGCGATTTTTCAGCCGCCGCCACCAGGATTCGTTGTCCACATACCACCGCACGGTGTCTTCGAGACCGTCCTCGAACGGCGTTTCCGGTTTCCAGTCAAGCTCGCGATTGATCTTCGATGCATCGATGGCATACCGCCTGTCATGACCGAGCCGGTCTTTCACAAACCTGATAAGGCCCTCGGACTTGTTGAGAATCTCCAGCACCAGCTTCACGATATCGATGTTGTGCCGCTCGTTGTTGCCGCCGATGTTGTAGGTTTCGCCCGGCACGCCCTTCTTCAGCACGGTGTCAAGGGCGTTGCAGTGGTCGCCGACATACAACCAGTCCCGCACGTTCATCCCGTCGCCGTATACCGGCAGCGGGATATTGTCGAGCGCGTTGGTGATCATCAGCGGGATGAGTTTCTCGGGATACTGATAGGGCCCGTAGTTGTTCGAGCAGTTGGTGACGATCACCGGCAGGCCGAATGTGTGGAAGTACGCCCGCGCCATGAAATCGGAACCCGCCTTGCTGGCCGAATACGGGCTGTTGGGCGCATAGGGCGTGGTCTCGGTGAAATACCCCTCCGGCCCGAGCGTCCCGTACACTTCATCGGTGGACACGTGCACGAAGCGCTTGCCCTTGGTTTGCCGGTCCCAGTGCTCCCGCGCGGCCTCGAGCAGGACCTGGGTCCCGAGCACGTTGGTCTTGACAAACACCTCGGGCCCGCTGATGCTGCGGTCCACGTGCGATTCGGCGGCGAAATGCACCACGGCATCGAACTTGTGCTCGGCGAACAGCTTGTCGAGCAGCACCCGCCTGCCGATGTCACCCTTCACAAAGGTGTAGCGCCGGTTCTTTTCCAGGTCGCGCAGGCTGGCCCGGTTGCCGGCATAGGTGAGCTTGTCGAGGTTGACAATGCGCACGCCCTTGCGGCGGGACAGCATGTACCGCACGAAGTTCGAGCCGATAAATCCGCAGCCGCCGGTGATAAGGAGATTCATGCAACCCACCGTCTGTATCGATTCTTACCGGTCGCCCGGAAGCGGGCGGCCGGGAACAACCCCGTGAAGGAATTTGTCTGCCGGCATGCAGGTCACGCCCTTGATAGACAATGTGTCTGCTCCGCGGTACAGAAGAAGGCGCCTTGCTTCGGGGTAGTCTTCGTGAAAGGCCGCGAGACCGTTGAGGTCTTTCGGCCGAACCCGTTCGCTGTTCTTGACCTCGATTGCCCAGAACTCCCCTTCGCCGTATACCACAAAATCCACCTCAAGGCCGCTCCGTGTCCTCCAGAAATACAGCTTCCCGCCGTTCCCTTTCCCGTATTCAAGCCAGGCGCGCAAGTGCTGGTACACCAATCCCTCGAGCGCAGGCCCGGCAACATTATCCCTCTTGTCTAGCGGACCGAAAGGGCGCAATGACGCATACACGCCGCAGTCGAAGTAGTAGAACTTGCGATGCGCCACGAGCTCTCGCTTTGCCCTTCGGGAGAAAACCGGCACGTATCGCCCGATAAGAAGGTCTTCCAGGATAGACAGGTATCCATTCACGGTCGTGCGCTTTGCCTCACATTCACGCGCAATCTCGGCAACGTTCACCAAGGAGCCGTGCGAGAAGCTCATGACTTCGAGAAAACGCGCGAAATCTTCGATATTTCGTACCAGCCCCTCCGCTCTCACCTCTTGTTCGAGATACAGCGAGATATAGCCGTCGAGGACCTCGGCTGGATCGCTTGCCGCCCGTACCAGGGGCAGCATGCCGTGCGTCAGGCTTTGGTCCAAATCGAACCGGCTTCCCAATTCGGCCGCAAGAAAAGGATGCATGGTTTTCACGGTCGCCCTGCCGCCGAGGAGATCAACCCCTCCTCTTCTGAGTTTCCGTGCGCTGGAGCCTGTGAGAATGAATTGAACACCAGCGCCGTCTTCGATTAGCTTGTGGACAACAGGTAGCAGATTCGGCGCCCGCTGAATCTCATCAATGATACATACGGCCTCTTCAGGTGCTGTCTTCAGAAGTGTCTCAAGCCGTTCAGGATTCGCGAGGTACGCCCTGTATGAGGCCCCATCGAGAAGGTTGACCAATATCGCCTCGCTATAGGCCTGCGCAAGCCATGTAGACTTGCCTGTCCCCCGCGGGCCGAAAAGAAAGAAGCTCTGTTGAGCGGGTGAAAATAATCTGTTCAGGTACCTCATTTCAATAAAATAACATATTTGTCGTCATAATGAAATAAAATATGACGAAATCGGCGTCGTTTTGTAAAAAACCGACAACCCAGCTTCAAAAATTTTGAAGCTCAATTCAGGGCATGACGTATGCAATCACGGAAAACAATTCCGGTATTGCATTAAGAGATAGATTCCATCATAACATTTTGCTGCGAGATTTCCAGAAGTGGCACCTTCCGGCGATAAATATCTTGAAAAAATATGATCGAAATATATATTTTCAATCTAATGTACATACAACGACACCAGTCCAGCTTCCTCAAGCGACTTTTCGATCACTTTCCGGTGGTGGTAGTGAGCGGGGCACGTCAGGTGGGCAAGAGCACGCTCATCGACCATCTGTTCGGCGACAGTGCCGACACCGTTGTGTTCGACCCGGTCATAGATATCGAGTCGGCACGCGCCGACCCGGACCTGTTCCTGGCAAATCATGCAACGCCGCTCATTCTGGACGAGTTTCAGTACGCTCCCCAGGTGGCGTCGGCGCTTAAAAGAAAGGTGGACAAAGACAAGCGCCCCGGCCAGTACGTTCTGAGCGGATCGCAGCAATGGGAAGTCATGAAATCCCTTTCGGAAAGCCTTGCCGGTCGAGCGGTTTTCGTGGATCTCCATTCGTTCTCCGTGGCGGAGATCCTCGGCGCCTCGGCAAACCGTCTCTGGCTCAACAGCCTGCTCGACGGAAATCTGAAAGCGCTCCTGTCGACCCGGTCCGACCGCGGGGCGGCCGGCTTGTACGAACAGCTTTGGCGCGGGTTCCTTCCCGAGGCGCAGGCCCTTCCCCTCGATCTGATCCCCGCGTATTTCCAGGCGTATGAAAGAACATACATTGATCGGGATATACGCACGATCGCGGATTTCGCCGACATTGAGCAATTCGGGAAATTCTTCAGATTGCTATGCGCCCTCACGGCACAAGAATTGAACTACCGGCAGTTGGGCCGCGAGCTTTCGGTTCACCCGCAGACCGTCGAACGCTGGCGGAATATCATAGTGAGCACGTTTCAGTGGTTTCAGTTGCCGGCCTTTCACGGCAATGCCATCAAGAGACTGTCCTCAAAGCCGAAAGGATACCTGTCAGACACCGGCCTGGTGTGCTTTGCCTTGTCAATCAATACACCGGGTGCGCTTGCGGATAACCCTCTTCGCGGCCATCTGTTCGAAACGGCGGCAATTGCTGAATTGCGCAAGTCACTTGCCGCTTTACACCGATCAGCCACGCTGTATCACTGGCGCACCCATGCCGGCGCCGAAGTGGATTGCATCCTCGAATACGACGGAACACTCTACCCGATGGAGATCAAGCTCTCCACGCATCCATCGCGCCGCGACGCCACCGGTCTGCGCGCGTTCCGTGACACATACCCCTCACGAAAAATCGGCGCGGGAATAATCCTCTCGCCAATAGAACAAGCCTACGCCCTCAGCGAGCATGACTATGTTGTGCCGTGGGATGGTCTTGCGGGGTGAGGGGTGTTCATGCGGGTGCGGCCGCGAAGAGCTTCTCGTAGACAGAGAGGTACTTCGGCGCCTCATATTTCCATTCCAACTCATTCTTCACCCTCTCCCGGCCATAGCGTCCCATGCGTTCACGCTCTGCGGGATTGTCGAGCA
>WJMI01000039.1 GCA_014728015.1 Chitinivibrionales bacterium | reverse complement strand
GTTCTGGGGTGGGCGCCACCCCAGAATAAACAATCGCCGCGTGCAACGCGGCGGTCTATTGTGGTATTATCCAGCAACAACAGAGCAGTTGATACCCCGGAAACTGGAAACGCCCCCTGCCGGACATCAGCTGCCGTCAAGCGCTTTCTCGATGCTTGCGGCAAGGGTATCCAGCTCGTACGGTTTCTGAATGAAACCTGAAAGCCCGGTTCCGGCAAAACGCCGGGTGGCATCCTGCTCGCTGTATCCGCTCGAAAGCACAATCCGCGCATCAGGATAAACGGCGCGCAATCTCCGGAAACACTCTTCCCCTCCCATCCGGGGCATGGTGAGATCGAGAAGCACGAACGCATATCCTTGCGGATCTGTTTGAAACATCCTGATCGCTTCCTCGCCGTCAACCGCCTCGCGAACGCTGTACCCGAGGCTTGAAAGAAGCCGCGTTGCCGTGGCCCGCACCGTGGGATCATCGTCAACGACCAGCACCGCCCGGCCTTGCCCGCGACTGCCGGCGTTTTCCGCTCGTTCATCCGCCGCATGGGTATCGTGGTCATGCTCCCGGCTCCGGCACGCCGGCAGAAGCACGCGCACCGTAGTGCCGTCCCGCGGCCGGGATTCTATCCTGATGGCCCCCTGGTGGCCCCGGACAATGCCCAATACGGCGGACAAGCCGAGCCCTCGCCCGGTGAATTTGGTCGTGAAGAACGGATCGAATATCCGCGAAAGCGTCTCCGCGTCCATGCCGCATCCCGAGTCGCGCACATCGAGAAACACATAGTCCCCTTCGCGGATGCCTTCAGACGCATGCGATTCGCTGAGATAGTCCTTTGATGCGTGCATCAGGCCGGTTGTCACCGTGACGGTGCCGTGTGGCGATACAATCGATTCGGCGGCGTTGGTAATGAGATTCATTACCACCTGACGAATCTGCGTGGCATCACCCTCAATACAGGGCAGGTTATTCGCGAGATTGTACTGTATCGCGGATGCGCCGGATGCCGGCACGGCAAGCAGGTGCTGCATCTCGGCCACTGTTTCGGAGAGACTGATGTGCTCGACAATGAACTTGCCTTTGCCGGAATACGCGAGCAGTTGCCTGCATAAATCGGCCGCCCGCCGCGATGCCTTTTCAATTTGAGCAAGACCTTCCGATGCCGGGGATGCTTTCCCGAGCTCGAACCTGAGGACGCTCGCGTGGCCCAGGATGCCCGTAAGGATATTGTTGAAATCATGCGCGATGCCGCCGGCGAGTACGCCGAGGCTCTCGAGTTTCTGCGCATGCTGCATCTGCGCCTCGAGCTCGCGGCGCTCCTCTTCCATGCTCCGGCGTTCGGTAACGTCGAGGATGGTCCCGGTGACCCTGAGAGGCTTTCCGGCGGCGTCCCGTTCGGTAACCTTGCCCTTGACCAGCACCCATCGCCACTCGCCCGAACGCGTCCGCATGCGATGCTCGGACTCGAAAATATCGCTCTTCGCGGCCAAATGCGATTCAAGCTCTCCACGGACAGTCGCCGAATCATCCGGATGAATTGTCCGTTCCCACTCACCGGTTCCGGTGGCGATACCCTTGCGATCGTAACCAAGCATGTCGGCCCACCGCTGGTTCAGTGCCACCCTCCCCTCGCGCACGTCCCAGTCCCATATGCCGAGCTCTCCGCCCTCAAGCGCGAGTGTAAGCCGCTCTTCGCTCCTGCGGAGGGCCTTCTCGGCCCGGCGCCGCCGCGCCACCGTGGCGCTCAGAAACACTACCACGCCGGCCAGCATCGCGAATGCCGCGGCAACGACCCATATCAGAAGCCGGTATTGGTAATAGAAAGAGGTAGGGCGGTTGACGACTATCGTCTCCGGTGGAAGCGCGCGCCCGGGTATCCGGAAATCGACCAGTTCGGCATGGTCGACCATGATGCTCGCCGGGCTCTGGGCGATAGGTATCCGGGATGCGGCCTCCCCGTCCAGAATACGGACCGCGAGCTCCGCCGCCATGGTGCCTTCCGCGGACCCGCTGGTCAGCTTCCCGCCCACGATACCGTGGCCGAGATAGAACTCCCACACGCCATAGATAGGCACCCCGCATATCGGCGCCAGCCGCTCCAGGTTCTTCTCGTGGTCGAATACGCGGCCCTTTTTGTCCTGCGAGAAAATGAACAGGAACATGATAGTCCCGTCAACCAGCGATGCCGCGCTCCTGTCAAGCTCCTCCACGGAAAGACTGTCCCAGTAGTCGAAATAGAGACGGTCTTCATAGGCGGCGAACACGTCCCGCGCCTTGCGCGCAAGCGCCCGGCCCGTGCGGGTCATGTCGGTCACGACAGCGACCTCTTCCGTTTCAGGATGCAGCCGCAATGCGAGATCCAGCGTTGCCTTGATATCGATGGACTCCCGCAGCCCGGTGATTTCCCGCCCTTCGCGCATCCACGGCTCAAACCCGCTCACACTGCAGAACACGATTGAGGCCCCGGGGAAAAGATGCTCCCCGCGCCCGTGCACGAAATTGAACGCATGGTCATCGCACGAAATAATCACGTCCACCGGACGCGCCGCATATTTCACGCGGTACAGCGAATCGAGCATGTCGAAGTATTCCGGCGTGTGAACACGGCGCGTGTCCATGTACTCGAAGCACAACTCGGCATCGGCGGCATTGTCGGCAAAGAAGGATTCTATCCCGCGGGAAATACTGTCGCTCCAGGTGAAGCCGGCATGATATGAATGCAGCACCAGCACCCGCGGCTTCCTGACGATGTCACCGCACGGGCCTGCCGCCGGCAGCACCAACAGAACGCTCACGCATAGAATAATACGGGCATGACGGTGCTGAATAAGCATGAGCGGCTGCCGCAAGTATAAATGAGTACTCAGGGCCCGGCTGATAGCCCCGGATGGAAACGTCCCGAAAACGGCGAAAGGAGGGCCCTACTTATTTTATCCGAAGAATGACGGAAATGTCAACGGGCTTCTATTCTTTTCCGCGCTTCCCGCACAGACCATCCATCCTCACGCGCCGGTTCGAATCGCCATGGTTACCGGCCGGTTACCTGTTCGAGCCGTTCCCGGGTCTCACGCGTGGCCCGGTTGGTCTTGTTCACGGCCTCGCGGGAATACTCGACACGGCCTTCGCCATGCACCGAGGTGGTGTCCCGCACCTGGTCGATGGTTCTGCGGGAAGACTGGAGATACAGGAACACGGCCGCCAGCATGATTGCCGCCGCAACCAGCACGGCAACGATTCTCATGACGCCTCCACGGTCAGGCGGGACCCTCTCTGTGGCATGCTAGGCATCGAGCGCCTCGTTCACGACCTGCAGGAATTCCCGGACCTCGAACGGTTTGGGAAGCACGCCCGCGAACCCGTGCTGACGGTAGTCGGACATGATCGGATCGTTGGAATACCCGCTCACTACGACCGCGCGCGCCCGCGGATCGATCTCGCGCAGCTTCGCGATGGTCTCCTTGCCGCCGTTTCCGCCGGGAATTGTCAGGTCCATGAGGACCAAATCGAAGGGCTCGCGCCTGTCTCGCGCCGAGCAATACGCGGCAATGGCATCATCACTGTTGCCTACTACCCTGGTCGAGAACCCGGCCCGCTCGAGCACTTTTTCCATGACCATGCGCACCGCATGGTCATCGTCCATAATCAACACCCTGCCGCCGCCCTTGACCTGCCGGCGCTCCGGTTCCTGCTCCCGGGGCGCCGCCCGCGCGGTTGCCGGAAGGAAAAAGGTGAACGCGGCGCCGCCGCCGGGCGTTGACTCGCAGTAGATATGCCCCCGGTGTTTCTGGATAATCGAGTACGCGGTTGCCAGGCCCAGGCCGCTCCCGCCGCGCTTGGTGGTGAAATACGGATCGAATATGCGCCGCATGTTCCCGGGCTCGATCCCCACGCCGCTGTCTCTGACCGTCACGCGCACGTATTCTCCCGGGGCCACGGGAAAACCCGAAGCCGTATCCAGCGTCACGGGCGCCGCGGCAATTTCAACAGTGCCGCCGTTGGGCATGGCCTGGTCGGCGTTTATGAGAAGATTGCTGATAACCTGATCAAGCTGCCCCTTGTCGGCTTCCACCGCGGGCAGCGTCGACGGGATATCGAGCGTGCACTGCACTTTCGAGCCGCTGAAACAGAAGCGCGCCGCGTTTTCTATGATGTCCGCGAGCGATACCACCTCTTTGACCGGCTCGCCGCCGGTGGAGAACGTTAGAAGCTGTGACGTGAGACGTTTCGCCCTGAGCGCGGCCCGCTCGGCATCCTCCAGAAGCGATGCGGCCTCGGTCCCCGGCTCCATGCCGCTGCGCGCCATGAACAGGTTGCCGATGATCCCCGTAAGGACATTGTTGAAATCGTGCGCAAGGCCGCCGGCAAGCGTGCCCACCGATTCGAGCTTCTGGGCCTTGAAAAGCTCGGCATCCTGTTTCCGCTTTGCGGTAACATCCCGGACGATAGACACAAATCCGAACACCTGCCCCTCGGTATCAGCCATCCGCGCCAGATGCATCTCGCCGAGAAATGAACTGCCGCTTCCGCGCGCAAACTGCAGCTCGCCGGTTTGGCTGTTTCCCGTGTTCTCCGCGGCACGAAACAACGCATCCGCGCGTTGCCTGTCCGCCTCGGCCACGAGTTCGGGATACTTTCTTGCGTGAAGCGCGGCCCTTTTTTGCATCCCGAAAGCGTCAACGGCAGCCCGATTTGACATCACGACCCGCAGCTCGTGGTCGGTGACCAGTATCGGTTCGGGGGAAGTCTCCACCAGGTCCCGGTACATCTGTTCGCTCGCCCGAAGGGCAAGCTCGGTCTCCCGTATCCGTTCGATGTCTTCCCGCAGCTCCCGATTGGCCTGCTGCAGCTGGTCTGTACGCTCCTGTACCGCTTTCTCCAATCGAAAGTTAGTGTCACGAAGCGCAGCCGCTGCTTCAGCCTGAAGGACCTTGGCCGATACCATGTTGGACAGCTCCAGAAGCATGTGGCGCTCCCGTTCCTGCCAGGCACGGTCTTCATTTCTGTCCGCGAAAACAATAAAGCCAAAGGGATTGTCTTTCCCGCCGCAGGGGACACCCAGAAGCGATCCTGCTTCGACCTCGCGCAGCATGTTCGCGAATTCGGCATTTCCCGCGGCCTCGGCCTCAGCGGGCGTGATCTGAGCATACTCCTGCCCGGCAAATTCCCGCCACAGCCCGAAAGGCACGCGAAGCCCAATCGCGGATTTTTCTCCTTCAGGTATCCACTCGGCCGTGCACACCATGTCCCGCGAATCCTGTTCGACTTCAAGGTATTCGAGCCCTGTTGACGATACATGCGGCCCGACCGTATCCAGTACGCCCTGGATAAGCGCGGTCGTTCCGGACGTGGCTACCACGGCCTGCTTCCAGATTTCGGCTTTCAGACGGCTGAACCTGTTCTCTTCGTCAAGCTCCCGCCAGGCTTCCGACAAGTCATCCATGAGCAGATCAAGGCCATAGAAGACCTCCGCGAATTCATCGTCCTCGATGGATTCGAGGTCTATGCGTGTCCCGAAATCCGCGAATGACAGGCGGGCGAGGAACTTGACCATGCGATCGAGATTGTTTCTGACATGCTCCCGGTACTTATCAAACTCCTGACTCATGCTGCCTGACCTTCCTCTTCAAGAAGCCACGCCAGTGCATCCTTGCGCTCCTTGAAGCCCCTGATTTTGTTCTTGAACGGGCTCATAACAGCAAAGAACCTGAAAGAGATACGCCTGAGGGCATCGGCGCCCCATACGGCAAGCCGCTTCAGTTTCTCATCACGAAGCATGCCAATGGCGGTCTGCCGGACATTGACCGCGGGTTTGCCAAGGCTGCGCGAATCCGCCAGCACGCGGACATTTCCCGGATCCGCCAGTCGCGCGGCGCATTCGAGCGTCTTCTCCATCATTTCGGCAAACGCATCCTGCGTGAGAGGTCCCTCTACACGCTGCTCGACAATCTGCAGCTCCTCGTTGAGCCGGACTGTGACCTTTGTTGTCATGCCGGTCCGCTCTCCCTTTTTTCCCTGTACATCCCGGCGCTCACGCGCCCTCCAGCCATTCGCGGGCCGCCTTTTGCGTCGCGAAAGACCTTACTTCGTTGTTGCCGGTCATTGCCGGTGCGCCTCGAAAACCGGAGTACGGGCATTTCTCGAATCAGAACGTCAGCATGCTAAGAATTTACGTCCAGGAAACAGCGGGATTCAATTCCACACGAGGGATTGCTACCGGCCCACGCCGAAACGGCCGGCCAGGGAACCGGTGACACTCACCGCGCTGTCGGTAATCGTTGCCGTGTCGATGGCGGCATGGCTGAACTGCATTTCAATGTGCCGTGCATCCTGCGGGGTAACCAGGGAATCCGGCCGCGCATCCACCACTGTCAGCGCGGGATGATTGCGCAGAGCAAACCAGTTGGTCCCGGCGGCCAGGCCGGTGTTGCCGTCGCGCGGCACCACCCGAACGCGCATTGCCACTTCTGCCGAGTCAAGGGCGGGCGCACCGGTGCAAGGGGATCCATGGCGCGCGAAAAAAAACGGCCGCTCCCGCGTTTGTCGCGGAAGCGGCCGGTGCACTGTTGAGTGAGTAATATTTCTGCTACGGCTGTGACGTGTCGATAAGTCCGATGAGCGGCTTGCCGTCGAACATCATAAGATTACCGGGATTCATGTCGTCCTCGAGGAACACATACTCCTGTGTGCCGTCGTCCGCATCCGTTATGAGATACACGCCCTTGCCCGGCTCCGGCTCCATGTATTGGAGGGTGGCCGGATCGACAGTCACCTCATACGGATCCACGTTTTCATCGGCGGCCATGCACAGATTGCCCGATGCCGCGAGCGCATCCTCGATAGATGTTTGCGGGCCGGCGTAGGGCATTGGCCCCATGCTCATGCCGCCGCCATCCATGTCGCGCACCAGGATCGCCTTTCCGCCGCCGTCAAGGTCGACAATCATCACGCTGTCAGGCGCGTGGTCAGGGTTTTCCAGCACGAACAGCATGCGGCCGCTCTGGTCCGCATCTTCGACAGTCCACGGACCGTTCGGCGGCATCTCCTGCACCGGGTTGGACAGTGTGATCAGCGTGGAATCGTACTGGTGAAGACCTGTATTGTTGGTCAGGCTGAGGGCCTGCTCGAGGACCGTCTGCGACCCGATGTACGGATACGGGAACTCCTCCTTCATGTGCCCGCCCGTCATTTCAAAGTATACGCCGGTCCAGGTCCCTGAGGGGTCGTTCACCGCATCCATATTCGTAGAGGTGATCACGTAGTCGAAATCCTGGAACTGGCCGTCCTGCTCGATATGGATTGGACCCGCAAGGTAGACCTTGTTCTCGTCCATGAACAGGTCACCGTTCATTTCAAGACGGTCGGTGCCGTCATCGAATTCCAGGACCATGGTGGGGAACATGCCCGGCTGCCACATGCCCATGGTGGACGTTATTGCCGTGCCGTTGTTCATGGTTAGCGTGGCAGATGCGTCCCCGCCGGACATATCGAGCGTGAGTTCCACCGGGTAGGTGGTCAGGTCGGCGGAAATGTTCTGGAATTCCGGCGGCGGATACGGGACCTCGCCTGGCTGCGGGGCCGGCCCGGGCATCGGGCCCGGCTGGGTCGGGTCCATGGAGACATCGCCGGACGTTGAGGCCACGAACCGGCCCACATACGGGCCGCCGCTCATGCCTTCATCCACCATGTCAACCGGACCTTCGATGACCTTGTCGGTGCCTTCATACCTGATCATGGCGGGGTCGATACGGAATTTCAGGTATCGGCCGGCGTTCGGCCCCAGGGTGATCGGATAGCGGAATACCCATTCCCCGTTCTCGAACTTCAGGGCCGCCGACGTACCTGTGCGGATTGTTTCAAGCGTGGTAGAATCGATGCGCGCCTTCTCCTTCCCGCTGTCGCTGTACATTGTTATCTGAAGGCTCTTTTCTTCCATGGCGGCATCCAGCTTGATGAAACCGATAAACGTGCCTTCAGGCGCGGCGCCCTTCTTCTTGGTGGTAGGCTTGCTGTCGGGGTTCCACGGGTCGGTCCCGAACACGAATTCTATTTCGTTCGGGAACCCGTCGTTGTCATCGTCGACCGCGAACCGCGGGTCCCATTCAGCGCGTGTCTGCAGCATGTCGGCGATACCGTCGGCGGGATCGCTGTCGGCCGGCTTGTCGGTCCCGTCATCCGGGTTCGTGCCCGCGATAGCCTCCATGAAATCAGGATACCCGTCACCGTCGCTGTCCACCGCGAAATTCGGCCAGTCGGCCGGGTCGTCCGGGTTGGTGCCGTACGCCTTCTCGACCATGTCCGGCACCCAGTCGCCGTCACGGTCGGAGAACATATCGCCTTCCATTCCGGGACCGGTGGGAGCAAGGTCGAGCAGGTCGGGCATGGTACTCGCCAGCGTGAAGATTCCCATTTTCAGTCCGACATTGCCGAAGTCCGAATCGGCCAGTACCATGAAGTTGGTACTGCTTACCAGTGATGCGGCCGAGGTGTCCCCTACGGCCACGACTTTCCAGACATATGCCGCCGATGCATCAAGCGCCGAGAGCCGCATGCTGAACCGCGGCAGCGGTACATGGAACATCTCGGGGCCGACATTCAGCACAGTGCCGCCTTCCACGGCGCCGGCGGAGGATATCTTCACCGACTTGGCCTTGGTGAATATCAGGAGTCCCTCATTGCCGCCGACAATCTCGTTTGAAATGGCGACAAGATACCCTCCCACATCGCCGATGCTGCCGTGCGTCCACGCGAGTTGGACTGGCGTTGACACATCTGTGGCCAGCTGCGCGGGTGAAGTAAGGTCGATGCCCGGGGTGTTGGAGATGGAATTGTCAATCTTGAAATCATCCGAGCTCTGACTGTTCTCGTCAATGTCCTTGGCAAAAAGCTGGATGACCTGCCACCGTCCGCCGACATCGATGACTTTCATCTGAATGGCCATGATATGGGTCTGGGCCGGCGGTTCAGGTTCGTTCGGGTCGACCGGGTACGGCCGTGCGTTGTTCGGGAAGCTGTCGCGCTGCATGAGCTCGAACATCACGAACGCGCTGTCGCCCCCGACCTCAACATCCTTGATCTCGACCCGCTGCTTGATGATCATTTTCACGGTCTGCGTGGCAACATCGGTTTCATCAACCAGGAGCTTGCCGAATACCTCCGGGTTGTCATCCTTGACATCATCATCGACAAAAGCCTGCGACATGTCGGGCATGAAGGTGAACGTCACGCCGTTGACCGTCACCGTTCTTTCGCCGAACGTCGCCTCGCCCGAGGCAAGCTGGTTCTTATCGACATCGTAGACCAGGGGCATGCGGTCTACGCCGCCGTCAGGTCCCATGTCCTGCATGTAAATAGTCCCCGCGCCCTTGGAAAGCTTGATACACGGCGCGCCGTCGATCCAGGTCCACACCGGCGTGATGATCCCGTGCGTGGTCATGTAGGTCATCTGCGCGAGGTCCCGCCGCCGTTCGTCGAGAAACGCGGAGCGTGACAGCCGCTCGGTCACCGCTTTGCCGGTTGAGTCGTAGGTGTTCTCCACCGATTCGAATTGATCGTGGAATGCCTTGGCAAAGGTCTCGATATCACCGCTGATATACGCATTCATGACTTCCTTGACCCACGCGGCGACTTCACCCTCGACACCGCCCTTTCTTTCGTAATTGTCGAGCATGGAAATGTGGAACGAACGTTTCAGGTCCTTGCCGAGCTGATCGCCGAGAAGGTCCTGCGCGGCGCTGCCGATGGTAAGCGTGTAGGTCTTCCCGCGCTCCCACGGCTGGGCATTGACCAGGCGCGCCGTCGGGCCCTTGGCCTCGAAAAAGAACTTGAGAGCGGGCTGCAGTGTCGCATTCTTGGTGAGCGAAAGCGGATCAATCGCCCGGGTGAACGTGAACTCGATAGCTCGCCCCGGATCGATAGTGTCACCGTCCTCAAACGTTGCGGAGAGCAGGGCGAAATCCGGAAGCTCCGACCTGTCGATCACCTTGAATATGCCATAGTAGGTATCATCGAGCTTATTGAGCGCGAGGTCTTTGACGCCCGAAGGTATCACTATCTTGTAGGTCTTTCCGATAGTAAGGTCTTTCGAGGGCACCAGGCGAAGCTCCTTGCCGCTCGGTCCCCACATCTTCTGCACCGAAATGGTGTCTTTCATGGGCAGATCGGTGTTGGTCGCATCGGTC
>WJMI01000038.1 GCA_014728015.1 Chitinivibrionales bacterium | reverse complement strand
TTGGCCGTGACGAATATTGCTGGCAGTGAAGGGTTCGCTTTGCGGGCAGGATCGCAGACCGGAAACGGGTCGAACCCGGAGGAATGCTCGGCAACGAGCACATCGGCGGATTGCCAGTCGACCCGCGCCGGATCAACGGTGCGCGGCAGCGTGTTTACCTCATACCCGCGTTCCGAGACAGTTCCGGATATGCCGGGCGGGAAGATCGCCGTATCACCTACGAGTAGAATGCGTTTCTTCATTGCTACAGCATTCTCGCCACGACGAGCGTGACATCATCGTTCAGCGGTTCGCCATTGGCGAACGCGAATACATCATCGACAAGGCCCTGACACATTTCTTCGGCCGGCAGCGAAGCGGATGTGCGGATCCGCCGCAGGAACCGGCGGCTGCCGTATTCTTCACCATCGGGATTGAGGCATTCGGTAATGCCGTCGGTGTACCATACGAGCCTGTCGCCGGAAAAGAGCTTTGCTCCCGCCTCTTCGTATTCGACAGTGTCCTTGTCACCGAGTCGCGGGCCGCTTGCCACGAGCGCCTCGGGCGCATCCGTCCCATTGTTTCTCACAATGATGGGCATTTCATGTCCGGCATTGGCAAAACGGATACTTCTCGTGCGAAGATCAAGTGTCGATGCGAAGAAAGTCATTGCCAGTTGCCGGTCGGCACTTGCCAGAATGATCGAGTTGAGGGTCGAAAGGAGCTGCGCCGGCCCCAGGGGGTCCGCCAGCGCGGCCCGCTTCGCATCGATCACTCCGGAATCCGGCGCGGTGCCGACAAAACCATTGTACCGATGTCTGAATATGTCCACGGTGCGCACGAAACTGTTAGCGGTGGCGGTCACGAGTGCGGCGGGTACGCCATGGCCGGTGACATCACCGATGAGAACCGACAGACGGTTGGCGTCCGGGTCTTCGATGAAGCCGTACCAGTCGCCGCCGGTCTCGCTTGCCGACTTGAAATACCCGTAGACCTCGACAGCATCCGTCTTAATGGGCTTCTTGGGAAACAGGGTCTGTTGAACGATCTCCGCCGTCTTCAACTCGGCTTCCATCCGGGCCTTTTCCGCGGTTTCCTTGAGCAGCTCGATATTGAGCATCGAGATGGTGGTTGATGCCGCGACTATTTGTGAGAATTCGCGATCGGTTTCGGTATATTCCTCACCATGCTGTTTCCCAACCAGAACAATGATACCCTTGCGGACCCCTTCATATGTCATTGGCACAACAAGCACATGCCCGTTGTCCGACGAGGGGCGGGCGTCGAGGCCGCCCAGGGATTGCTCGAGCGTTGCCAGGGGGTAGATGCGCGCGGTATCGCTATCGGCAAGGCCGTCAAGTATGTCCTTCGGAAAGACAACTTCCGCGCCGCGGAGAGCAGCGCTATCGGCAAATCCTGTTGAGGCCCGGGCGATGAGGCGCCCGGTTTCCTCGATGCAGACGATGCATTGATTCGGGAGGAGAATGCGGTTGACCGTATTCGCGGCTTCGTCCAGGAGCGGCTGCTGTTCGTGAGTGGCACTGAGGGAGCGCGCCGCCTCGTTGAGGGCCGCTATCTGGCGCTTTCTCTTGAGAAGCCGCTCGCCCATGTGGTTAAAGGTTTGCGCGAGCTCGCCGATTTCATTGCGGCTGCGAACGGTAATGCGATGCTCGAAGTCGCCTCCTCCCACTCTCTCGGCGGCCTCGACCAGCTTGGTAATGGGCTTGACCAGCACGTGCACGAGAAGGATCGACAGCAGGATGCCGGCCAGGACGGCCATGAGCGACAGCCTCAGGATCTCCCGCCGGACCTCGCCCATCTTCTTGAGTATCGACTGGTTTGACATGACTACGCGTACGCTGCCGATACGCTTGTTCATAACGGTCATGGGCATGGAGTAGTCGTACAATGTGTCCGGCCCGGATGTCACCGGCGTGATGCGCATGCCGTCATACGATCGCACCGAGTCGCACACGCTCGTGGTGCACGGTGAACCTACCTGCTGCGGATCGCTGTGGGCGATGATGGTACCATCGGAGCCAAGGATTATCACCTGTTCGGCATCTTCTTCATGATCGGTAATGTCTTTACAATATGCGAAGAGGTCGAGCTCGTTACCCGACAGGAGCGCTTCACCGCTCGCGGTCGCGAGATTGCGCACCAGGGTCCTGCCGCGCAGCTGGCGCTCCTGGATGAGAGACTGCTTTTCATGGCGCAGCGCGAAATAGCTGATCGCGGCGATTGCCGCCGATACCAGCAGGGCGACCATGAAACTGAACTGGTATTTCAGGCTGATTCTCTTCATATCATGTGTCCCGGCTACTCCGGAAACTGCACAACATCCTCGATAGGAGGAATCTCATCAGGGTCGTCTTCGCCGGCATCGCGTCCCTGGCGCGCCAGAATGACTCCGAGAACCGCGCCGCCGGCGAGAACGCCGGATCCTACGCCGATATAGGTCCAGGTTTTGTGCCTGTCCGATTCCAGGAAGCGGGACCGGCGTCCGGTTCGGGCCGCGACGGTCGTATCAGGCTCTGCGGCTGTGGCGACCACAGCGCCGCCGGCCGGAGGCGCGGCATGCAGCAAAAGCACGATGTCATGGCGCGCGGTACTGTCTCTGCATACGACCGGGAGCGTTGTATGAATGATGAGCTTGGCCAGCGGAATCTGGTCGGCGGCATTTCCCTCCTGTATTTCTACGTTTTTCACCAGTGGAGGAAGGGTAGCCGGCGGCCCGGTTGTTCCTGCGCGGGCATTGTAGAACGTGAGTATCGTATGCGTGAGATCGGGTGACTGGTTTATCACATAGTTTGCCGGCCGGGACTCGAACGCGCACGACACTGCGGCAAGGGTGTCCCCGCGTGTGTCGACATTTACTTCCGAGAGTACGGCCGGTGACCGGCCCGGAAGAGATTCTTCTTGCCACTCCAGCTCGACGTGGAGTTCGGCATCGACCCATCGGTAGCGATACGCGACGTTTTTCTCGAGATAGAACAGCAGCCGGACTGATGTGCGTCCGCCTACCGAGTCGCGCACCATCTGGACGTGTGTCACGGGACGGGCGATCTGCGTGTACCTGTCACCCAGCCAGGTGGCATCCACGAATTCCGCCACGAGCACCGGCGAACCCTTTCGGGTGATAGTGTAGACGACGAAGTCGGCCGGCGCATGTGGCGCGAACCCGATCTCAATCGTGACGGCATCGGCTGTGGACGCGAGCTTGATGTGCTCGAGTTCGTGCGGCATCGACGGGCTTGCCCGAAGGCTGCAGGCCCACAGGAGGGCCCACAGGCCGGCCGCGCGAGCGCTGAGACGTGTTAGCATGGACATACCGATAGCCCGTTTTGGGAACCCACCGGTGCTCCCGGCCGAGACAGTGTAGGCACGAACATTATTCTATCATTCACGTATTGCATACCGCAACACAGAACCCCGCTACGCACACGGCTACCGCATCTTGATGATCCGTCTCGCTTTCCGGTATGTGTCCGCCGCGGTGAAACAGCAGACATAGGACCCGGGTGCAAGACTCCGCCCCTCGGCGGTCCTTCCGTCCCAGCGGACAACATGGTGGCCCGGCTCGGCGTTCCGGTCGACCAGCGTGGCCACGCGCCGCCCGCGCATGTCAAAGACCTCGATTCGAGCTCGTATGTAAAGATCCTTGCCGCCGTTGAGCACGGGGATGCTGTACCGGATAGCGGTCCAGCGGAAAAAAGGATTCGGGGTATTCGGGGACAGCCCGAACACACGCGGAATTCCCTTGAGGCGGCTGGTCATGCTCTTCAGATAGCCTTCGGTACCAATCAGGAAGTCAAATGTCCGTTCTCCCGGGCTACCGTGATAGTATGCAAACGCGGCGTCAGGCAGATCGAAGCGGGCGCTTCTTGCGACGTCAACAATGCAGGCCCGCACACCGCCGGGAAGAGGGTACAGACCGTCGAAACGCATGGTCATCGTACGCCCGGCGGCGCGGGGCAGCACGGCCAGGCTCCACTCTTTCCCGTCCCCGAGAGAGTCGCGATAGTCGGCAAGGTAAAGCCCGGGATGCCGGTCCCAATGTCGTTTGTCAAAGTAGGCGCTGAACGATTTTGCCAATGACGGCGGCACCCGCGCATCGAGGCGATCAAAGGCATCTGCCGCGCCTTTCGCGTTGAACGCGGCGATCAAACGGGACTGTTCCCCGCTCGCGGCATCACCGATGGCGATCTCAACACGCCGGGCCGCCCGCGCGGCCGGTGCGAGCCGTTTTTTGGGGACCGAGTCCGGACAGGCATAGGCGGGAATGCGAAGTACGCGTTCTACGGTTGTATCGTTGCGGATCAGATATCCCTCCCAGGGCTCCATCCGCCGGGTCAGGGCCGGATCGCTCCACGTGTTCGCGAGGTGATCATAGGCGTAGACATTGGTGAGCCAGGCCGTGTCCGCGCCGGTCGAGTCTTTGATTTCACTCCAGTCAAGTGCGAAGGGGAACGGTGACGCGATGGCATTCCAGCCGGGGGCGACCGTGTCGAGATACACGGTCGAAACCGGCAGGCTGCGCGCCGAGTCGAGGTCCAAGGTGACGCTGTCTTTGGTGCGAAGCCATACTGCGCGGCCCGGGCGCACCATCAGATCCGTTTCCCGGAGGACCTCGGTGAAACCGTCACCCTCGGTACGGTACATGCGAAACGCCGCGTTATCGAACGTACCGCCGAGATCGTCGAGGTACGTGTCCGTGAGGCTGCCGGTGGGATGGTCGAGCGGCACGGAAACCATCCGGTAATGCCCGGCGCTGAACATGCCGGGCATGGGATAACGGTCGGTCCCGATAATAACGTCACGCGTTGCGAGCACCGACTCGTTCCTGCCGTCACTGGCCGCGAGTGCGTACGAGAGACCGCGCACCGAAACGCAGTCCGCCGGCACGACGAAGGAGCTGTCCGCCGAGTATGAGATGAGCGTGTCCGTGCAGTGTGTCCGGCTCCCCCCGGCACGGTATCTGAGTATCACGCGGGGGTTCGCGATATTGTCTTCGATATGGAAACGAACCCGCAATGACGTCGTTTCGGGCAGGCTGCTGACCGCCGAGCTTTCCGCGAGTGCCGGGCGTGACGTATCGATGGCCGGCGCATAGGTCCGGAATGCGGAGGCGGCGAATGACAATACGCCGTTCTCCGGTGCGGCATCATGAACGACATGCCATTGCGAAGTGTCGCTTGACGAACGAAAGTAGGCGCGCACGTCCTCGAATGCGTATGAGGTATCGGGCAACAGTGACGTATCCAGGTGCAGTTCCAGGATAACAGGCTGGGGAAAGGTGTCGTAGTCATCACTCGCGAGGGCAATCCCGCGGCCGGACGGAATGAGCCCGGCGGGGAGCGCGCCCGGGTTGTATGGCGCAGCCGTCACGGTCCCGGCGCCGAACGACGGCAGGGACGGGGTGAGCATCTGCGCGCCCTGCCCGAACGACACCGTGTCCCCGCCGCCCTGTGTCAGGTTTCGCGTCCAGCCGGTCACGATGATGCACGCCGTATCGAAGAGGGCGCTGTCGTAGGCGGCCACTACGTATCCATTGCCGATATTCTCGGCATAGAATTCCCCGCCTGACGTGATCGCACCGATAGGCCCGGTTTCCTGGCTGATCACCTGCCAGGCGACAATGTTGCTGCCCTGCGTGACAAGGCGTCCGGGATCATCGTATCCTGATGCGATAAAGACGAGCGTGCTTTCCGCCTCGACGATTGCGGAGTCCGGCGCAATAGAAATTGACGAGACATCGGGGAGATAGTAGAGGTCGGCGATTATCTGCGTGTCCGCCTCGTTGCCCGCGGAATCCGCCCCGCTGAACGTGAGATTGTATATCGCGCGCGGCACAAGGTTATGACCGTCCGGCAGGGCGTTTCCGGCAGTGTCCGCTCCTTGCGAGAGTTCATCCGGGCCGAGCGTGTATGTGTGTGGCGCGTTGTTGTCCTCGGCGCCCCCGGTCCGGCTCCACACCATGTTCGCGGTTTCAAAATCCTCGGTCAGCACGTAGCGGACCGAGGGTACGGCAATCGTATCTCCCTCTTCGGGTACCGCAATCGAAAGGCCCGGTTCGAAACCGTCGATGCGAATCATTCCGAAGGCGTGCATATTGCTGTCCGGCGGGATACGCAATACGGCGGGGTGTCCGGCCTTGTCCAGCAAGGTGCCGTCCGTGAGCAATGAATCCGCTCTCAGCATTGAAGTTGAGTCATCCTCGCCGACAATGTATCTGCCGACGGCCGAGTCTGCCCGCGTAAAGGGAGTTATAGACACGGTGTCGTCCACACCACCCGCCAGGGCCATCTTCAGCGGGGCCTCACCGAGGGTCACCGTTTCCGAGAAGCGGACGACAAGAGAAATGCTGTCGCCGATACCATACAAACCCGCCGGCGGTATCCCGGATACCGCGGTCACGCGCGGGGTGGTTACATCGTAGATGATGCTTGTCACCGAGTCCGCGCCCGTATTCGAGCCGCCGTCCTCCACATCGAGGTGCAACGCATATTCCGCTCCGTCAACCAGCGCGGGGTTATCGGCAATGGTATCCGGTCCAAACACACCGCTATCCAGTTCCGATCCGGTCAGCATCTGCACGTGATCGGCATCGCTTTTGCCCGCGACCCGTCTCCAGGTCAGGGTTCCCGATGCCATTGTTTCGGAAAGGTAGTAGGAAACCCTCGTATCGCTGACGCTGGATCCGGATGCCGGATACGACAGCGTTGCGACGGGCGAGGTCATGTCCGCCGTGGCAAAATCGAGCCTGACTGCCGCGGCCGGTAAATTTCCCAGGGTATCCTCGGCGGCAAAGTAGGCATCGTATGCGGTCTTTTCATTGAGCCCTGTTGCCTCGAGCCTGCCTTTCTGACTCGCGTGAGTTCCCGTCGCCGCCGCGTCGGACAGGGAGGAGCCCACGGCCGTGCCGGCGGCATCCCGTCCGGCCCGAACCTGGTCCGGTGTGGGAGGCGCCGCGCCATCATCGACCACGACCATGTATACCGTCCCGGTGTCATCCAGTAGCGTTTCGAATTGGACCGATGTGCCGAGGTTTTCGACGAGTTTGGGATACCCCGATGAGAATTCCGGCGCATTGCCGTCTACCCGAATGTCCTTTTCATCCGCCAGGTTGCCGGCGCCGGGGATGGTGAGGACACACTCGTCGTCTTGTGCATCGTGAAGCGATGCTCCCTGGGCCAGCACCAGCGGTGAGTATGCCCGGAGATCCGGAGTACTGTCTCCCAACTGCACGATGTACCGTCCGGCAGCGGTGTCGCTTGCCGAAAACGGCGTGATGGTCACCACGCGGTCGGTGTCACCCGTCTCGAGCATCACGGTCAGGTTGCCGCCCGCCAGCGAGACGTTCTGAGAGAAATAAACGCTTACGTCGACCGTGTCTCCCTGCCTGTAGATGCGATCCGGGCTCGATGAGCTTACGCGGAGTATCGTCGGTGCGCCGAACTCGACGAGTGTCTGGTCCTGACGTTGGTTCTGGTAGCACAGCCGCACCCAGTCGGCCGAGCTTACTGCGGCGAGGGCGCGGATTTCATCGAAGCTTCCGGTCACGTATCCGTCGTTCGTGCTGCCGTCGATGTTTCGACCGAATGTGTCCAGGCGGTGGTCCGGAAGCGGGCCGGCCGTTCGCGTAGCAGTGTCCTCGCGGGCGCCGTCAAGATATGTTTCCAGGAATCCGGTCGTTGCATCCCGGGTCAGTGCGACGTGATGCCAAAGGTTATCCGTGATCCGGGTAGTGCACATGGCAGCGGTGTCGTTTGCGACGCTTACGCCCACTCGGCCGGAATCGAGTATGCCCCACCATGAGTCTTCGGCCTGCCCGGCCTCGTCATCACCGAGGAAGCTGTTGCAGTTCCACTCGGTTCCGCCGTCAATAGTAGTGTCGCATCGTATCCAGAAGCTGAATGTGCTCTTGGCGTTGGCGAGAACATGCGTTATGGAGTCCGCCAGGACGATGACATCGTCGATGCCGTCGAAGAACCGCGCCCGTCCTACAGCCCCGGAAGTGTCAACCGTACCGCTGTTGACTCCGTCAAGCCCGTTGCCGGTCGCATCCGAAAATGTGAGAGAGTAGGTTGGGAAGTGCCAGACGCCGGCGAATTCTGCGCCGGTACCGAATACCGCGGGCCCGTTCGAGCTGTCGGAAGCGCTCGTGTTGCCCCAGTGCATCGTCAGCGCCGTGCTGTCGTCGCCGTGCACGGTGTCCACGAGCACCCATATTTCAGCGATGCCGTTCGCGGAGTCCCAGCGTTCGATTTCGTAGGCAAAGTGACTTCCGTCGCTCTTGGCGAACCGTATGTCCTGTCCCTCTGCCTGGCATTGGGAAAAGGTGAAGGTATTGTTGGTAAGCCGGACAAGTACGGGGAAACGGACTGCATCGCCGGCAATGTCGGCACCGGTTGGTGTGGCGTTGAGGTTGATGGTCTGCTGGTATGCCCAGTCGCCGTAGTCGTCGGCAAACACAGGATTTGAGAGGCCAAGAACCAGCAGGGCGGCAAGACCAGCCGTGAACCCCGACGCGCACGGTCGCGGAAGCGTAAGTATGGAAGAATACGACATATATGTTTGTGCCGGGTCGTTGATTCTATTATAGCGGGGCGAACAGATTGTGTCAAGGAAGCCTTAATCGATTAAGGAGCGCGCAGCAGGTGTGCTTGGGCGGGATTCAAGTGGAGTGGTCAGTGCGGCGTACGGTAGAGTATTTTGTGCATATGAAGTCTGTCTGTCAACGATTGGTTCTCATAGTTGTTCCCGCGCTCGTGGCCGGCGCGCCGCTTGACAGTATCGATGCCACGGCCAAAGCGACGTGGAAGCCTGATTCGAGCGATAGTGTTCCTCCGCCGGGGCAATCATGGGCCGTGATCGGAGAGCTTGAGGGAATCAAGGGCAAAGTCGTGAAATACAATACAAAGCTTTTCCGCGGGGGCCCTATCGTATCGGATGCCGGCGGCGAATCATTGAAGAAACTCGGTGTAAAAACTATTATCACTATCGCGCCCGCCCGCAAGGAACGGGAAATTGCCCGCCGCGCCGGACTGGAGCTGGTTGAGATTCCTTTCGGCAATGATCGTCCCGTGCCGGACGACCTCATAGATTTTTTCACCAAGACCGTGCAGGAAAAACAAGGTCCGTTCTACGTTCATTGCACTCCTCCGGGACACCGTTCCGGCGTGCTTCTTGCGGAATATCGCGTGCGTACCGAGAAATGGACCTGCGAGCGCGCGGTGCTGGAGTTCAAGGACCTGGGCGGCGATACGAAGGCGGCAAAGGAGATGCTGAAGCCGCTGCTGGGACCTCCCGAAACCGAATAGGTCCACGGCGCAGGCGAAGCCGGAAGCCTGTTTCAAGAAGAAGGTGTGCATATTCATGGGGGAGACGGGACAGTGCGGCCGCTCTGAGCTATCCTGGGGGGCGGGAACCGTAGATACGCCGGCCGGGCGGGTCACACGTGTCAAGACGACGTGGGGCAAAGAGGAATCCCGCGGGCACCTCCGATGCCGACTGAGCAACAGGTATCGCATGTCCTACCGTGTTGAGCCCGGCCTGTATGCGACGGGCGATCCCGGCCGCCGTTCACCGGCCTTTGTGACTGCGAACTACAAGCTGACGTTTGACACGCTCCGCCGCAGGCTTGCAGGCATCGATAGCTGGATACTTGTCCTTGACACAAAGAACATCAATGTCTGGTGCGCGGCGGGCAAGGGGACGTTCGGTACGGATGAGCTCGTTCGCAGGCTGCGCGCTGTCGGGCTGGACAAGGTCGTCGAACATAGACGACTCGTGGTGCCGCAGCTCGGCGCGACTGGCGTAGCCGCGCATGATGTCCGAAAGAAGACCGGATTCTCTGTCTCGTTCGGTCCGGTGTATGCCAGAGACATCCCGGCGTACCTCGAGGCCGGATACAGGGCCACGGATGCGATGCGGCGCGTGCGTTTCACCATCGGGGATAGATTCGAACTCACCTGGATGGAACTGGCTCCCGCGATGAAATACTTCCCACTCGGACTCCTTGCGACCTTTGTGCTCATGGGAATTCAACCGGAGGGCATCATGTATGCCCCGGGTTTCAAGGGGATGCTTCCCATGGGTCTTGCTCTCCTGGCGGCCATTGTCGCTGGTGGATTCCTCACTCCCGTATTCCTGCCGTATCTGCCTTCACGCTCGTTCGCATTCAAGGGGTGGATCTGCGGCGTCGTGGTCCTCGCTGCATCTCGCGCGGCGATCAGCCCGTTTCTGGGGGCAAATCCCTGGTACATGGCTGTTGTGTACCTGGTATTTCCGGTCATCAGCTCATTTGTTGCGGTGAATTTCACGGGAACATCCACCTTCACGAGCCCGTCGGGCGTAAAAAAGGAGCTCAAGATTGCTACACCGCTGTACGTATTGTCTATTGTTGGTGGCCTGGCGGCTCTGGTGATGGGGAAATTGCTGGCATGGGGAATCGTATGAGATACGTGAAGGGTGTTTCAACGCTCGATCTGGATGTATCGAAGTGCACGGGGTGCGAGCGCTGTACCGAGGTTTGTCCACATGGTGTTTTCGTCATGGAGAATGGGAAAGCACATATCATCGACAAAGACCTGTGTATGGAGTGCGGCGCCTGCCGGCTCAACTGCGAGTCTGCCGCGATCTCGGTAGAAGCCGGAGTTGGGTGCGCGGCGGCGATCATCTACGGAATTCTTGCGGGTACAGAACCTCAGTGCTCTTGCACTCCCTCCGAGGGGAGCGGTGCCTGCTGCTAGAAACTGAAGGAGTGTTGGACTCATGGAGCAGTGCAATTCCGGCTGTACAAACATGACCGGCGAGCGGGACTCCCGCCGCAATCCAGTACTCCGATGCTCCACACCTCCAACGGTCCATCACGTCGACGCTCCCCGCGACTTCCTGCGCTGACCGAGTCGATTCAAGATATGGCGCCAGGTGAGCAAGGGATGCCTGAACGGCATCCGCGGTCCCGCGTATCGCATCACCGCGCGGATCCGGGCGCGCATATCACCGCGATAGCAGTGTACGGGGCAGATCCTGCAGGTGGTCTTTTTCTCGCCGAACCTGCAGTGAGCGAGTTGCGCATGCGAGTACGCGAGCAGGGCGGCGCAACCAGGGCACAATCCGTCTTTTGATCCGTGCCTGCCTGCACAATACAGACCGAGCATCGCGGCAACGGTTTCCTTCTCCTGCTCAATGCGGGTCATGAAGGCCTCCCGCCTTCCTGTCTATCCACGGCGCCACGAACCGCATTGCCAATCCATCGGGCACCCTCTCCTGCCCACGGAAACCAATCGTCGCGGGGACGCGCGCCTCTCCGGGCATGTACGCCGTACCCAACAGCCAGTCCCACAGGCTGAAGACCACGGCGAAATTGACGCCTGCCGGCCCGCGATGTTCTTTCTCGTGATGCCAGATATGCATGCGTGGCGAGTTAAGAACGTACCGGAGGGGCCCCCATGATATGTTAAGATTCGAATGGTTGAGGTGGCCGATGGTTGTCGAGAAAACGGCCACCATGAGAAGGGCTTCCCAGCGCGCCCCCAGTAGTGCCAGCGGGAGGTACTTGAATGTCTGGTACACGACAATTTCTCCCCAGTGAAATCTGAAATTCCCGATCCAATCCATTTCCAGAATCGAGTGATGTACCCGGTGGATTTTCCAGAGCCACCCGTTGCGATGCAACAGATTATGCACGCACCACTCGATAAAATCCGCGGCCACGAGTACGATCGTGAATTGCAGCCAGACCGGCTGTCCCGAAAGGACCCGGAAATCGGCAGGCGCCGTGCCGGCCGCAAAAGCGAACGCTCTGTCGATTGCCCCGTTGATTGAGCCCAGGGCCGGCTTGAACAAGAGACCGAAAAAATAGCCGTTGAAAGCGAGCCAGAAGATGTCCTGTCCCAGTTGCGGGCGAAGGAGGCGTTGGTTTCTGCGCCAGGGAAAGAGGCGTTCGAGCACGAGGCAGGCAAGCGAAACAATGACGAGCCAGAAAACGTAGCGCCTGATCATCACGGTTTCCTTCCGGCTACCTGCTTTGCCGGCATGCGGCGGTGGCCTTATCGCAATGCTCGATGAGCGTATTGAGCGCTGGCAGGTAGTCCCTGCGTTCTTCCTCGGGAATGTTCTCGATCTGTCGCCGGGCATCGGCAGCCTGCCCGCATACGTTCTTCATGTGGCGGCACTCAACAGTTTCGGATGCCTGTTCCACGGAAGGGACCATGGCGGTACGGGTCCGGCATCCGCCGGCCATGAATGCAGCCAGAACTGTCGCTATGATGCATCGCACGAAACGTTCGACTCCGGGTATTCTACCGAAGTAATTTCACTGAGGGCGGGGCGGTCCCGCGCCCGGCGACCATGTGGTAAATACAACGTGGCGGCTTTGCCGCCAAAGGAGAACGTTATGAGAACCGCGGTCTTGATTTCCGCCGTGACGGCAGTGCTGTCGGTATTCGTTCCTGCTCGTGCCGAGGATATGTATCTCACGCTCGAGGACGGTGTTTCCGTGATACTCCATACGGACTACACATGGGACTACGAGAAAGGCGGCGAAGTGTCCCGGCATCTGGAGGAGCCTATCTCGCTGGACGACGGCAGCACGCTGGTTCTCAAGAAAGATGGTACGTGGGGCTTTGTGGCCGAGGGGCTTGCCGGCGGCACGCGGAAACCCACCAACTTGACCGCGGTCAACGCCGTCGGCGTCTCGAAACGATCCGCGCTTGACGAGGCCAGGGCCGGGGCGATGGAGGAGGCGATCGAACGCCTGTCCAAGCAGCTCAGGGATGCTTCTCCCGAGCTTGCTGATGCACCGTTGCAGACCGTCATTGATTGTGTTACCAAGGAGGAAAAGGCGGTCGAGACCCGGGAAGAACAACTGGACTTGTGGAAAGCCACGGTAAAGCTTTCCCTCGATGCCACGGGCATCCAGAATGTCTTTCACTGCGTAAGGACCGTGCAAGGACTCGGTGTGGAGTGAAATCCGGTGGCCCGGTTCTTTCGGGGCTCGCCGGCGACATGCCGCGGCCCCCTGATGTTGCCAGCGGCCGGCGCGCGCTCGATTCCGGCGTTCAGGTGAGCCCGGCGCAGAAGGTGCGCAAATTCCCTGCAACGTCGTCCATGGTCTGGTACCGCGACCGCAAATCCTTCATGCAATGCAGTATGATATCGTTGAGCGGCCCAAACCCCTCAGGAGGAGACTGTGGTGTCGGCGGCTCGGTAGCGAGGCGCTCGAGCAGGCTTCGCGCATCATCCTTGCGATGAATGCTCTTGGGGTGCACGCCGTAGAGAAGCTCGTAGCACACGACGCCGAACGAGTAGATATCCGTGCGCGGATCGATGGTTTTCGGGTGGAAAATCTGTTCGGGTGAAAGGTAGAACTGCGATCCGATGATGATACCGTCGAACCGGTCGCCGTGCGTGCTGATCCACCGGACCGTCCCGAAGTCTCCCAGCTTGACCCGCGGAGAGAGGGGATACCCGCTCCCCGCGCCCTGGCCTGGTTCGCTGTCGTTGCGGGGGAACAGGATGTTCTCGGGCTTGATGTCCCTGTGAAACACGCCTTCGCCGTGAACGCTTCCGATAATCTCTGCGATACGGCACATGAGCCGTGCCTTGTACTTGTTGACCGCCGGGTTCGTCATCACGCTGCCCTTTTCATTGATAAAATCCCTGAGCGTGGAACCCATGCGCTCCATGAGGATGAATCTGAATTCGCTCCGCGAGTCGAACTCGCCGTGGTCATAGACACGCACAACGCTTTCCGCGACATCCACGCGCAGGTTTTGCGAGAGATGCCATTGCACGAAAGACTCGTTTCTGAAGCGTTTCTTGACCTCCTTGACACGCATCTCTTCCTCGTCGACAGAAACGCCGGGTGCTTTTCGGATCTGCAGAAGATCGGAGCGGAGGACTTTCATGGCGAAATCGCCGACGCGCTCGTAATTCGACGTGGCCTCGAATACGTCGGCAAACCCCCCGGTCCCGAGATGGCGGCCGACGACTATCGCGGGCTTGTGACGCAGGAACGTCGCGCGCAGGCGCTCGAATGTCCGCTGGCGCTTCACTTCATCGACCGTACGCCCCACGGGTTCCATTGCCAGGCGGATCGGGAGTCCGGCGCCGATTTTCTGCACGAAACCGTCGACCGAGTCGTAGCCTTTTTTTAATCTGGAAAACAGGGTCATAGACATCTCACGGGAGCGGACCGTTGCCGCGCGGGCCCGCGTGCGCATTGTGCGCAGAAATACATGCGTGCGGACCGCGTGGCAAGTAAAAAAGGCCCGGAACAGCTTCCGGGCCCTTGAGAAGTATGCCGGGAATCATGGCCGTCCTACGCAGCGGCCTTTTTCGGCGGCTTGACGGCTGCGGCAATGGCGGCGGCAACCAGGCACAGAATACCGCAGATGGTGAATGCCAGCGGGAAGTTGCCCAGGTCGCCGAGACGGCCGCCGAGAACCGGCCCGAAAATGCCGCCGACTCCATAGGCCAAAAACACCCATGGATAGAGCTGGCCGACATTCTTGGCGCCGTAGGTGTCGGCGGTGAAGGTCGGGAAGAGCGAGAAATTGCCGCCGAAATTGAATCCAATGAGCACGGCGGCGAGATAGAGCATGCCGACACTGCCCGCCATCTTGACAAAGAGAAGCATGAACACGCCCTGTGTCGCGCACATGATCGCAACCGAGGCCTTCCGGCCCAGCTTGTCCGACATCGTACCCCACGCAATCCGGCCAATACCGTTGGCCAGGGAAAAGAACACCGCCATGGCCGTGCCCGCGATGGCGCTCGCTTCTGCCGCGCTCTTGCCCGACAACTGCAGGGCCTCTTTCGGGAAGAGCTTCATAAGGCCGATAGTCATAAGACCGGCGCCGGCGCTGAATACGAACGTAACAAATATCATGTAGAACTGCGGGGTCCTCAACATTTCTCCGGCTTCGAAGTTGACACCATCGGCCACCTGCCCCTGCTTGGGCGGCGGCGGGGTCCATCCCTCGGGCCGCCATCCCTCGGGAGGATTCACCATCCAGAGCCCGCCGATACATACCATGGCGAAGAACAGAATGCCGTAAATGATAAATGTATTGCCCAGTCCGATGGTGGCAATGAGGTTTCCCCACGCGCCGGCCAGCTTCACCCAGAGCATGGCGCCAAAACCGAATCCGGCGACAGCCAGTCCGGTGATGAGCCCTTTCTTGTCGGGGAACCATTTCATGCCCACGGCGATGGGTACGACATAGCCCAGGCCGATACCGCTTCCGCCAATCACTCCGACACAGAGGATGAGAAGGGCGGGGCTGGGAGTATCGCCGCGCGCCGCCAGGCCGCCGAGCACGTATCCCAGACCAAGTACCACACCACTGATCATTGCAAGCTTTTTGGGGCCCCATTTGGGCATTTGACGGCCGGCCCACACCATAACAATGGCGAAAAACGCAAGACCGGCGGAAAACACGAATTGTGTCTGCGCCTTGCTCCAACCGGCGTCAATAAGCGACGGCGTGAATACCGACCACGCATATATGGCGCCGAGCGCAAGCTGGATGAGCACGGCGCCCACAACCGCGAGCCATCTGTTCATAACCTTTTGTTCTGCCATGAAAGTTCCTTTCGATGGGGGGTGGACAGAGGTGGTGCATGACGCAGGCCGGGCGCGTCGAGGACACGTCCCGGCATGCGTGGATTAACCGGACTAACCCTGGCGTCCCTGGATCAGCTTCTCGACAACACTCGGATCGGCGAGTGTCGTGATGTCGCCCAGGTTGTCGGTCGCGTTTTCGGCAATCTTGCGCAGGATGCGGCGCATGATCTTGCCGGAACGCGTTTTTGGAAGAGCCGGCGCAAACTGCATGCCGTCGGGAGCGGCGATAGCTCCAATTTCCTTGCGCACGTGCGTGATGAGCTCCTTGCGGAGTTCTTCGCTCTCTTCCACACCGTCGACCAGCGTGACGAACGCGTACAGTGCCTGGCCCTTGACATCGTGAGGCATAGGGGCCACGGCTGCCTCGGCCACCTTATCGTGGCTCACCAGCGCACTTTCGACCTCTGCGGTGCCGATGCGATGGCCGGACACATTGACAACATCATCGATACGGCCCATCAACCAGTAGTCACCGTCTTCATCCTTGCGGCAGCCGTCACCGGAGAAGTACAGATCGTTGTACATGCTGAAATAGGTGTCGATGAAGCGATCGTGGTCGCCCCACATTGTCCGCATCATGGCCGGCCACGGTTTCTTGATGCACAGCTTTCCGCCTTCGTTGGTGTCGCATTCAGACGCATCGTCGCGGAGAATGACCGGCTCAACGCCGAAGAACGGGCGGCTGGCGCTGCCGGGCTTGAGTGTATGCGCGCCCGGAAGCGGAGTGATGAGCACGCCGCCGGTTTCGGTCTGCCACCAGGTGTCGACAATCGGACACCGCTCGCCGCCCACGTGCTTGTAGTACCACATCCATGCTTCGGGGTTAATGGGCTCGCCCACCGTGCCGAGCACGCGCAGGGAGCTCAGGTCGTACTTGGCCGGCCATTCGTTGCCCTGGCGAATCAGCGCGCGGATGGCCGTCGGGGCGGTATAGAATTGCGTGATCTTGAATTTGTTGATCATCTGCCAGTAGCGGCCCGGATCCGGATACAACGGCGTGCTCTCGAACATGACACTCGATGCGCCGTTGGCGAGCGGGCCATACACAATGTAGCTGTGCCCGGTGACCCAGCCGATGTCCGCCGCGCAGCAGTAGATGTCTTCTTCGTGGATATCGAAGATGTACTTGTGCGTAAGAGACGTATAGAGCAGGTACCCGCCGGTGCTGTGGACCACGCCCTTGGGCTTGCCGGTCGATCCGGACGTGTACAGGATGTACAGGTGGTCTTCCGCGTTCATGGGCTCGATAGCGCAGTCTGCCGAGGCCTTGCCCATCAGGTCGTGGTACCACAGGTCACGGCCGTCAGTCATGTCGCACGCTTCATCGGTGCGCGCAATCACCACGACCTTCTCGATCGTAGGCGTGGACTTCAGTGCCTCGTCGGATGTTTTCTTGAGCGGTACGCTCTTGCTCGCGCGGCGGGACACGTTTGCCGTAATGAGGACCTTGCAGTCGGAGTCGTTGATACGGTCGCGGAGTGCATCCGCGCTGAAACCGCCGAACACTATCGAGTGGATAGCGCCGATACGGGTGCAGGCGAGCATGACAACGGGCAGTTCGGGAATCATGCCGAGATAGATGCAGACGCGGTCGCCTTTCTTGACGCCCAGATCTTTGAGGACGTTGGCGAATTTGCAGACTTCGCCATGCAGCTCCTTGTACGTAAGCGTCTTGTCTTCATCGAGCTCATCGCCCTGCCAGATGATTGCCGCCTTGTTTTCGCGGGCGGTGCCCAGATGCCGGTCGAGGCAGTTTTCGGAAACATTCAGCTGACCGTCTTCGAACCACGTGTGCTTGATATTCCGGCCCTTCGTGTCCCAGGTGTATTTCCGCGCGACCGTGGGCTCCTTAATCCATTTGAGCGTTTTGGCCTGTTCGAGCCAGAACCCGTCGGGGTCGCTGATCGAGCGGTCGTACATCTCCTGATATTTATCAAGAGTGATGTGCGCCTTGGACTTCATACTGTCCGCAGGCGGAAACGTGCGTTTCTCGGTCATCAACGACTGCATGCCGCCTTCTTTTGCTTTTTCAGCCATAGGAGACTCCTTTTGGGAAAGAGAAGCATTTATGTTGGTGGGAAATAATCACAGTGGCGCCTTCAAGCTCGAAATTCGGCCAAAAGGGAGTCGTAATATAGTTAAGCCAGACTTCTATTTTCAAGGGGGCGGGTCCGCGAAGCGGGCATCGGCGCGAAATGAACCTGTTTCTATGCAAAGCTGCCCGAAAGACCCCTAGCGAGGCTGGATAAGGTCGGTGTCTCCAAAAAAGAAGGTCAGCTCGGCTGCGGCTGTGTGGGGTGCATCGGAGCCGTGGACCGCATTGAAGGTCACATCGGAGGCGAACATGCTGCGGATAGTTCCCTCCTTCGCCTCTTCAGGGTCGGTGCTTCCCATGATCTCGCGCCACCGGGTGATGGCATCCGGGCCGTGGAGGGCAAGCACCATGATCGGCCCGGAGGTCATGAACATAATGAGCTTGTCGTAGAACGGTTTGCCTTCGTGCACGGCATAGAACCGGCGCGCCTGCTCGCGCGTGAGGCGGAGCGCGCGCGCGCCGATGATCCGAAGGTCGCTTTTTGATTCGATTTCGCCGATGATGGCGCCGATCAGCCGGTAGGAATACGCATCGGGCTTGATAATCGCGAGTGTTCGCTGCAGCTCACGGCTCATGGCATTACGCGGCCTTCGTACCTGTCTTGTCAAGAGTGCAAAGCAAAAGGAGATTCAAAATACTTGGCTTCCGCGCCGTATGCAAGACAGCGCACCGCGCAATGCTGCTTTCTCCCGCGCGTTTCACCCGGGAGAATATGCTGTGACACGTACGAGCATGGTGTATTTTGTAATTCACGTATGCGTGCCGAGAAGCTGTGAAGACGGAGGATGGATTCATGAGAGCGCTGATCTGTGGACTCTGCGTACTACTACACGGTTACTTCCTTGCATCGGCCCAGGAGAAAGCCCCCGAGACCGGGGCCGTGGCGACACAAAAAGCCGAAGCCGCGCAGGAGCAGGCGCAGACCGGGCAAGGCAGCCAGGCAGCGGTCGACACGGCGGCAGCCGCCGAGAATGAAGTGGATGAGGCGATGGACCAGCGGTCCCCGGTAAACGAGGCTGACACCGCAGAGGCCGGCGCCGATACCACTCAAGAGGGCAAAGCGCCGGTCCCGGTAACCGGCAGTCTTGCCATCAAATCAGTGCCCGGCGATGCCGTAGTGGTTATCGGCGATGTTATGCGGGGGCGCACGCCTGTTACGGTTGACGGTCTTGCCGAGGGAGAGCATGTCGTGCTCATCAAAAAGAAAGGGTATTTCCTCAAGAAGGCCACGGTGGCCGTGACCGCGGACAGCACTGTCGAGGTCCGGTTTCAGCTCACCGAGCCGCTTGAACTCATGATCACGAGCGAACCGGCCGGCGCCACGGCTGTTTTTGACGGGACCGAGGTCGGCACCACGCCGTGCGCGGTCGATAAGCTCAAACCGGGCGAACACGAGCTCATCCTGCGTTTCGAGGGGTACACGAGTGTTACCAGGACGGTTTCGCTGACCAAGGACAGCGCGGACACTTTGCACGTGGTACTGGAGGCTGCCGCAGGGAGCGAAAAGGCCGCTGAGGCCGGTTCCGGCCGTTCCCCGAAGTCGCGGCTCGTGAACCGTGTCGCCTTGGGTATCTTTCTCGCATTTACCCTGGTTATTGTCATAGTCGAGCTTGCCGACACCAGCAACTGATGCAACTGCGGCAGGGTTTCCCGGATGCCTGGCGGGTCTATCAGACCTGCGGCGGACGTGTTGATGCGGGCCGGGTTGTCTGCATGCTCCTGTGTACCGTGGTCCCGTGTGTCTCCCAGATGGCGGCGATTCCCGGCGGGTGTTTCAGCATGGGCGGCGCGGGAGGCGACCAGGACGAGCGTCCGGCGCACGAAGTTGTTCTGCGGCCGTTCCAAATCGACTCATGCGAAGTTACCTGGGCCCAATACGATTCATGTGTGAAGCGCGGCGCATGCACGCCGCCGCACTATGATGACGGCCGGTGTCTTATGTGGACCTCGCATGGTGTGGTGCGCGTGCGCGTTCCCCATAAGTACCGGGCGCCGGACAGTCCGGTGGTGTGTGTCACCTGGTTCCAGGCACGCCAGTACTGCAGGCACAAAGGCAAGCGACTTCCCACCGAAGCAGAGTGGGAGTATGCGGCGCTCGCGGGCGGCGGCGGGCCGTATGCGTGGGGAAGTGCTCCTCCCGGCGGTTCACGCTGCACCATGCCTTCTTCCAGAAAACCCCTGAAGAGCGGCAGTTTCGCGCCGAACGCGTGGGGGCTTTTCGATATGACCGGCAATGTATGGGAGTGGACCGCGGATCGATATGAACGTGACTATTACCGTCATTCGGAGAGAGACAATCCCCCGGGGCCGTCGGTCGGCCGGTATCGTACGATTCGCGGGGGAGGATGGTACAGCGGACGGGACCAGCTCCGCGTGCGGAACCGCCAGTGGTTTGTTCCGGAATATGGTGAAGTAAGCCTGGGGGTGCGATGCGCAAAATGAAGAAGATACTGCTGTTGATGTTTCTTTCCGTTATCGTGTCGGGCTCCGCCGTCCGTTCCGAGATGCGCGTCCGCGTTGAGGGACACGGGAAGCGGATTCAGAGCGACGGTTTCCTGCTCGAGTGGCGTGTTGACAAGGCGCGCGTGGCCGGCGATGCTCCGGCCATCCGGTGGGATGCGATGAATACACCCGGCGGTCTTGCAGGATACTTCCGGTACGAAGCAGCCGACTCCTGTGGCCCGTGGACGTTCAGGTTCTACCCGGTACCAGGCGCCTGGCACCGCTATCTCGAGATAAAGGCCGATACGGCCGTACCGGCCGGCGCGCTGCATGGGGTCGACATGGTTCACACGGACAGCGCGACTCATGTCGCGCTGGAATGGATTGTGCCCTGGGACACGCTGCACGTGGATTCAAGCGGGGAATACGCGCTCGCGATAGGTGGTTTCGGCCCGTGCGGAGACTCGATGCCCGGCATGCTGGTTTCAGGCGTGCGGCGCGTGCCGGGCCCATGCAGCGGCATATGGTCGCCGCGGGTAATCACGCAGTTCCTGGTAATCGCGGTGCTTCTGGTGCTCTACCTCGTGCTTCGCGGCCGCGCAAAGAAGTATTCGCGGATTCGCAGGAAGAACGAATCAGCGAGAATGGAGTAGCGCCCTATTTGTCAAATTCCTCAAACGGGATTCCCTCGTCGATAAGCATGATGGGGATATCCTGCCTGATAGGGTAGAGGAATTTGCGATCCTGGCGCAGAAGGCCGGCATCGATCGGTTCCTTGACCTCGTCACCGCCCCTGTTCTTCAGCGTTCCTTCTTTGATCTTGCGATTGATCGCATCGATAGGGCCGCCCTCGACATAGTGGATGTCCTGTTTGGTCTCGGGGCAGCAGAGGATGTCCAGGAGTTCCTTATCAATCATGCGGTATCTCCTTAGGCTTACGGTGAGGAGTAGAGTATACATCCCTTCGTATACGGTGCGCAATTGCCGTATGCTCCGGGTTTTCTTGCGGGCGGCGCTATGTATATTTGATTCGATTCCGCCGTTCTTCTTCATCACATATCTTCAAAAGAACTCGTGCGCAGGGCCAGACCACTTCGCTTTGCGGATTTCCTGAAGCAGCTGCCGCCGGCCGTTGTTTTTGAGGGCCTGATGCGGCCCGGCGGGACGCGCCGCAAGATTATTTCATCATCGCTCATCAGCGAGCTCGAGAAGAAGCACGCCACGCCTGCCGCAACGGCCAGGCGGTTCGAACGCTTGTCCGAGGATGCCAGGACCGCGTGCGCGCTCGCGTATCTTTTCGGGGGTATGGGCCTTGCGGCGGCCGGTCTCGAGTCCCTCCGGCCTGAAGTGCTTGGTTCGTTTCTCGTGTACGAGGCCCGTGATGCCAACGAAACACCGTTCTGGCTCGGTTTTGCGGATCTTGAAAAACCGCTTCGCCCGTGTCTTGTCACTGCCCTGATCGATGCGTGCGGGGACGTCGAATTTCCCACAAAGGGACGGCGGCAGGCATCCGGGCCGTGGCAGCCCAACGACTTCGCTGTCACGTGCGGCCAGGCCCAACTGGATGCCCTTCGGACCACGCAGGCCGGAGCTCTCACCCGCGCTGCAGGTACCGCGCTCACCAAACTCATTCACGGTTTCGGGCCGGATTGCGTGCTTGAGTCGCGCGAGGCTGATGCGCACAGTATGGCATCACTCCTGGTGGCGTATGGCACGACCCGGAAGTTTCTCAGCGCTGATACGGGCCGCTATTCGACTTCGCTGGAGCAATTCGAACAGTGGAACGCCATGCCGATGCGGAAACGCATAAGCGATTTCGCTGCATTTGCGCACGAGCACAGCGGCGGGTGGAACCTTGAGCTGCTCGCGGAGGCCCTGGAGCGTTCGGAAAGCGGGTGGCTTTCATCATCGATATTTCCCTCTGCCTGCCGCGGTGATGCCGTGTCCGGGCTTCGGGAGCTGGGCTACGCCGGCGTGGTTTCAGTTGCCCGTCACGGCGACAATACCGTGTGGCGTACCCCGGCCGAATCCGCGCCTGCATCGGCGTCCGAAGGACAGGAGAGCAGGAGTATGATCCTCCCTGATTTCTCCGCGCTCCTGCCCCAGGAAACGCCGCCCGGGCGTTTGTTCGCGTTTACGCTGCTGGGCACGCTCTCTTCCCTGGACCGTGTGTACAAGGGACGGATCGATCGTGAGACGGTAAACGCATCCCTGAGCAGGGGAGTGCCGGGCGAGCGCATCCTGACCTACCTGACAGATGCGAATGCGCCGGTCAATGTGCGGGAAACGGTCCGCGAGTGGATCCGGGAGTTCTCGCGCCTGTTCGTGAGCAGCGAGACAGTGGTAGTCTCCTTCGACGAGAAGACCAGCCGCCAGCTGGCATCGTACGATCCGGTCAAGGACATGCTGGAGCCGCTCGAAAACGCGCACACGGTATTTGTGGTCAAGAAAGGCCGCGAGCGGGCGGCGCGCGACATCATATCGGAAATGGGTTATGATGTGCGCGTTCCAAAGCAGACCGGCGGGCGCGCGGAGGACGAGCGTGCTCCCGGATCGCCCGAGAAACCGCGCGCGCATCTGACGCCCGTCCTTGATTTCCATGCCGGCGAAAAGCCGGAATCATCGGGGATCAGGAGCGGGAAGTACAGCTCGGACATGAAGGCACTCGACACCAATGAGGTTTATCATGTCATCGGCTACGCCATGCTCATGGGACACATTATCCGCATCGACTATGAGGGCGGCCGGGGCACGCGCAAGGGCAGATATCGCGTCGTGCCGCTTGACGTGCGGCGGGGCAAGGATTCGTGCCTCGAGGCCGAGGTCGTGAGTACGAAGAGAAAACGGGAATTTGATGTCAGATGCATTGTCAGGATAGGAGTCGAGCCGCATGGCAACAAGCAGTAACTTCGTGCACCTGCACAACCACACGGAGTACAGCTTCCTTGACGGGGCCATGCGCATCGAGCACATGGTGAAGCGCGCCAGGGAGTGGGGCATGCCCGCCCTTGCGATTACCGATCACGGCGGCCTGTTCGGCGCGGTTGAGTTTTATGACACCTGCGTGGCCCAGGGTATCAAGCCCATACTCGGTTTCGAGGCATACGTGGCCCCCCGTTCGCGCACGGACCGGAGCTCGGGCAAGGATGAACGCAACTACAACCACCTTCTGCTGCTCGCGCGCAACGAAGAAGGCTGGAAGAACCTGATGCGGCTGAGCACGATCGGCTATCTCGAAGGGTTCTACTACAAGCCCCGCATAGATACCGAGGTGCTCCGGGAGCACGCGCGCGGGCTGGTGGGGACCAGCGCCTGCGTCGCCGGGGCCATCCCGCGGGCCATCCTCGCCGGCGACCGGGAACGCGCCAAGGCGATCACCGAGGAATACCTGTCCGTTTTCGAGGAAGGGAACTTCTATTTCGAGCTGCAGAACCACGGCATCGACGAGGAAATCGTCGCGTTTGACGAGATGATAAAGCTGGGCAACGAGCTCGGCGTCCCGTTTATCGTGGCCAACGATGCGCACTATCTCGCCAAGGAAGATGCCGCTTCCCACGAAGTGCTGCTGTGCCTGCAGACGCAATCGACGCTGAGCAACCCGAACCATTACCGTTTTTCCAGCGATGAGATCTATTTCAAGTCGCCCCAGGAAATGGCGAAGCTGTTTCCCGACCTTCCCGAGGCGTTGTCCAATACGGTCGCAATTGCCGAGCAATGCAGCGTGAATATCAAAGCCAAGCCGCAGCTCCCGGTTCCGGATGTTCCCGGGGGGTTCGAATCGCCCGCCGACTACCTGCGGGAACTGGCGCGCAAGGGGCTGGCGGACAAGTACGCCGAGGTGACGCCTGCGCTGGAGGAGCGTCTCGATTTCGAGTTGAAGGTCATCTGCTCGATGGGCTATGCGGGGTACTTTCTGATTGTGCGTGATTTCGTGCAGGCCACGCGAGACAAGGGGATCATGGTCAACACGCGCGGGTCGGCATCGGGCAGTCTTGTCGGCCACGCGATTGGCATATCGATGATTGACCCCATCAAGTACGACCTTCTCTTTGAGCGATTCCTCAATCCGGAACGCGTCTCCATGCCTGATATCGACGTGGATTTCCCGGATGAAGACAGGTACCAGGTCATCGACTACGTCGTGAGCAAATACGGCAGGGAGTCGGTGTGCCAGATTATCAACTACGGCCGCATGAAAGCGAAGATGGCCGTGCGGGATGTCGCGCGCGTTCTTGAGATTCCGATTCCCGAGGCTGATGCGCTTTCCAAGCAAATAACCGAGGACACGCTGGAGAAGTCACTTCAGGCAAACGGCGAGCTTGCCAGGACAGTCAGCGCGAATCCGCGATATCAGGAGCTGTTCAAGCATGCCCGGGCGATTGAAGGCCTGGCGCGGCAGGCGGGAATGCACGCGGGCGGCGTGATTATCGCGCCGGGCCCGGTAGTCAAGTGGTCGCCGCTGTTCAAGCAGCCTTCGCACGACTCGGTAATGACCCAGTTCGACATGAACTTCGTGGAGAAGGTCGGGCTGATAAAAATGGACTTTCTCGGCCTGCGCACTTTTACCCTGCTGCAGGAGACGCTCCGGCTGATCAAGCAGTACCACGGTGCTTCAATCGATCTCTGGCAGCTCGAAGATGGCGACAGGGAGACCTACGAGCTGTTCGGGCGCGGCGAAACGACGGGCGTATTTCAGTTCGAGTCGCAGGGCATGCAGGACTATCTGCGCAAGCTCAAGCCGACCAGCATCGAGGACATTATCGCCATGGCCGCGCTGTACCGGCCCGGTCCCATGAAGAATATCGACAGCTTCATTCATCGCAAACACGGCAAGGAGAAGGTCGTCTATCCGCATCCCATGCTCAAGGAGATCCTCGATGTCACCTACGGTGTCATCGTTTACCAGGAACAGGTGATGCGTATCGCGCAGTCCATGGCCGGCTTTTCGCTGGGCCAGGCCGACGTGCTTCGCAAGGCTATGGGCAAGAAGCAGGCCGAGACCATGGAGGAAACCGGGAAGGAGTTCGTGGAGGCGGCGGTCAAACGCGGCATCGATCGCAAAGCCGCCCAGGACGTTTTCGGGCTGATGGAGAAGTTCGCGATGTATGGATTTCCCAAGGGCCACGCAACGTCATACGCGCATGTATCGTACTTCGGCGCGTACCTCAAAGCGCACTATCCTATCGAGTACATGACCGCGAACCTGACGTCATGGATCGGCAACCAGGACCAGTTCCTGGTCATGAAGAACGAGGCCGAGCGGATGGGAATACAACTGCTTCCTCCCGATGTCAACCGGAGCGAGCACAAGTGCAGTATCGACAACGGCAGCATACGGCTCGGGCTCGCGGCCATCAAGAACGTGGGCAAGGCGACCACGTCCATTCTCGAGGCGCGCGCCGAAAAGGGGACGTTCTCGAGCATGTTCGATCTGTGCCGCTCGGTGGACCTTCGCCTGGTCAACAAGAAATGCCTCGAATCGCTGGTGTGCGCCGGCGCGCTGGATTCCCTGCCCGGCACGCGCGCCCGCAAGTTCGCCGCGGTCGATATGGCCATCGACTTCGCAAGCGGGTTCCAGAAGGACAGGATAACGGGTCAGACAGATCTTTTCCGCGGAGGCAATGGCGGCGCGCCGGACAATGATGCGGGCTTCGAGATTCCCGAACCGTCACTGCCCGACGTGCCGCCATGGCCGTACAATGAGCTTCTGGTCAGGGAGAAGAGCGTTCTCAACTACTACGTGAGCGGCCATCCGCTAAATGCGTACCGGGATGAGGTGCGCGGATTCGCATCGCTCAAGCTGGACCCTGATTCGCTTCGTACCGTGGGGGACGGCAAGACCGTGACTACGGGCGGCACGATTACCTCGCTGAGAACGCATATGCAGCGCGATGGACGTCCGATGGCGTTTATGGAAATTGAAGATTTCGACGGCACAATCGAGCTCATCGCGTTCGGGGATGCCTACGAGCAATACCGTCACCTGCTCGCGGTCGATACCATGGTCTTGGTGAAGGGCACGGTCATGCAGGAGGATGAACGGCAGGCCAAAATTCGCGTCGAGAAGGTGATGCCGCTTTCTGATACCCGCGAGAAACTTACCGCGGCGGTGCATATACGCATGCGAACGCAAGGGCTCGAAGAAGAGCTGATCAGGGAAATTGTCGAGCAATGCCGGAGCGCGAGCGGCTCCAGCAAGCTGATTATCCATCTGGTCACCAGGGAGGAGAACGAATTCAGGGTCCGCTCGAAAGCTGTTACGGTCGCGCCCCATAAGGACATGGTCGAGCGACTCCGCGAGAAACTTGGACGTGATAACGTATGGCTGAGCCGCGGCGCGGCATAAGGGACGAAGGCCGATGATTCGCAGCATAGTATTTGCGGTGTGGACAATCCTGAGCACATCCCTGTACGGAAGTGTGGCCATTCTGATTGCGGGCGTCTGGCGCGAAGGGGCGCGTTGGATAGAACGTCAGTGGTGCCATCACCTGTTGGCTGTGGGCGGGGTCCGCGTAGCCGGTGCAGGCTTGGACAGGCTGCGTTACCGGGGACGGTACGTGGTGGCGTGCAATCACGCCAGCGCCTTTGATATACCAATACTTATCGCATCGCTTCCGCTCAACCTGACTTTCATGGCCAAAAAGGAGCTCTTTCGTATCCCGATATTCGGGTGGGGCATAACCGCGCTTGGCCATATTCCGGTTGACCGAAGCAGGGCGCGGAAGGCGCGCGAGGCTATCAGTCACGCCGCCGGCCGCGTGCGCAAGGAGGATATCGCGCTTCTGCTTTTCCCGGAGGGGACACGCAGCGAGACAGGCCGGATCGCTGATTTCAAATCGGCGAGCTTTGCACTGGCACTGGAGGCCGGCGTTGATGTTCTGCCGGTGCTGATTGCCGGCTCACACCGCATTCTTCGCAAACGCTCGTGGATAATTCATCCAGGTGAGGTACGTCTCTGCGCGGGAGAGCCTATCCCCGCATCCGAGCTGGCCGGTACCGACAAGAAGACACTGTGCACGCGGGTCCAGGCCGCGATCATGGCAATGAAAAACTCCACCTGAGTGTTCTCGCAGATTCATCCGTGTGGGTTGACTGTTTCCGTGATGCCGTTCTTGCCGATACTCTCGACCCGTTGATTGTCCAGAACGCAATACAAGGCGGCTTCAAGCTTCTCTCCAGCGACACGCACTTTAAGCGGATTGCCGCGGCATATTCCCGTAGAACTCTACTCCTGGCCCGGATGCGGCTCTAAAAGCAGAAAAGGAGAAGCTTTCGCTTCTCCTTTTCCTCAGGTTTTCACCTGATACCCCATCATCATCACACACATCTACCACTTCTCGTGGCATAACACATCTCTCGTCTGGTAGATGCAGCTAGAAGTGTGCCAACTCTCCGGTGGACTTCCATCCAGCTAGACTGCCTTGTTTGAAACTGCCTCTGGCAGCGCAGATTCGCCGCTGGATAGTAACTGTTCTTTTCCCCTAACAGACTGATATAGTACGAGTTGATAGTGTGCTTCAATCCTGATGCTCTTTCATGTCCCGGCACAGGGATCTGCAGCAGGGGTTCTGCTTTTCCGTGAGGCAGAGGTGTAGTTTCTCCCTATAGTATAGTTCAGAATTCGGGCAATTTTACCGACGGGGATTCGGTCGAGGGAGGCTGATTCGGCCGGGGCTAGTTCCTCAAGTGTCGCCGCGCATAGTCTTTCACGAGCCTGGCGACTAGGGGAGACAGCGCGACCAGTGCGATGAGATTGGGCAGGGCCATCAGTCCGTTCATTGCATCACTGAAGTCGATCACCGTACCGATAGTGATGCAGGCGCCGAGCACGATGAACCCGCAGTACACTATCCGGTACCACATGACCGCTTTTCTGCCGAACAGGTAGTCCACGGCCCTGTCGCCGTAGTAGGACCAGGATACGAGTGTGGAGAACGCAAACAGGACTATGCCGATTGATACGAGTTCTCCACCCAGTGAAGAACCCAGGCCTGTTTCGAACGCGCGACTGGTCAGAACGCCTTCAACATCGCACACTATGTACGCTTTAGTCGTTATGATGACCAGGGCGGTGATTGAACACACGATAATGGTGTCGATAAATGGTCCCATCATGGCCACGAGTCCTTCGCGGACCGGTTCCTTTGTTTTTGCCGCGCCGTGGGCCATCGCTGCCGAACCCAGCCCCGCCTCGTTGGAGAAAAGACCTCGCGCCACGCCGAAGCGTATGACCGTGCCGAGCAATCCGCCGCTGACAGCTTCCGGAGTATGAAATGCATGGTAGAAGATGGTTTGGAATGCTTCGGGAACCCTGGAAATATTGATCAGCAGGATGAGGGTCCCGGCCCCGACATAGAACAGCGACATGAACGGGACGATTTTCGCGGCAAACCTGCCGATACTCCTGATGCCCCCGATAATGACCAGGGCGACCATGGCGGCGACCGCGAGTCCGGCGGTGAGATCGAAACCGAGAGATTTCGGGGCGCCTTCTCCCAGAAGCAGCGTACGAAGGCTTACGGCAATGTTGTTTATCTGGAACATGTTGCCGATGCCGAAGCTTGCCACCATGGTGAATACCGCGAAGAGCACGGCCAGCCACTTGAACCCGGGACCCATTCCCTGCTCGATGAAGTGCATGGGGCCGCCGTGTGCCTCTCCGCCTTCGTCAATGCGCCTGAAATGCACCGCGAGCGTGCAGCTCGTGAATTTCGTGGCCATGCCGACCACTGCGGTCACCCACATCCAGAATACCGCACCCGGTCCGCCCATGAGAATCGCCGCGGCAACCCCCACGATATTGCCTGTACCAATGGTCGCGGACAGGGCGGCGGCAAGTGCCTGGAAATGGTTGATTTCCCCGGGATCGTCGGGGGAATCGAATTTCCCGGCGATTACGCCCAGGGCATGCGTGAATCCCCGTACCTGAATGAATCGCAGGAGGAACGTGAGATAGAGCCCGGTGCCCACCAGAAGCACCATCAGGGGAGGGCCCCAGATGAATCCGTCGACAGTGGATATGATACCGGCTATGGACATGGCTTGCTGAATCCGTCAAGGACAGGCTGTTCTTGATAATACATCATGTAGGACCCAAAACGGGAAGCCCTTTTTGCTACTGCAGTTGAAACGCGATGTCTTTGCGCACTCTGATTCGCACCGAGCGGCCCCGGTATTGGGCGGGCCTGAATTTCCACCGGCGCACTTTCCGGGCCACTTCGCGGGCAAGCGATCGGTGGGGCGATGATATGACCTTCACCTCCTGCACCATACCGCTTCGGTCGATGATGAATTCCACTTTTACCACGCCCTCGATATTCAGATCGCGCGCCTGCATGGGGTATGCGGGGCTCGGCCCGGACAGAAACATCGGTCCCTTATCGGCCTGGTTCTCCTCGAACACGGCATCGAAATCCATGACCGGCTCCCTGGCCGCGGCCGGGGCTTGCGCGGGAGCGGTTGGTTCTTCGGCGGCGGCCGTCTGTTCGACCGGCGCCGGATCGGGTTCGGGTTTCGGCGCGGGTTCTTTTGTTTCTGTCTTGGGGGGCGCGGGTTCTGGCTTCGGCCTCGGAGGGCGCGGTTTGCTTGCCTGCTGTTTCCGAGGCGGCTCCTCCCTGGGTGGTGCCATGACCAGCTCAAAGGTGCGGGGCCTGCCGAAATGCTGCGGCTCGTACAGGGAGCGGACGACTGCAAATGCCAGAAATGCAAATGCAGCATGCGCGCAGAGCGCCAGCAGGACGTACAGCGGGAAATATTCCCCGTTCTGGAGTCTGTGCTGAAATGCCGCGCGCATGATTTCAAGCCTCTTGACAGATACGCCTATCCGTTTGCCACCATCCGGATCCTGTCCCAGCCGTCATCGGGTATGGCAGCCCCGACAACCTGGCATACTTCATAGCCGCAGGCCGCGGCCAGCTCGCCGCAGCGCTCGATCGGCAGGCCATGCACCAGGCCAAACAGGAACCCCGATGCCCACAGATCGCCCGCGCCCGTGGTGTCGACGGCCTCTCCCGAGCCCTTGATGCCGAATTCGTACCCCCGGCCGTCCACTGATATCAGGCTGCCGCGTTTGCCTTTTTTTACAACCGTTATCGGGGCCTTCTTTTCGAGAACGTTCAGTGCGGCGGCCTCGTCATCGCACCCGGTAAAGGCCCGCGCCTCATCTTCGTTGGCCAGGAGAATGTCCACGTATTCGCATACGAGTTCATCGAGGATATCCGCGGCGGCCTCGACCACTGTGAAGCTTGCCAGATCCAGCGATAC
>WJMI01000037.1 GCA_014728015.1 Chitinivibrionales bacterium | reverse complement strand
TGCCTCCCGCTTGGTATTTGCCGGCAAAGTTGTGCACGATGAAGTCCCGCCGTATCTTGCCGCCGCCGACATCCTCATTCTCCCCTACTCCGATGCCTTCCCGGACACCTATGTCAATGTCGGCCGTTCCTCTCTCAAGCTCTACGAATACATGGCAATGGGCAAGCCCATAGTGGCATCGGATATCGGCGAGCTGCACGAGTCGCTTAAGGACGGCGGCGGGGTGCTGGTGCGCGCCAACGATCCGCACCTGTTCGGCCGTGAAATAGTGGCGCTTCTTGAGAATGACGGCCTGATGAGCAAATTCGGTATTGAAGCGCGGCGGCGCGCCGAAGATCGCTACAACTACGCATCCCTTGCCGGGGAATACACAAAAGCAATCGAAAGCGCAGCACGATAACGCCCGCCCGCGCCGGCAGGCATCTCTCCCGCATCCCTTTCAGGTTTCCGGCATTGCGTGTGGAACATCAGGCATCCAGCATCTCCCCCACTTCTTCCAGTGTCTCCACATCCCAGCCTTCGGTGGTATACTGGCTTTTCACGATGATGCATTTCAGCCCGGGAAGCTCTATGCGGTCCGTTTCCTTGTCGCCGACCATCACCGATGCGGTCAGATCGATGAGATGGTCTTTTGCGGCCTGAAGAAACATCCCTGGTTTGGGCTTTCGCCAGTCGGAGTCAATCGCGTATTCGGCAACAATGCCGTCGATATGGTACGGGCAATAATAAAACTCCGCGATTGACACTCCCTGCTTTTCGAATTCGGCCCGCATCCATGCATGGAGAGAGCGGACATCGGCCTCGGTAAACTTGCCTTTTGCGACACCGGCCTGGTTGGTTACCACGAATATCATGTATCCAAGCCGCGCGGCTTTGCGGCACAGTTCGAAGATGCCCGGGCGGAACGTGATATGTGCCGACATGCAGGGATAGTGATAGTCCTCGTTCACAACCCCGTCACGGTCGAGAAACAGCGCGCGCCTGCCTTTTGCGCCCATCAGTTTTCCTGTTTCTTTCGAAGGCCCAGCAGGGCAATCACAATCCAGTATATCAGCGCGGCGGCAATGAGCGGCAGCGAAATAACGCTTGCCGTACCCAGGTACATCGATTTGGGCATCATCACGATGTCATGCTCTCCCGCATCCACATATACCGCCATCCAGGCAAGATCGGCCTGGTAGATCCGCGCGGGATTGCCGTCAATGCGTATCTCCCACCCGGGATAGTAGACTTCTGATACCCGAAGAAACCCCTCGCGCGGAACCGTGACCCGGGCTTTGCGCACATTCGGCGTATACTCTTTCCATTGTACCTGCGCGACCGGAAGAGAGGCGGCCGAATCCGTGGTGTCGGCGGCAAGCGGGGGCGGCTTGTGCGAAGGCTCCTCCAGGAGCGCTACTGCGGCATGATAGTCGTAGGCCCCTGTCCGAAGCGATGCTGTTATTTCTTCTTTGGGCACGACCACGTACGACGGGACAAAGCTCAGGCGACCTAGCGCGCCCTTATTCTCTATCGGCACGATCTGCCCGCCCTGCCCCGCGAGATAGTAGCGCACATTGGCAATATTGAGAAACGCGTTTCCCTGCGGAAGCTGCGATGCATTGAGATAGGCCCGTCCCTGTGCATCCTGCGACAGGATGCCGTGGAAATAATTGGTATTGCGCTGATCGCCGCGGAAATCGCGGTACCACTGGAGCTCGTTGTCGTGGAACCCGCCTATGCCCTCGAGGCCATGAATCCCCAGCGCGTTTTCGGGAAGTGTGCCCGGAAGCGAAAAGCAGCGAAACGGGGCATCCGCCATCTGTTCGCGCAGCCGGTCGAGGACCGGCGAACTCGGCAGATATTTGTTGGGATTGACGGCCTTGATAAAGGTACTGTCCACGCGCATGACATCGAACAGGCCGATCGCCAGTACGGCCGCGAGAAACACGTACCGGTTGACTTTGCCCAGGAGCACGCCCCACAAGAGGCCGATGGACGCGCTTGCCATGACCCACCACATCCACAGGGCGGGCACGAAATTCTCCGAAAAGTTCAGCTCGAAGATCCGGTTCTTCCGGGTGTCTGCCAGAACTCCCCGCATGAGGGAGGCGACAAAGCCTTTTGTCGAGAACAGCAGGGCACAGCCGGTTATTGCGCCGAGAGCGATGAGTATGCCGCGCTGCCATTTTTTCTTGCGGGAATCGTCCATGGAAGCAAGCTCGCCGCGGATCACGTCGGCAAAGAACAGGCTTGCAAGCAGGACCACGCTGAATGAATACCAGAACAGCATCATGCTGCCGGCGCGGAATTTCTTGACGCCGGGGAGCAGGTAATAGGCGACATGAAAGACCGGCGTATGCGCGCCCATGCCGTACAGGACCGCCAGGGCGCCGCCCGCGGCCCAGAAAATCCTCCACGGCCGGGGCTTCAACGCCACCGCGAATACCGCAAACAGCAGGGCAATGGCCCCGGCATATTCGGTGTTGAGCTTGAACGGGTTCTCGCTCCAGTAGTTCTCGAGATAGCTGCCGAACTCGGGCACCCACAGCGAGAAAAACTCCGGCCAGTGGAGCGACCAGGAAGCGGCGTATTCGAACCCGCGCTCCACCCCGCGGACCGAATGGGCATCATTGATAAAGGCAAACGAGGGGTAGAACTGGATGAACGCCATGCCCACGCCGCACAAGCCGGCCAGCGCGAAATATGCCGCATGGGGCACGAGCCTCTTGATGTCCCGCCGGGCGACATACTCGAGCACGAGCGTAAGCAGCCAGTACAGGACCAGGCCCCAGATCACGAAATAGGTCATCTGCGTGTGCGACGTAAACAGGCAGGCCGCTATCCCCAGCGTAAGAAGCGACATGTTGCGGGGGCCGGGTCTCTCCATGAGCACCTTCATCCGCCATATCACGAACGGAAGCCAGGCGATCACCATCATCTTCCCCGGATGCCCCGGATACACATGCGAGACAAATTCCGGGTTGAACATGTACAAGGCGCCGCCCGCAAGTCCCGCAAGCGGCGGTGCGCCGAACCCGCGCACCAGCAGGATGTAGAAAAACAACCCGGCGAGGAACACATGCAGAACCATGATATGACCAAGGGCACGATGCATATCAAACAGGACATACATGATGAGCGACGGTATGTACATTGCATCGCCAAACATGGCATCAATCGTCGGCATACCGCCCAAGTGGCTGGGCAGCCACATGGGAAACTGGCCGTGCTCCACGAGTGCATCACGAAGCACGACATGGGAGGCAAAACCCGCAAACTGGTCGGAGCCGTACAGCATTTTGTCGGAGAACAGAAAGGCGCCGAACAAACCCGCGCACAGCAGGGCCAGGATCGCCACATTTACGTAATGGTTGCCGCTGAGCTTTGAAAAGTCGAATCCTGCGGCAGGCTTCGCGGCAGACTTCTGGGACGCGTGCTGTGGCTTCGTGCGCGGCATGGGACCTCATTTCTGTGGCGTTTTTCAACCGAAGCGCAGTATATTACTTGCCTGGGGAAAATATTATGAAACGGTATTCACTGGCAATTGCCGCGCTCTGCACTCTGTTGTGCGTTTTCTGTGACGAAAACGGCGGAGAACAATCCGATACGACATCGGCCCCGGTACGCGGGCATCCCACGGAACCGATCGATACGCAGGCATACTATGATTCTGTTCTAAGCGTTCTCCTGGCCCGCGAAGACACGGTATTTGCGGATCCTGAGAATACCACGCTCGTCCCTCCCCTCCTCAGTGCCGCATTCGATACTTCCACGGGCGCGTTTTACGTGGCCGGCAAGGCAACATACAATCCCGACTATCCAGAGCCGGCCCGCGACGAGGCACGCAAGCGCGCCGCGCGATATGTGGGAGAACGGTGGGCCCTGTATCTCAAGGCCTGGCACACGGGGCAGTCACTCGCATTCGGTACGCGCGTATCCGGGAATATCATGTACAGCAAGGAGCTGTACTCACGCGAGCAGGACGATACCCTGTATCAGCTGCTCATCGTGCCGGTGGGCAGCGTGGTGCTGGACGGCGCGCCTGCGCCTGAGGGCAAATAGCGCCGCTGTCCGGTTTCCATTCTTCTTGATGACTTCCTGCATTCGCGGCACGGTCCGCAAGCCGAGCGACCCCTGTGCATGTCAGCCGGGAAGCTTGAGAGGGCCTGTCCGCGGCGGGCCGAGCGAGCCGCGATCGACAAATACCGGGCGGGCCGGGATGTTTCCCCGGCGGTCATGCCGCACGGGAATATCACCCGAAAAGATGTGGGCCGCAAGATAGCCGAGTTCGTCGAGCTTCAGGTCCACCGTGGCGATCGGGTGATGCATGAACCGCCGGTAGTTGTCAAATGCGACAATCGAGATGTCGCGCGGTATGCTCACCCCTGCATAGGTCAGCCAATAGTAGTAATTGATGGCAAGCCACTCGTTTGCCGCCAGAACAGCGGTAACATCCGTATCGGTCAAGAGCTCCCGCAGGGTCGGCGTCCGGCCCAGCAGTTCATCGCTGATCATGGCATCCAGGCGCGCGCCGCGGGCGGCGGGCTCACGCTGATGCATTGTGTCGTGTATGCCGGCCAGCGCCTGGTAGGATATCCCGCTGAACTCCTCGTGCCACGCTTCCCACGGCTCCGTGCGGACCGGCGGTACCGTGATGCTCAGTTCGAGGTTGTCCCCGGCAATCTTGTCGCGCACATGTTGAATACGCTCTTCAAGGAAATACGCGTCGCGAAGGTAGGGCTCGTATTTGGGGAAGCCGATGCTTTTATGGCCGGCCTCGCACAGGTGATCCACCGCCAGGTTCACGGCCCTGCGCTCGTCGGAGAAGCACCGGAAGAAATTTTTCCGGGTGATTCTCTGACGGTCCCACCCGGGGCCCTTGTTGTCCATGTCGAGCCACACTACCGGTTTCTCGAACTGACACAACCACGAAAGCATTTCCGGAAGGTCCACGGCCGATGTCGCATGGACCATCACGAGTGCCCCCTGGTACCGGTTTCCCAGCGAATTGATTAAGGAGAGCGTGCCCTCGCGGCCTATGGGAAACAGCGACCGCATGGAGTATTCCCAATCGTTGAATGCCACCTTGTACTCGATTTCCTTGGCATTCAGCTCGGAGAAGAATTCCGCGGAGAACTGGTCCAGGTGGGTATCAAAGAACAGATCGTGGTAGGAGGAGTTGGTGGATACCAGCACCACCACCGGCCTGTCTGCTGTGCGCGGGCTTCGCACATTGATTTCAGGTTCGGGCGGGCCGATCATCCACCGCCGCCGTTTCTTGTGTATCAGCCGATCGGCCTCGAGCATGCGAAGCGCCTCGCATACGGTATCGTTTGAGCAATACTCCGTGAGAACAAAGTAGCGCGTTTTGGGCAGCCCCTGCCCCGCCCGGTAGGTACCGTCACTGATGCGTTTCTTGATACGCTCGTACAGTGCGGTTGCCGAGCCGCCATGCAGGTCCGCGGGAGCAGGAGCGTCCCCCGCAGGGACCACGCGCATACGCTTCCCCTGGGAAAAAGCCAGGATCCCCCTGTCCTTGAGATGCGAGGTCGCTTTCCACATTGTCTGAAGAGAGACCTCGTATTTCCGCGAAAGCTCCCGCAGGGAAGGCAGCCATTGCGCGGAGGTGTCTTTGATGTCATGCCCAAGCTGCCGCGCGATGCGTTCATGAAGCGGTTCCTTCTGATTCCGCGCCATACCACCCCCCCCTATAACAGCATAATAGTTCGAGAATATATGATATAACAAAACCGCTCAATGCGCAACTACCTTGTTTATCAACGGCTCTTTTTGGGCATGGCTTGGCTCCATCGGCGAGAGCAGCAGGGTGGAAGAGTGCCGGTTTGTGAATTGTTGCATGGCGGTCACCTTGAGACCGCGCGGGGTACAGGCTGCATGCCGCTGCTCATTGCACGCTAGAAGAAAGGACCATACCGTGAACACGCCAATTGCCGCACTTTGTTTTCTGTGCGCCTGTCTGGCTTTCCCGGGTTTGGCCGCAACGTATCATGTCGCGCCGGGGGGCTCTGATGCCAGCGACGGCAGCGAGAGTTCTCCGTTTGCCACGCTCCAAAAAGCCGCCGATGCCGCGGGAACAGGTGATGTCGTATCGATTGCGGCCGGCACCTATCAGAAAGTATACGCCAACAACGAGGGAGTGACGTTCCGGGCGCGCGAGCGTCACGGTGTAGTGGTCGACGGCAACGGCGGCGCCGATCCCCTGTTTGACGGCGCCGGGGACATCACGATTGTCGGTTTCGTATTCACGGGACGCACTGGAGACATCATGACCGGCATGGTGCGCGCACGCACGGGCTGGACATTCGAAGACTGCAGGTTTGAAAGTTCGCGGGGCAAATCCGAGGGACTGGCATTCAGCGATCCGGTCTGGGGGGGGAAATCCGGCGCTCGATATCACGGTCAGGCGCTGCATCTTTCAAAACAATGCGGGTAACGCCATGTGGGGCAACGGCGAGGGCGCCCAGGGAGGATGCGAGACATGCCCCAAACTCGAAAACTATCTGATTGAGGACTGCATTTTCAGGAGAAACAACCAATGCGGCGAGGGGACCGCGTATTACAACGGCGGCACCAAACTTCTGTTCACCGACAACCTTGTAATCGACGGTCTTATCAGCTACGACAACTACGGCGTAGGATTGTGGCTCGATTTCGGTCACGAGAGTTTCACCGTACAGAACTGCACTATCTTCGGCAACCACGCAAACGGCTATTCCGCCGGCGGCTCCAATCCCCAGATAGCGGGCATTGCCATGGAAGGCAACCCCGGTCCCGGAGTGCTTCGCAACAACACGCTCTACCGCAACGGCACCTGCGCGTTCACGCTGTATGAGAGCAAGGACGTAATCATCGAAGACAATCTCTTCTATGAAAACGGTTACAACGAAAACGACTGGGTCGCGTACCTGCGCTGCTATGTGACCGCGGACAACGGCCGGTATCCTACCCACGATATAACGCTTCGCAACAACCGCTATACAGGCACGCTGCTCAAGAACTGCTGGGGAAACGAGCAATACAATATCCTCGACGACAACAACACGGTCATATCGGAATTCACCGGTCCCCTTCCCCATATCGACTACACCACGAGCCCCTCGCCGCAGCTTCTGGATTTTGTCGAAGAAGAGACAACTATCGAAGATGCGCTCGCCGGCGCAACTCCGGGTGACAACGTGACCATTCCGGTATTCGGCCGCAAAGCGATTGTCGAAGAGGGCGGGCTGTGGGTTACCGAAGTATACGATCTCGATTGCCGGTACGTGAAACTTACGATGGATGAGGGCGCCAGGAACGCGGTCGAGAACAGCATCACCAACTATGCCATTGCCACGCCGACCGGCCTGGACATGAAACTGACACTCAAGGAGGAGTACCGCGTGGAGGCCGTGATCGGCGATGCGGTGCTGGCGGCCGCAAACGATCGCGCTTCACGCTCTTCTTTTTCGATCGTGCGTGACGGGGCCGGTTATTCTCTGTCTGTCCCGTTTCAGGGCCGTCATAGCTTGCGGGTGGTCGACACCAGAGGAAGGACCGTCCTTTGGCGCCGCGGTCACGGGAGCATGACATACCGTCTGGATGCAGGCAGGCTCCCGCCGGGAATGCTTCTGTGCCGAGTCTATTCCGCTCGCGGTTGCCGCACGGGCAGGATGCACATACACTGATGCAGCGCTTCCCGCGAAAACCTGCCGCGATACGCTCACCGGGCGCAATTCCCGCATAACATATTAACCGGCCCATACTCCCCCAGCCGTTTCACGGCGGCGCCCGGCCGGGTGCTGTCTTGTGGCGCATCCCTTTCGCGGCCATTGCCCTTGGCGCCACGGAAGTCCTATCTTATGGGTAATCACATGACCCCGCCATTTGTGTCATCATCGTCGCGGGCGGCCGCGTATCGCGCAGCATCTCTGCTGGCGCTCGCCGCGCTTCTTGTCGTGCCGGGCGGCAGCCCGGCGCAGACGAACAAGATGGCGCGCGTTACCTCCGAGGGGTTTGTCAAGGTCTACAAGGGACCCAGCCAATCGTCGACGATCATCGCATTTGCCAAAAAGGACCGTATCTATCCAGTGC
>WJMI01000428.1 GCA_014728015.1 Chitinivibrionales bacterium | reverse complement strand
ATATGATCGAGCACATCGAGCCGCACGTGCGAAGGATTGTCTACCATAACCCCCGGCTGAAGCACCTGCCGTTTGATGCGTACTTTGCCGTGGCCGACCTGGCCTCGCTTCTGCGCGACCTGCCGTTCGATTTCAAAGACATGATGCGCATGATCAAAGGGGGCGGTACGCGCATACAATTTGAGCATCGCGGGCTGGAGCCTCTGATGAACAGCTTGAACCGCGTCGCCAACCGGATTGTGTTTGGACTCGTGCTTGCCGCGCTCATCGTGGGCTCGTCGATTGTCGTGCACGCCGGCATCCCGCCGCGCATCCAGAGCGTGTCGCTGATCGGGATTGCCGGATTCGCCGTGGCAGGCGTTGTCGGCTTCGGCCTCCTGTTCTCAATCGTCAGGCGAAAGACCATGTAGTCCGGCCCGCATGGCACTTCCGGGCCTCTGCTCCGGGTCCTATTCGGATTCGATTTTCAGGTTGCCGGTCTCCACCGACTCCTTTTCCAGGTTGAATGGTATTTCCAGTTGGTGTTTGCCGTTGTGAAACACAAGGTTCCACCGGATCTTTTCAGGCATTCCCCCGCCGCCGCGTTGCTTCTTCGCGTGCAGATGGACACTGATCATGTGGGATGCTTCAGGATGAACCGCGTTTCGCAAGGTGATATCGAATTCATCGTCTTTCACATGGGCCTTCTGGGACTGCGTGAGCACCCATTCGCCCCTGGTGCCTTCGACCTCCTGGGGGATGTCCGGATCCTCGACAGCTTGCCGGGGGGCCCACAGCTCCCATTCGGCAAAATCGGATGCGCTGTCGCTGGCCAGAGAGATTTCATACGACGTGTCAGAGGTAACAGCCGGCTGCGCCGGGGCTGCGGGGCGGGGATATGGCGGGTGGCCGCGCAACGTATCAGGACTGTGGGGCGTGCCGCGCCCCTGCATGGGCACCTTGCCCACAGGCCATCGCCAGACCGACCTCTGCGCTCCGTCGGCATCACGCACAATTTCGTGTTCGCAGCGGTTTTCCAGGTTAAATCCGAGATCCGATTCCGTGGGATGTTCCCAAACATCAACAATAATCCGCGCGCCGGTGAGTGGGCTCATGCCCGCGAACCCGATCGTAAGATCTTGGTACTCTCCGGCGGAGCCGTGCTGTATCATTTCCTTATTCGAACAGGACATGACTGCTATGCTCAGCGCGGCCGCTGTCGCCGCGGCGGTGACCGTACATGTGAATTTCATTGACTACCTCCCCTGTATGGAATCCCTTGAGTGTGATGTCATTCTCAAATGCACTGCGTGTTGCCGGTCGTCTTCATCATGTGACGTATTCTGCTTTGCTGCTGGTTTCCGTGAGCGGGACGATCCGTTTCTCCCATGCAGCGTGAGCGTGTCGCCCGCGTGTATGCGCGTCCTCCCCCACGGTCGCGCCGATGTACCGGCCGCTCTATGAAAATATGGCTATCATAACAAATGCGTGTTCGATTGCTCTCGACTCATGCGCGGTATTCACTGATCAAAGCCGCAAAGAATGTGCCAGACGCCATCGTGCGCTTTTACATCTGTGATTGCATGCACAGAAACAACCCGCAAATGCGCAGATCCCGCCGGCTTCTCAGGGGAAAGAGGTATTTTTGTTCGGCTGCCATACGTACGGAAGATTTTACCAACATGGAGATGCCGTGAAAAATCCCCGGATACTTCTCGTGGAAGACAACCAGGCCGAGCTGTTCGGCTACTCGAAATACCTGTCCAAAGCAGGGTATGAAGTAACCACTGCCGAGACCTTCAAAGATGCCCGTGATGCTCTCACAGCCAAGCATTTCGAAGCAATGCTGCTCGACCTGCGGCTTCCCGACGGTGACGGCATGGACCTGATCCGCGAGGCAAAGACCGGATCGCCCAGCACGGCGATTATCGTGGCTACGGGTGTCGACGACATCTCCACCGCGGTCCAGGCCACCAAGCAGGGCGCGGACAACTATCTCACTAAGCCCATAAAAATGCCCGATCTCGAGGTGACACTCGAGCGATGCATCGAACTCGAAGGTTTGCGCCGAAGAGATCTTATCCAGCAACGGCTCGCCCACCGCGAAAAGCCTTTCTTTGGATCGAGCGAGGCCATGAACAAAGTGCTCGAGCACGCCGAAGTGGCCGCTTCCAACGATACCATTGTGCTGCTGAGCGGCGAGACCGGCACCGGCAAGGGAATACTCGCCCGGTGGATTCACGAGCACAGCGGGCGCAAGGACGAGCCGTTCGTCGAGCTGAACTGCTCCAGTCTCAAGGGAGAGCTTCTGCGCAGCGAGCTTTTCGGCCATGCCAAGGGAGCGTTTACCTCCGCGGTCAAGGAACGCCCCGGGCTCATCGAGGCTGCCGACCGGGGGACCCTGTTTCTCGACGAAATCGGCGACATGGATCTCGACGTGCAGGCGCAGCTTCTGACCACTATGGAAGAGCGGTCTTACCGCCGCGTGGGAGAGAACCGCATGCGTTCAAGCGACTTCCGGCTCTTGTGCGCGAGTAACCAGGACCTCAAGGCAGCTACCGAGAGCGGGTCGTTCCGCAAAGACCTGTACTACCGAATCTGTGTGTTTCCCATTCATATTCCTCCCCTTCGCCGGAGAACCGAGGACCTCCTGGGCCTGGCCAAGCATGTGCTTGCCGGATTCGGATACGCCCACTTCCCATTGTCCGATGAAGTGAGACAGGTCCTCGCCGGCTATGCCTGGCCCGGCAATGTGCGTGAGCTGCGCAATATGCTGGAGCGGGCCATCCTGCTGGCAAAAGGCTCGCCACTTGCCCCGAAGCATTTCCCCGGACTCGAGGCCGAAAAGCCCGGACCTCGATTTGATCCCCCCCAAGAGGCGTTGAGCCTTGAACAGGCCGAGGCCTCGCATATTCTCCGCGTATTGGACATGTGCGGAGGTGATAAGAACCTTGCCAGCGAAAAACTCGGCATTTCGCTCTCTTCGCTGTACCGCAAGCTGGGCAAGACAGAACGCGTTTGAGCTCGTCCCATCGCCTGTTTTCGCTTCTGATAATCCCTTCCCGGAATTGAGAATTCTCCTGTCCGTGGCGCTTCTTCGCCTTTCGCCTGGCGCGTTGCCGGGCGCATGCCGGCAGGCATGGTTCTTGCACTTTCAGTAACAGAACAGAACGGGCTGCGTTTCTCTCCAGGAGGAAGAATGGCGAAATCTTCAGGGCTACGAGCGGGACAGATTCTGTGGCATCGCCTCTCCGATGCCGTGAGGTTCTACGATCAGGAAGCGAGACAATGCAAAGACCCGGTAACCGGCGCGTATCTGCTGTATTTGCATGAAAAGAAGCGAAATCAGCTAATAGTATTTGAGAAAATTGCCGGAAGTCTCACCGGCCCTGGTGGAGTGCCGCCCGGTCACGCGAATAAGCGGCGGGAATTTCTGGCAAAGTACCGTAAATCCGTCTATATGCTTCGCTTGGTTGACATCCATGATTTCGCGGTGAAATCCGCGGAAAACGACCTGGATCTATTCTCCACATTCCTGTCGCTTACCGATGCCGATCCCTTGCGAAGGCTTCTGTGGGTGCTGGTAGAGCTCGAGCGCGACTTCCTCACCGAGGTACGCATAGGATATCTGGACTTCTTGTCCAAGGAAATGGCACTCGAGCCGGTTGACATCTCGCCGGGCTTTCTGCATGTATCGAAGGACGTCATTGCCGCATAGCAGTGGGAATGCATCGTTCTCGCGAGCCGGGCAGGAAACGAAGGAAAGAGCACATGAATCAGAGTGTCATGGTTTTCGCCGCACTGGGGGGTGTGACCATGCTTTTTGTCATGCTTCCTGTCGTGCTCTACCTTGAATACCGGGAGCAGCTTCCGCCGAACTGAGACGATACGTTTTCCGGCGCACAGCCGAGGAGGTATATCATGTTGCGAAGCCTGAAGGAAATGCACGGCTACGAAGTGAAAGCCGTTGACGGGAAGCTGGGGAGTGTTTACGGGTACTACTTCGATGACCGGTTCTGGACCGTCCGGTATATGGTCGTGGACACGGGCGCCGTCCTGCCCGGCAGGAAAGTACTCATTGCGCCGGCATCGTTTGGGAGCCCCGATACCAGCTCGTTTCCCGTGAATCTGACGGTCGCGCAGATTGAGCAAAGCCCTGACGTTGATACGGACAAACCTGTATCGCGGCAGAAGGAGATAGAGATACACAAGCACTACGGGTGGCCGATGTACTGGCATTCGGGAACGCCGCTTGCCCCGCCCGTGGCGAGCCTGCCGCCGCCGGCCGTGGGCGAGCCGCAGGAGCAGACGGGCGACTCACATCTCAGAAGCGACCGCGAGGTCATCGGATACGGCATCAGCGCGACGGACAGCGATGTTGGACATGTCGACGATCTCATCGCCGACGACGGGCAGTGGACGATTCGCTACATGGTGGTTGACACCAAGGTATTGCTTCGCGGCAAAAAGGTGATTCTTCCACCCTCATGGGCCGAGGAGGTCAATTGGGACACCTCCAGCGTGCGCGTGGGCCTGTCCCGCGCCCAGATAGAGCACGCGCCGGAATACGATCCGGCCCGGCCGGTAAACAGGGAGCACGAAGAAATCCTTTTCGACTACTATGGGCGCCCCAAATACTGGGCAAAGCAATAACCGCCCGCAGGCATCCGGTCCCGCCGCGGGCAACAAATACAAGGCGGTGCGCAGGCAGAAACCGCGATAAAAAGGAGGGTTGTATGTCACAGGTGATGAATGGCAGCCGCGTGAAGCTGCACCTCAAGGAAACGCTCAGGGACGGCACTCTGGTGGCAACTACCGCCGGAAAACAACCCGTGGAAGTTACTGTCGGTCAGGACAACACCTTTGACGAGCTCCAGAAGGCGCTTCTGGGCATGGACGAAGGAGATACGCGCCAGGTGCTCATCCCCAGCGACAAGGCATACGGGCCGTTCCGCGAAGACCTTATCTTCGAACTTGAAAAGAGCAAGGTGCCCGATGATATCGAGCTGCAACGCGGCAAGAAGCTCAAGGCCAATTTCCGCACCGGCCAGTCGCGCCAGGTGACAGTCGTGGATGTCGGAGAAGCCAACGTTACGCTCGATGCCAACCATCCGCTTGCCGGCAAGGACCTCGTGCTGGATCTGAGAGTCGTGGAAATTGTAGCGTAAGCGTGTAATGGCCCAGCAATCGCACTAGGGTGCGGCCCCCACAGGCGCGCAATCCTAATCCAGCGGCGAGAACTCCTCCTTGCCCACCCCGCATTCCGGGCAGGTCCAGTCATCAGGAAGGCTCTCGAAAGCAGTGCCCGGCTCAACGCCGTTTTCAGGATCGCCCTTTTCGGGATCATAGATATAACTGCACGAATTGCACTGGTACTTTTTCATGGCGTACCCCTTTCTTGCATGATAAGAACTGGTCTATTAGGAAAGCTCGGTAAAGGCCGGTTCCATGTCAATGTTCCGGATGCTTCGTTCGATCAGGGGCTCGCGATGTGAAAGCCCGGTCTGTTGCTCGTACGGCTTGCTGTCGTTCCGATAGATGATACCTGTAGGAATCCTGTCGCCCCATTGCCCCGCAGCACTCAGCGCGGCGGTACGCTCGTACGGATCGTATTCCGAGTCCTCATCGACCCTGTACACGCGCTCTCCGTACCACTCGTAGGTGTTCTTCCGGTTGAACGACACGCACGGCTGCAGCACATCGATGAGCGAGAATCCCGGATGCCTGACTCCCTCGACTATCAGTTCTGACAGGCCCTCAATGTCCTTGGAAAAGCTGCGCGCCACAAATCCGCATCCCAGAGCAACAGCGAGCAGGACCGGGTTCAGCGGCTCCAGCGTGACGCCGGCCGTCTGGACCTTGGTTTCGAATCCGGAATCAGTAGTCGGCGAAGCCTGTCCTTTTGTCAACCCGTAGATCTGGTTGTCGTGCACGATTACCGTAATGTCGACATTCCGGCGTACGGCATGAATGAAATGGTTCCCGCCCTCGCCGTAGCAGTCGCCGTCACCGGTGGTTACGAGGACAGTCAAATCCCTATTCGCAAGCTTTGCGCCCTGCGCGACCGGAAGCGCCCGGCCGTGGAGCCCGTTGAAACAGTTGCACTTCACATAGTGCGGCAGCTTGGCTGCCTGGCCAATGCCCGACACGAGCAGGTAGTCCCGGGGCTCTCTACCCAGGTGGGCGAGCGCGCGTTTTACCGCGTTGAGAATGCCGAAGTTGCCGCATCCAGGACACCACGCAATCGGATCACTGCCTTTAAATTCCACTGGCTCCATTGTTACACCTTCTCGCGTATTCTCCGCATGAGTTCATCGACTGTAAACGGCCGGCCGTCGAACTTGCGTATCGCGCCGGCAACGTAGAGTCTTGTCTTCCACGTAATCAGGTCCTCGAGCTGGCCAGTCGCATTGTTTTCCACGGTCATGATCTTTGGCGCATGTTCCAGCATCTCGTACAGGGCCGTTGACGGAAACGGCCAGACCTGTGAAAGATGCACGCTGCCCACGCTCGCATCCAATACTCGATCGCAGGCCTCGCGCATGACACCGCGCGTGGAGCCGAACCCCACGAGCACCAGGTCCGCCCCGTCGAGGTTGTATGCCTCGGGCTCTTCGATTTCACCGGACAATCCGATCAGCTTTGTGGTAAGCCGTTTGCCTACCATTTGGGTCCGCACGGCCGCGTCCTCGGTGATATGTCCTTCCTCGGTATGCTCGTCGCTGTCGGCATAGATTGCATCGTGTATCCATGAAGGCACGGCGCGGGGCGAAATGCCGGATTCGGTGATTGTATATCGCTTGTAGTCTTTGATATCGCCCGACGGTTCCTTATCGATGACATGACGTTCGACCTGCACGGCATCCACATCAGGCACAGCGGTATCGCGGATAGAATCGGCGAGGAACTGATCGGTCAGGATAATTGCCGGCATCTGGTACTTGTCCGCCATATTGAATGCCTTGACCGCGAGAGCAAACGCCTGCTCGATGCATCCGGGGGCATACACGGCGCGCACAAACTCGCCGTGCCCCGAATGAATGGCCATGTTCAGGTCCGCCTGCTCGGTACGCGTTGGAAAGCCTGTCGCGGGGGCCGGGCGCTGCGCATCCACCACAACCACCGGCGTCTCGGTCATGCCCGCAAGGCTTATCCCCTCGCTCATGAGGGCGATCCCGGCGCCCGACGATGCGGTCATGGCGCGCGCGCCCGCGAACCACGCGCCCAGCACCATGTTGATTGCCGCGATCTCGTCTTCGGCCTGCTCGACCACAAGCCCGTACCGCTGTGCAAAGTGCGCCATCGTGTTCATGATACTGGTTGAGGGTGTCATGGGATATGCCGAATAGAACGTGCATCCCGCCCGGATAGCACCCAGTGCCAGCGCCTGGTTCCCGTCGATGAGAAGCCGGCTACCCGCATCGCTTTTTTCCAGGGAGATGCCGGGCGACGGACATGATGAGGCCATTTTATAGGCGGTCCGGGCGGCACGCAGGTTCTTGTCGACCAGTTCTTCATTCCTGCCCGCAAATACCGCCCGCAGCCCGTGCTCCAGGCTCCCCTCAGGCACGCCGCTCACGCGGCATATCACGCCCGCTGCTATGCTGTTTGCCGCTCGCGTGGACCCTGTTACCGATTCGGCTGTCTTGCGCAGAGGAAAGTCGACCAGCCTGGTGCCGCCCGCCTCGATTGACCCCTCTGATGCGTCGGCAATAAGCATTCCATCTTCGCCGACCGATGCGGCATGCGCGGAGGCGCTGTTCGGGTTCAAGGCAATAATGATATCGCATTGCTCGCGCGGGCACTGCACGGGCTGTTCGGCAATGCGTACCTGGAAATAGTTGTCGCCGCCCCGGATCCTCGACATGTAATCTTTGTGCGCAAAGAGATGGAGCCCTGCATGCCTCACCGCGCGGCACAATGCCTCACCCGCGCTCTGAATTCCCTGTCCTGCTTCTCCCGCTATGCGTACCGTCAGCTCACGCGCCATTGCACACTGCCCTTTCTCATTTCGTCTCCGCTTGCTCATGCAGCTTGCGCTCGAATTCGCCGACAGTTGATTCATTCACCTTCTCGATATCATCTTTGTCAAACGCGGCGAATTCCTTGTGAAGCCGGGCCTTCTCTTCGTCGGTAAGGTACTTCGGCACCAGGGGGAACAGCTCTTCTTCTTCCCTGCGCATGTGCTCCCGGTAGAAATCAACCAGCTTGGTAAGGCCCACCACGACCACTCCCATCATTTCATACTCGCCCGGGGAATCGGCGTTTCTCTCGACGGCCTCCTGCAGCGAGTCGATTATCATCTT
>WJMI01000427.1 GCA_014728015.1 Chitinivibrionales bacterium | reverse complement strand
TTGTCAAAGAACAGCGCAGTTTGTGTATATTCCATCATGGCAGCCTTCGGAAAAAAGGGTTGACTTTAGTGATCTCACAACCACTAATATATCAACCTCTTAACTCCGATGCTGCCTTTTTTCATGCATAATTCAGGCTAGTTACCTGCCACCACTCACAGAGTTCCAGCCGCCTACCCGTCACCCATCACCCTTCACGCGTCACTGAGTGCTTCTGACGCTTCCCCCACTTCCCTCTTCCCAACCCCTCCCCTTCATTCTATAATAATAGACCGGACCGACCGTAGTTAACCTGGTTAAGTGCCCCAAACGGGCGGGTTCGGGACCGGATAGTGTGAGCCTCAAGGCGTGCTAGTATTGCGGAAGATAGGAGAGGGCCAGCCCGAAGGGCCATTCATCCTTCTGCCTTTGGCTCTGTGTACTAGTACCGCCGACGGGGGAAAGGTGTACCCGGCTTACGATGCCGAGCGGGGCTGTCCCCGTTGAGAAAGACAAGACGCAATCCAGCGGTGGCCCGATGCTGTAGGACTCGCGGGGACATGCAAATGGTGCCGTTCACAGGTCGGAGTTGCAGAGCGGAAAACACGCAGCCCAGAATCCCACATAGAGAAAGCAAATCCTGAGTATCCAACAGGGACCCGAAGTTTCCGTCCAGGTGGAAAAGGCGCAGCAAAAAGTAACTGGCACGGTAGAAGAGCCGCCTCTCCTTCGAATTCGGCCCACCAAAGGGTGATTTCAAGTCCCCAGACTGATCCACCGATTCGAAAACGCGGCATCTATTTTCAGCCCAACAGGAGATACGAAATGAACAGTGCCTCAGTGGCAGCAATCAAAGAAGCGTTGAACGACATAGAGCATGAGAGGTGCTTGATCTTCGGCTCTCAGGCCCGCGGTACAGCCTCGGCCGGCAGTGATTACGACATCATTGTGGTAACAAGGCGAGCGCTTTCGCACACTGACAGGTTCCGCATCTCCGCGACGATGCGCAAGCGGCTCGCGAAGCAGCATATCGATGCCGACTCCCTGGTGCGCTCGCAGGGGAAGATCGACGACTTCAGCGAATTGCGCGGCAGTGTCGTGCGCAACGCCATGCGGGAAGCAGTAACGATATGACACGCCCGGGAGACATTGACAAAGAGAAATACGTAGAGAACCGGATGCACAAGGCCGACAACGATCTTGCCATGGCTCGCCACAAACGCCAATGGAGTTGCCGTCAGGTACCCCGATGAGTTCTATTTTCCGACGCTTGAGGAAGCGGACGGAAGCCTGGCAAAGGCAACTGAAGCACGCAGATCTATACGCGCCAAACGGGGAAAGACCAGCGACTGACTAACCGACTCACTGGAACAAGGTACCGCTGACGGGGGAGAGGTGTGCCCGGAGCGAGACAGGCCGGAAGGATTCTGTTCTGTTTGCATATTCCACACGCGCATCACTCATCACGCATCACACATCACCAATAAAAAAACGGCTGCATCGTGAAGTACTATAAACATGAATCAGCATTTGTTGATGAGCCATGCAATATCGGCGAACACACAAAGATCTGGCATTTCAGCCATATCATGAAGAATTGCCGTATTGGCAACGACTGCATCATCGGGCAAAACAGCAACATCGCATCCGATGTCGTGATTGGCAATGGCGTGAAGATCCAGAACAACGTATCCGTGTACACCGGCACGGTGATTGAAGACTACGTTTTCCTGGGACCCTCATGCGTGCTGACTAATGTCACCAATCCGCGTTCTGAAATAAACCGTCATTTGCTCTACGAAAAGACAGTGATCAGGCGCGGCGCTACTGTTGGCGCCAACGCTACAATCGTGTGCGGCTTGACTATCGGCAGATATGCGTTCGTGGCTGCGGGGAGTGTTGTTACGAAAGACGTGCCCGACTATGCGCTCGTACTCGGCAATCCGGCAAAGCACCGTGGCTGGATGAGCCGGCACGGGGTCAAACTGCCCACGCCGGACAAGGACGGAGTGATGGTCTGCCCGGAGAGCGGGTTGAAGTACAGGATAGAGGGCGAGAGCGTTCGCTGTGTGGATGTTGATGAAGACGCGGACCTGCCTGATGAACTGCGGATTGGTGAGAGGACGTATGGTTCGTTTAAGAAGAGATAGCCACAGAGAGCACAGAGGGCACAGAGAAGGCATTTGGCCGGCCGATGGCCGGCAAGCGTGATGAGGAACCGGCTGATGAACTACTCGCCTGTTTCACAGCCACCAGAAGCCGTTGCCAATGAGATCACGGAGAAGATCATTGGCTGTGCCATTGAAGTGCACAGACACCTTGGCCCTGGGCTCCTCGAGTCGATCTATGAGAAAGCCTTGTGTTCCGAACTTGAAGAGGCAGGAATCGCGTTCAAGTATCAGGAACCGGTGCCGGTGGTCTACAAGGGGAAAGAGCTGGGGCAGCTCAGACTCGACCTGCTCGTCGAGCACGAAGTGGTCGTGGAGCTGAAGGCTGTTGACCGAACCGACCCGCTGTTCGAGGCACAGCTGCTCTCGTACATGAGATTGTGCCACAAGAACGTTGGCCTGCTCATCAACTTCAACGTAAGGAAGATGACGGAGGGGATACGTCGCTTCGTGATCTGATCAAAGGACATCACTTCCCGGAACGCCGAAGGCGTCCATATCCACCTCTGTGTCCTCTGTGCTCTCTGTGGCTACTCCTCCCATGCAGTTCATAGACCTAAAAACCCAACAGAACACTATTCGGCACTCAGTCCGAGCCCGCATCGACGCTGTCCTTGAGCACGGGAAGTTCATTCTTGGCCCGGAAGTTGCCGAGTTGGAAGACAAGCTCGCCGCCTACGTCGGCGTGAAACACTGCATATCATGCTCCGACGGCACCACTGCCCTGCTTATGGCGCTCATGGCCAAGGGGGTGGGCCCGGGCGATGCTGTGTTCACATCCACATTCACGTTTATCGCCACCGCGGAAGTCATTGCCCTGCTTGGGGCGACACCCGTGTTCATTGATATCGACGACACCACGTTCAATATCAGCCCTGCAAAACTGCACGAAGCAGTGAAGAAAGCGGCAAATGAGGGCAAAGCCAAGCCGAAAGGCATCATACCGGTTGACCTGTTCGGCCTGGCGGCCGACTACGACGCTGTCAACGCGATAGCGAAAGAACATGGACTGTTCGTGCTCGAAGATGCCGCGCAGGGGTTCGGCGGAACATATAACGGGAAAAAATCCGGGAGCCTCGCCGAAATCGCAGCCACGAGCTTCTTCCCTGCCAAGCCGCTTGGCTGCTACGGCGACGGCGGCGCGGTGTTCACCAACGATGATGACGTCGCGCAGGTTCTTCGCTCCATACGAGTGCACGGCAAAGGCGCCGACAAGTACGATAACGTGCGCATAGGGCTCAACGGACGTCTTGATACGCTCCAGGCGGCGATTCTTCTGGCCAAGCTCGAAGTGTTCGACAAGGAACTCGAAGCCAAGCAGAGAGTGGCCAAGCGGTATTCTCAAGCCCTGGGCTCAGCAGTCACTCTGCCAACCGTGCCGGATGGGTACTCGTCGGCCTGGGCGCAGTATTCGGTCCGAAGCCCGAAGAGGGATGCCATATGCGCGGCCTTGAAGGAGAAAGGTGTGCCTACCACGATATACTACCCCAAACCGCTGCACTTGCAGTCAGCGTTTGCAGGACTCGGGTACAAGGAGGGCGATTTTTCTGTGGCCGAGGAAGTGTGCAGGACTGTATTCAGCCTCCCCATGCATGCATACCTGTCCGAGCAGGATCAGCGGCTGATTTGCGATGTGATCGTGAGAGCGGTTGAGTAAGATGAGCCACAGAGAGCACAGAGGGCACAGAGAGAGATATTTCGCCGCTTCGCGGCGTCCGATGGCAACCGCAGCGGATCCGTTCCTGTCGCAACTCATATCCAACACCATATGCGGTTTCTACGGAGAACCAACCCAGGCTGGCCGGAGGCCCCCAATCCTACCTCTGTGTCCTCTGTGCTCTCTGTGGCTAACCAATAAAGGAATCAAGCAATGAAGAAATTCGCCCTGACCGGCCTCGCCGGCTACATAGCGCCACGCCATCTGAAAGCAATCAAGGAAACCGGCAACACTCTTGTGGCCGCGTGCGACCCGAGCGACTCTGTCGGCATTATCGACAGCTACTTCCCCAACGCGAGTTTCTTCCGCGAATTCGAACGTTTCGACCGCCACCTCGAGAAACTCCGCCGAAAAGGCGACGGCATCGACTACCTGAGCATCTGCTCGCCCAACTATCTTCACGACGCACACATCCGCCTGGCGCTTCGGCTGGGCGCCCATGCGATCTGCGAAAAGCCCCTGGTGCTCAACCCGTGGAACATCGATGCATTGCAGGAGCTGGCCGAAGAGCACGGAAAGAACATCTACTGCATTTTGCAGCTCCGGCTTCATCCGGCAATAGTAGCGCTCAAGAAACAGATAGACCAGGACAAACCGGGCAAGAAACACGAAATCGACCTCACGTATATCACCTCACGCGGGCGATGGTACCTGGTTTCGTGGAAAGGAAACGTGGAACAGTCGGGCGGACTGGCCACGAACATCGGGATACATTTCTTCGACATGCTCATCTGGATATTCGGGGGTGTCAAGCGGCTCGAAGTGCACGTTGCCGAGGCAAAGAAAGTGGCCGGGTACGTGGAGCTGGAGAGGGCGAAGGTCAGGTGGTTTC
>WJMI01000426.1 GCA_014728015.1 Chitinivibrionales bacterium | reverse complement strand
CCTTCAAGAAGTTTTATGCAGAAGAATCGCGGTGCACAAATTATCGGGAGTTGATTCTACGAAGGGAAATGCCGAAGTTTGTATGGGTAGTTGAGTATGCGCTGGCCGAGCAATTTGATGCCCATGAATTCACCTGGCAAATACTGATAGATGCTACGGCCATGAACTTCTTGGATAGCGTCTTTCTCTGCATAAAGGACGGCGCGAGAATGATCATCAATCAACCGCTGAACGAGTCGCCCGAACCACTTTCAATTTTCACGCTTGCTTCTGAAACTGAAACACAGTATACTAATAATCTGGAGGTAATATCATGACCCTGCGAGAAGCCGCAAGAGAAGAACTCAAGAAGCTTCCCTTTGAAAAGGCAGAAGTGAGCAGGGAAGTTGTGCAAGAGTACAGGAAAGCCATGGCAGAGAATCAATCGAAATACCTGCTAGAGGCTAGAAGAAAGGCCAGCAAGGCCGCGGAGATGAGCCGCCAGATTGTGCTGGCGTAGAATACAAAATCACCAGATGTGAGTGGATAGGGGCCTTGCGTGCGAGGCTCCTTTTTTTGTTGGTCTGAGACACGGGGTGGAAGGCAAAATTGATTATACCGTATTCAAAAGGCGCTTCCAGATTCTGAGTGTCTTTTCCTCTGATATGGTAGGGGCCGATTCCGGGCCCCTAAGACCCCACAGGAAGGTGACGAATTTGTATCGGTGGCTACCGCCACCGTTGCTGTAGGTGGTCTTGTGTGAACTGGCCAGGGGATTTGAAATGCTACATACGCAATGAAATCGAATTCAAAGAATGCAGGTTCTCGTGGCCGTGGCCACGGATACGAAATCGCATATTCAGTCGGGATCCGGGCAGTTATGCCCGGCCATATTATGATTCTCAGCCTCTTGAAATCTTGAAGATCCCCCCAAAGACTTCCAGCAACTTCGGCGGTAATCACCGGCGAGCCGAACAACCGCCGGCTCACGCGAAGCGATCAGGGGCCTGGATACTTTTTGCCCGTCAACTTCGCGAAGAGCTTCTTGGCATCTTGCGGTTGCGGCTTTTCTCTCTGCTCTGCCCATTCCCGAAGAACCTTATCCATTTCTTGAGTCCAGGCGATGACCTTCTTCTTCAGCCAAATGTTGAGTACCTCGAGCGCCGAGTGGGATTTGATGTCAAATTCCTGATCAAGAAAATCCTGAAGGCCTTTGTCTCCCGTTCCGACCTCCCAGCCATTGGATGCCGCAAATGCCGCCACTTCCTTGTCCTCTGGGCTCAGCCTGAACGGAGCGTTGTCTTCGCTTGCATTGATGTGTTCCTCGGAGACTTGCTTCACGACATCGAGGACAAGGGGATCCAGCTTGGAGGGTGAGACTGCCTTGAGATGAGCCTTAAAATCAGTTCGCCATGGATACTTGTCTTTAAATTTCCTCGTGCCGAAAACCTCGCGGCGCACAGCTTGAACAGTGGCACATTCATACTTCGGATCGCGAATCATCTCCGGCGAAATTCTAATAAGCATCATCACGGTGCATGTATCGCAGAGAATGACCACGCGAGTCTCCCACCTTCATTACGCCAAAGCGAGTTTGGATTCCAGCGCCTGTCGCGCCATGGAGGAGTCAATCTGATTGTCGAGGTCAACCCACTCGCCGAATTTGCGATCTGTGCATGACGAGAGACTCTTGGACAGAATCGTAATGAACCGAGGGCTCAACTCGGAAAGAATCTCGATATAGCTGACAGCATCATCGCTGCGAAACAGGACTTTGCCGACTGTTCGGTTCATGTGTTTTTTCAGATTGGTGTCCGCGCCGCCAACTGCCTTCGTCGGCAACTTGATACCATACGCTTCCAGGCGCTTGGCAATCCCGAAGAGCGAATGATGCCTCTCCTCCGATATCCGGCGCAGCAAGGCAATTCTCTGAGCGTCCTGCTTACCGTTGAGCATTCGTGCCACCTGAGCGACATAGCCGTCAGGGAACTGAATGAAATTGGCGACCATGTCGCAGAATTTCTCTTCCTCGTCATCGTAGGTTGTTCCGCGTTCGTCGCGAAGCGCGTGGACGGCTTCGTGAAGAAGCGGGAAGATAAGGTCGAGCAGGTGGGTTGCGGTATTCACAAAAACAACTCGGTGTCTGTTGATTGTACAATAGAAAGCATACCCCTTAATTTCTTTGGGAAACGTCCTGAATATCACGACAATACCGAGTTTGTCGAGAAGATCAAATGCGTGCTTATAATCTATTGGCTGACTCTCTTGCACCCCGGACATCTCTCTGAACTGAAGAGCCATCTTCAGGGCATTTTGTTCTGTGCGCTCCTCTATTCTGAGGACGGGGACGAGACCAGGGTCCGGTGCTTTTCTGAAAAGGTTCACATACCCGGCCACGAGTTCGTTGGCGGCTTCCTGCATCTGTTTGGTAACGCGTGCTCGCCTTCTGGTTCGATGCATGGGCACTGTCACGGGGAGCTGTTCTGGTGTGAAGAAATAGTCAGGTCCCACGCCGAGTGCACGACACAGAGCGACGAGATAGGAGCCCTTGGGCGATTGCCCCTTGGCCCAGTTGTTGAGGGACACGCGGCTCACGTTCAGGCTTTGTGCAAGCTCCGTGAAGCTTGTGCCCAATTCCTTTGCACGAATGCGGATTTGTTCGCCGTTCCAACCCATTCTGGTTCTCCAGTATTAGCGGGGTTTGCCCATAATTTTGGTACCGAGCCTTTGCTCGGACCAAAATTATATCTCGCGCCGCATGTTTTGTAAAGATAAATTTACACAAATTGAGGCAAATGCCCGTAATTGCCAGAATTGTTGCAATTTCACATTTACATTTGTCCCAGACCTTAACCCCGACACCGTGCGTCCCCGCAGTATTTCCTGATCCACGCATCGATTTCGCTCAGTCGAAAGCGTGCATGCCGGCCGAGCTTATAGTAAGGGAATCCCCGTTGTGACATCCATTTGTAAAGCGACGATTTCGGTATGTTTCCGAGCAGACTGCGGACAGTATCAATATCGACAAAGGGCTCAAATCTATTGTGAGCGACAGGTTCGGGCTCTACCTGTCGTTTCTTGATGATGCTCCTTCTCTGCCTCGGGCGATCCGGTCCGAGAAGCCTTCTGCTATCAGCACTACCTGAAGTCGAGGGCCCCATACTCTCGGAGGTGTTGGGCATTTTGCCGATTGGTCCTACGGACAAACGCGACCCCATCCGCTCCCTCAAGGCATTTATGATCCTTTCGCTCTTTTCGGCAGGGATTGGCCCGTCAGCGTAGAAATCCACTTCGACGGTGCCCTCCCGAACAGTCTTGTCCGTGTTTGAGGGGAAGCTGCTCTCATCATTCTCGTCTGCCATCTCAACGCGAGAATCGCCATTGGCTGAGATAATGATTGCGGTGTCTTTGGCCATCAAGAATCCTTTCGATAAGGTTTGGCTCGCCTCAGAGCATTACGCGACACAACCTCTCGCTGACCGTTGTCCGTGAACTCGACCAATGCGCTGTTCATGGAACCCCGAACAACCACTCTACAAACACGTCCCTTGAGGGTGGCCCGCTTTGCGTTATTGCCCCAGCAGTATACGTAGTTCGAGCTGTTTTTCTTCGACATCATGAAGTCCTATATCAGCAGTCTGTTGTTCTTCACTGTCCGTCAGCGAGGGCACGCCCGCAGATACTCCTTTCTGTTCCCGAAATTGTGGTAACGCCCAGATCATACTTCTTTGAAATAAAACAAGTTACAGAAGATCAAAAAGAATAAAGTCTCACTGAGCGCTCTTTCGAGGTCGATGTCCTTCCTCATTTCTGACATTAGTGTGGCGAGAAAAAACTCAACCGCCTCGGGAGTGGCGGACGCGGAATCCCCGTAGCCGTTGGGATTTATCTTGCCGGCGTCTAGCGTGGGCGTTCCCAGAAGCAGAGAATCAATAATCGCATCCCAATTCTCCTTTCTCGCCAAGAACGATTCGCTTTCCTTCCCGTAGACGCCCTTGTATTTGTCGAAGAATACATGTACGGCTCTCGCAGTGGCAGCATCAGCCTTTTCGACAAGCTCGTGCTCTTTGTGACCGAAGATCTGCTCAAATCCTTTGCCTATGGCGAAGGACACGGTACTGCCCAGAACCATTTCGATGGTTTTGTACATCATGGGGTTCAATTCAGATCTCCAATTTCCGTGGCAATGCTTTCACATTGTCTAATTCTACTTTTCACCCTTATTGCCCGGCCCCAAAGGCCCTTTGCACTACGGATGCAAACAGTGCTTCGGAAGCCTCGAGCGCTTGCTCCCGAATTCGCAGTTCCGCCTGAATTCGGCGGAAGACCTTGACGAAAGCCCCCTGTTCCTTCTTAGGCGGCACCATCACTCTGATGGCCGCAAATTTGCTCTTGCTTACAAGGCCCTTCATGCTATCTGTTGATGCTGTTTGGATGAGTCTTTTGCCGACTAGAAGTTGAGTGTAGAGAAAGAAAGGCTCTACATCAGCCGCAGGGGTTATTGCGTTGATTTGCTGGTTGAAAGCGACCCTTCTGTCAGCAATGGCCGCGTTGCCTATGCAGTCACGGCTGCCGGCGATACAAGTCACGAGGATTGAGCCAGCCGGGACGACCCGACCGACAGATTCTCCCAACGGTGATAGCGTCTCGGCAGATCGCGCAAGAAAATGGCTCGGCGTGTTGATGTTGTCCGACTTAATCCATTCAACCCCCTCACTGTAGTATTCAGGCCTCGCTCGAGACGGTGTATTTCCGGTTGTAATCGTGCCAATTCTCGACAGTTCCATCAGCTTCCAACCCTTAGGATTCCCCGTGGGGTCACCAAACATTTCGAGGAACACTGACTGGAGCAACTCGTCACACAGGCCGATTGCATCTCGGCGTTTCCGCAGAATTCCGCTCGCTCTCCGCAAACAGATTGCGATTCTGTGCTGCTCTTCCTTCGAGGGAAACGGTATTCGGTACTTGCGGAGAAATTCTGTTGGCACACGCCTTTGCCCTGCCGTCCCTGTCATGTTCTTCTCCGCAACGTGCCTGAATAGCGGATTCCAGATGGCAAAGAATAGGTACTGCGGGTCCACATCTCCCTTCGGCCTGAGTACATGGAATTCTGTGGACCCAAAACCGATATCGTGCGGAAGATCTTCCGCGAACAGCGCCTTGCCATTCTCCATGCACGGAGTAATCTTGGCAACAAGTATGTCGCCACGTCCGAAGTATCTATAACCCCTTGCTACTTCGGACAACATCCTTTCTTCTGCGTGAACAAGAACGCCATCCTCAGAAACACCAGCCATTGGTAGAAAAGAGACTGGCCTTTCGGGCTCGGCGAGCACTTTTCGCACCAGAGAGGGGTTCACCACTGCGACATCTTCTATGCAGACTGTTTTTCTCACTGGATTAGTGCCTCCAGTTCCTCAATGCCTGTCACGATTTCCTCTTCCAGCTTCTTCATCCTGCCCAGTATCACTGCGGGTGGCTCGTACTCAACTTCCTTGTACTCGATTTTCTTGTAGCTTCCCATGCTCAAGTCGTAGTTCTTCCTGACGATTTCTTCTACTGGGACAAGGAAGTGATTCCTGGATCTGTCGGTCATCTTCCGTCGGTCAATGTCATCTATTGTCTTCCACGTCTTGATTATGTCCGGTATATCATTCTCCGGTATACTAGCGCGCTTATCATCCAAGGAGTAGCCGTCTGCCGCCATGCCATAGAACCATACGTTTTCTGTTCTTCCCCCCTTCACGAACATGAGCACGGCAGTACTGACACTCGCATACGGCCTAAATACGCCCGAAGGCATTGAGACAACGCCCTGAAGCTCGCATTTCTCGACAAGCATTTGCCTCAGTGAACGGTGAGCGTTCGACGAACCGAACAGAACACCATCGGGCACAATTACAGCTGCCCTTCCGCCAATTCGCAGCAGATCAATAATCCTGTTCACAAACAGAAGCTCGGTCTTTGTGGTCTTGAGGCTCAGCTCCTCGTTGATATCTCCCTTGTCGATACTCCCCTTGAATGGCGGATTGGCGAGCACCACATCGTAGCAGTCTTTTTCGTCGAAGTTCTTTGAGAGCGTGTCTTTGTATCCGAGCTTGGGCCGGTCAATGCCGTGCAGAATAAGATTCATGAGCCCGATACGCACCATGGTCGTGTCAAAATCGTAGCCGTTAAAAGTGCGTTCCCGGAGAACCTGCCACTGGCGATCGTCGGTGAGTTTGTCACCGACAAGACCGCGAACCATGCCGTTTTCGTCGGTGTGACAGAGTTCCTTGCTCGTGTGCTGTGTGAGGATGTGCTGGTATGCCCCAAGTAGAAAGCCGCCGGTGCCACAAGCCGGATCGCATACCTCGTCGCCCAGTTTTGGGTCGACCAGAGCACACATCATCTGGATGATGTGACGCGGGGTGCGGAACTGACCGTTCTTGCCGGCCGAACTTGTCTCAGACAGGAGATACTCGTAGAGATCGCCCTGTGTGTCGTGGAATGTCTGGCCTTTATCCTGTCGCTCGCGCTCTATCTCATTGTAGATATTGTCGATGATACCGACAGCCTCAACCAGAAGCGAGGCTTTCGGAATAATGAAGACTGCGTCCTGCATGTAGCGGGAAAAAGGATGGTCACCGTCGCCAAGGTTCTTTATGAACGGAAAAACCTTGTCGCGAACATGGCTGAGCATCTCATCGCCAGGTAAATGCCGGAAATGACTCCAACGAAGATGCTCTTTCTCGATCTTCGTCCCGTCCGGCGCGGCAAAACTACCAGAAAAGAACGACTGATACTCCTTCTTAAGCCACTCGGCATCCTCTTTCCTCTTCCGGTCGCTCTCGTCGAGACGGCGCAT
>WJMI01000425.1 GCA_014728015.1 Chitinivibrionales bacterium | reverse complement strand
TCTGGGTACAGGGGCAGGTGCCGCGGCCGCGACCCCGCTTCTGTTCTACATGCGCGCGCACCCTATCGAGCTGACCGGCTCGGCCGCGCAGGCCATTGCCGAGTGGGGATTTGACCCGCTGCTGCCGTTTCTGGTTGCGCCGCGGATATTTGTCCGTCAGGCGCTTGTGGTATTTGCCATCTCCATGGTGGTGAGCATTTACCCGATTGTGTCCATATCGCGGCTCTCTGTCGTGGATACGCTGCGGGCGTAAAAGGTTGGAGGCGAGACGAATGCTTCTGGAACTGGCGTGGAAAAACATGTGGCGAAATCCCACCAGAAGTCTGGTGATTATCGCGGCCACGACCGTGGGCTTGACCGGCGGAGTGGTCGCGGCGGCGCTCATGTACGGCATGGCGGACCAGATGATTACCTCTGCTATCGAGACCAGATTGTCGCATCTCCAGATCCATCATCCTGACTTCCTTGTCGAGCACACGGTTGACCTTGTCATACCGCAGGCCGACAGCATAGTGACTTATGCCGACAATATGCCGGAGGTAATCGGCGTGTCTCCGCGCGTGGTCGTTCGCGGAATGGCCTCTTCGGCAAAGACCGCCGGCGGCATTAATCTTTTAGGCGTGGAACCGTCGCGCGAGAGCACGGCAAGCTCGGTCCCGTCGAGCATCGTGAAGGGCGGGTTCCTTGGCACGCGGCGCCGGGATCACGTTCGCGACCCAATCGTTATCGGCACGGAGCTTGCCGAAAAGCTCGAACTGCAAACCGGATCGAAGCTGGTCGTCACCTTTCAGGATGCCGGTGGACAGATCACCGGCGCCGCGTTTACAATCACGGGGCTGTACGAAACCGTCTCGTCTCGATTTGATGAAACGCACGCGTATGTCCGTGCCGCCACGGTGCGGCGCCTTCTCGGCCTTTCGGGAGGATATCACGAAATAGCGCTGCGGCTCAGCGATGCGTCCGATGTGAAGCTCGTTGAGGAAAAACTCCAGAGCCGTTTCCGCGGAATAGTTGCGGATTCTTGGAAAGACATGGCGCCGGATTTGCGCTACATGTCCGAAATGATGAACAGCATGCTGTTTATCTTCCTGGCGGTCATTCTGGCGGCGCTTGCCTTCGGCATTGTCAACACCATGCTCATGGCGGTCCTCGAGCGCACGCGCGAACTGGGAATGCTTCTGGCGGTCGGCATGCATCGCAGGCTCGTTTTCATGATGATTCTTCTGGAAACCCTGGCACTCTCGATTACGGGCGGCATTCTCGGCATGGTATGCAGCGGCGCCCTCGTGGCGCTTCTTGACAACATCGGTATCGACCTTTCGCTCTTCTCAAAGGGCCTGCGGGTATTCGGCATCAGCGAAGTCATCTATCCGTCGGTTCCTGTGGAACTGTATCCGATGCTCATGGCGCTCGTCGTGGTAACCGCACTGTTGTCGGCCATATATCCGTCGATAAAAGCCCTTCGGCTCAGGCCGGCGGCCGCGTTGCGGACTGCCGCATAGGGAGGACATATGTCAGTCGTCGAGACCAAAGGCGTATCCAAAACATATCACGAATCGACCGTACCCGTACACGCGCTGACCGATGTCAGCATGAAACTCGATGAAAAGGAATTCGCCGCACTGGTCGGCCCCTCGGGATCGGGAAAAAGCACGATGCTCAATATGATCGGCGGACTCGATGCGCCGACCAAAGGGTCGGTATCGGTCGGTACGCGGGACCTTGCCGCGCTTTCCGTCCCGCAGCTTGTCGAATTCCGCCTGCACAATATCGGGTTCGTGTTCCAGGCGTTTAATCTGATTCCCGTTCTTACCGCGCGGGAGAACGTTGAGTTTATCATGCTTCTGCAGAAACAGAAGAAGCGCGAGCGCCATGAGCGGGCCGAAGAATTGCTGCAGGCGGTCGGCATCGCCGATCGCGCGGACCACCGTCCCAGCCAGCTCTCCGGCGGCGAGCAGCAGCGCGTGGCCGTGGCGCGCGCCCTTGCATCACGTCCGACGCTTGTTCTTGCCGATGAACCCACGGCGAATCTCGATTCGCATGCCGCGGAAAACCTTCTGGACATCATGGCGCGTCTCAACGAAGAGTACGGCACGGTTTTTCTGTTCTCCACGCACGACGAGCGCGTGATTCGTCGCGCCCGGCGCGTGATCACCCTGCATGACGGAAGGATTGCCTCGGATGAGCGACATGACTAGCAGCTTCTTCCGCCGTCTCTCTCCCGCGCTGATCATTTCGTGCGCGGCAATGCGCATGGTTCAGGCCCTGCCCGCCTGGGTGCCGCAGAACGACACGCTTCGATTCAGCGGGTACGTCAAGGAGACACCGGTCCTGCGGTTTGAATACGATGGAAACGATCAGGCAACCGACAACATCCTGCAGGCGCGGCTTCGCTCGCGGTTTTCTCTTGCCCCTGAACTTTCTGGTGCTGTCGAAGGAAGAGCACTTCTTCTTACCGGAGACAGTTTCAATAAATACAGCTCGGTGGCGAAACCATATGCCAAAGACGCGAATTACGTCGACATGACCGGGGCGGCGCCGGGTGTTCTCTACGGCACAATCGATCGCGCATGGCTTCGCTACCAGAGGGAGCGCGTGTCGGTTACTGTCGGACGTCAACGGGTCAACTGGGGGACCAATTTTGTGTGGAACCCTAATGACTGGTTCAATGCTTATTCCTTTCTCGATTTCGTATACGAGGAACACGCCGGTGTGGACGGAGCGCGAGTCGAGTTTTATCCCGGGCCGACTTCCGGGATTGAACTGGCGGCGAATGCCGGCAAAGAGATGGGAGACAGAACGATAGCCGGACGGTTTCGCACCAATCTTCTGTCATACGACATTCACCTGCAGGCTGGAACATTCGGTGAAGACTTCGCCGCCGGGGCGGGATGGGCCGGCCGTATCCTGGATGCCGGATTCCGTGGAGAAATCTCCTATTTCCACGCCCTGCTTCCGGACAACGATTCAATTGGGCCGTGGGATACCACGGGCGTCATCGTTGCCGCCCTCGGAGCAGACTATACCTTCCCGAGCAGCCTGTATTTCCGCGCCGAAGTCCTGGCGAACGGCTTTGGATCGGAATCCTTGGATCCCGCAACGGGGACAGTGTCGGCGGTATCGGCCAAGAACCTGTCGCCCGCGCGCTACTCTCTGTATGGCGAGGGGGGCTATGTATTCTCACCACTAGTGCAGTCCCGGCTCGCGGTCATCGGCAACCCGGCCGACAGATCATTCGTTGTCAGCCCTGCTGCCACGTGGACCCCGACCAGCGATGCAGCGGTCGACTTTCTTATCCAGCTCAACATTGGCGATACCACGAGCGAATTCGGCTCGCGCATGAGTATCGCTGCAATGTTGTTTACATTTTCGTTTTAAGACAATGCAGGCTGCGCGGGCGGCGATGTGACGGCTTTCCTATGATGCGAGTAGTCGTGCGCCCGGTGCGAGAGGCTTGCCGTGTATGCTTGTTCTCGCGCACGGCGTTGCAGCACAGAATTTCGGCAGAAACAAGGTCAACGATAAGGACTTTGATTTCTGGTTCCTGCATACCGTCCATTTCAATGTCTAGCATTGTCGCGCAGAGGAAATGGTTGACGCTGATGCCGGCACGGCATGGAAAAAAAGGCGGGTGGCCGGAACTCTGCTACAATCATTCAACCGATGAGCGCGCCCCGGCATCAAATACGTGCAAACGATCCGATGCAAAACGCAGGCCCGCGGGTCCGGGCTGCGGCTCGTGCTGCGCGCGCACTACAATGTGGCCGGATTTCAAGAACAGCGATGCGAGATATTCCGAGCCGACATTTTCCACCACAGAAATCCGCGAATCGAAATTACCCTGCCCCGCCGCCACCGGCTCGATATGCTCGGGTCGAATGCCGAGAATGCACCGCTCTTTTCCCTGAGCGACAAGATCAGCGCCGAGACGTTCCGGCAGGAGGATGTCACCATCGGCAGTGCGCAGCACCACGCGCGTATTTTCGTCGCGTTTCACAGCGCCTTCAAAGAGATTCATGGGCGGGGAACCCACAAACCGGGCGACAAACACATTCGACGGGTGCGCGTATACGCCGGCGGGCGTGCCGAGCTGCTGGATAACGCCTTCATTGAGCACGGCGATACGGTCGCCCAGTGTCATGGCCTCCATCTGGTCGTGCGTGACGTACACGGTCGTGATGCCCAGCCTGCGCTGCAGCTCCTTGAGCTGGGCCCGCATTTCGGTGCGAAGCTGCGCATCGAGGTTGGACAGCGGCTCATCCATGAGAAACACTTTCGGCTCCCGCACCACGGCCCGCCCGATAGCGACCCGCTGTCGCTGCCCCCCCGAAAGCTCGGCCGGCTTGCGGTCTAAAAGCTCTTCGATGCGCAGCAGCCGCGCGGCTTCGCGCACTTTTCTCCCGATATCGCCAGCCGGGGGGCGCGGCTTGAGATTGGTGAGCGGGAACGCGATATTCGCCCGCACGGTCATGTGCGGGTACAGGGCATAGCTCTGAAACACCATGGCCACGTTGCGCCTGAACGGATCGATAAACACGCCGCGCCCGGGATCCGCCACCACGGCATCGCCGATGGTGATCGAGCCGGCAGTGGGTTTTTCCAGCCCGGCGATCATATTCAAGAGCGTGCTCTTGCCGCACCCGCTGGGCCCGAGAAGCACGAACAGCTCCCGGGGCTCGATGTGCAGCGAGATCCCGCGCATCACGTCAACGCGCCCGCGGAGCGTGAAAAATGATTTGTCAACGTTTTTCAGTTCTACCGAACAAGCCATATGCCGTGCTATCCTTTCACCGCCCCGCCCATCAGCCCCTGCACGATGTACTTCTGGAAGATGAGCGTCAAGGCCACCAGGGGCAGCGTGGCCATGGCCGATGCCGCCATGAGGTTGCCCCAGGGGACCTCGCCGTGCAGGCCCTCGAACAGGGCAATGCCTACGGGCAGGGTCTGCGCAAACGGGTCTATCGTGAGCATGAGCGCGAATAGAAATTCATTGAAACACGCGATGAACACCAGGAGGAACGCCGAAAAGATGCCGGGAAGCGCGAGCGGGAACACGATTTTGAAGAGCACGGCCATACGGCTCGCGCCGTCAACCAGCGCGGCCCGGTCCAGATCGACAGGTATCTGCGCGAAATAGCTCATGTTGATCCAGAGCGCCAGGGAAACGGTCAGCGCGCTGTACGGAAAGATCAGCGCTGCGTGCGTGTTCACCAGGCCCAGAGAGGAAAACCACTGGTACAGGTAACCCACAATGCTGATCGGCGGGAACATCGACATGGCAAGAACGAACAGCGGTATCGCCACCCGGCCGGGAAAACGCATGCGAGATACCGCATACCCGGCCACGGATGCGATAAGCGTTACCGCGACCGCGGTTACCGATGCGACAATCAGGCTGTTTCGGAAATAATCGGTGAAATGAAGGGTCGGACTGGTGAGCACATTTGTATAGTTTGCAAGAGTGTATTCGACCGTTTTGGTAAACAGGAAGTCCGGGCGCGACGTCAGCGAGACCCACAGCATCCAGAAAAACGGGCTGAGCGCGAACACGAGCAGCAGCGCGGCGCCGGCGGCAATGAGAATCCGCTTGCATGTCTCTTCGGGGATGCCGGGCCGCGCCATGCGCACTCCTATTTCTTGAGCGATCGCTCGAACCGTCCCAGTTTGATATACGCGATTGTCACCGCGAACACCAGCAGAAATGTGATCACCGACACCGCGGAACCGCGGCCGAAACTGTCGTTGCTGTAATACTCGAACCCGAGCATGGACAGGGTCTTGGTGGATCCTCCCGGCCCGCCGCCCGTAAGTACATACACCAGGTCGAATATCCGCAGGGAGTCGATCGTGCGGAAAATGAGCGCAATGGTCAGGACCGGCCACACCAGGGGCAGGGTGATGCGCCACAGCCGCCGGCCCATCCGGGCCCCGTCAATCTGCGCCTGCTGATATACCTCCCGGGGTATTGCCTGCAGGCCCGCAAGAAGTATCAGCACCATGAACGGCGTGGTTTTCCACACCTCGGCGGCAACCAGCGACCAGAAGGCTGATATCGAGGAGCCGAGCCAGTTGATCTTTTCGGACGAAAGCCCGAGAGCGAGCACGATAAAATTCAACACGCCATACGTATAGTCGAAAATGAGTTTCCATATTTTGGCCGACACAATGGTGGGAATGGCCCAGGGAATAAGCACGACCGTACGCAGCAGGCCTCGTCCCCGGAAGGACTCGTTCAGAAGAAGCGCGAAGACCAGGCCAAGCACTGCCTCGAAAAACACCGCTGCCGCGGTGAACAGGCAGGTGAAACGAGCCGCCCGCTGAAAATCGAAATCGGCCGCGAGAGAAGCGTAGTTGCTCAGGCCCACGAATTTGCGGGCCAGGTACGTGACATCCCGAAACAGGCTGTTGAGCGACGTTGCCAGCACGGGAAACAAGACAAACACGATTACGAGCGCAAGAAGCGGCAGCAGAAACAGGTAGGCGTCTCTGGTTTCCTTTCGTTCGTACCGGGCTTGGGCGATCTTATTGCGCATATTCCTTCGTGATTTGCAGGATATCTTTTTGCGCTTCGGCCAGGGCCTGGTCGGCCGGCATTTTCGCGCCGATCGCCGCGTTGAGGTACTTCTGTAAAACCGTTGACACCTGGGGATAGTAGGGTACTACCGGACGCGGAAGGGCCGAGTAGAACATGTCCTTCAGCCCGCCGGTCATGGTCTCGGCCACGGCTGCATCGGCATACACATCGGTGCGCCCCGGGCTATGGCTCAGCTCGAGCACCATTTTCTTCTGCACTTCGTACGAAGTGAGATACTTGACAAACTCAACGGCGTCCTCTTTGCGATCGGAAAACCGCGACACCCCCGCGTGCCACCCGCCGAGCGTCGCGGCGCTCTCGTGCCCTTCAAAGTGCGGCAGCACGGCAATAGCGAACGTGTTCCGCACGGCAGAGCCTTCGCGGGCATGCAACTGCATGGCATAAGGCCAGTTGCGCTCGAACAGGGCGCTGCCGTTCTGAAACAGCATCCGCGCCTCTTCTTCTCTCATGTCGGTAAACACGTTTGGCGGGGACACCTGTTTGTCGTGGATCAGGGAGCGCATGAAATCGAGCGCCCTGCGGTTGGGCGCCGAGTTGACCACCGGCGCGCCGTCCGCATCAAAGAAACCGCCGCCGGCAGATGCAAAGTATTCCATCGCATTGCACACGAGCCCTTCGTACTGCGCGCCCTGCCATACGAACCCCCAGAAATCCGGGTTTGCGCCGCGCTCGGCCTGTTGCACGGCCGCGGCCATCTCGGAAAGCTCCGTCCACGTCTCCGGCGGGCCGTCGTACCCGTATTTCTCGAGAAGATCGGCGCGATAGTACAGAAGGCCGGCATCCACGAATATCGGCAGCCCGACAAGCGCGCCGTTGTGGCGGTCGGCCAGCTCGATGATATTGCGAAAGAACGGGGAGGCATCGACACCGTACCCCTCAAGCGGCTCGAGCCACTCCGACCAGGCAAACTGGCCGACCCAGGCGATGTCCATGGTGAAGACATCAGGATCGGGCTTGCGCCCGCGCAGGCCGACCTGGATCTGCTGCTTGCGCTGTTCGGTCTGCGTTGCCGACCGCACAAGCTCGACGTGTACTCCGGTGGCCTCCTCGAAATCGTCGCACAACTCTTTCCAGAACGCGAACTCGTGCGGCGCGCCCCCGGTCATGAAAGTCACTTGCTGTTTCCGCCCGCATCCGGTCACGATGAGAAGCCCCATGGTTATGATCAAGCGTGTGCAAGTCTTCATGCCAGCCTCCCCGGAAATGACACCTTTTCTTTGTGCTGTGTATTACACGTCAGGTAAAAAAATTACGTTTCGGTTACTCCACGCCCCGGGTCTCCGCATATTTGCTTGCGGCAAACTTGTTGTCCGGGTACACTTCCAGTGCCTTGTCAAACCACGAGCGCGCGGCGGACGAATTCTTCAGCTTGTTGTGAGCCACACCCATACCCAGAAAAATACTGTATCGGTTGTCACGCTCGAGATCCGGCATGCGCAGGGCCTTTTCGAAAAGACGCATCGCCGCCCGGATGTTCCGCCGCTGCGGCGCCGGGCGGACCAGCTCGGCCCATCCCAGGACTATCAGCGCCTTTCCGCTCCGCGGATTGAGCCGCAGCGCCTTGCGCGCAAGACGTTTGACTTCCCGGTACGCCCGTACGACGGAAATCAGTTTCCCCTGCCGCAGATATGCCTCGGACAACTGACCGACTATCTCTGCCTTGAGGCGGTAGGCATGGCTTGATGGCGCTATGGCGATGGATGAATCCACGCATTGCAGCGCTGATACGAGAAAACGCTCCGCGTTTTTCGGCTCGCGGCGGTTCTGGGCCGCGCGGCCGCGCAGGTATTCGATGCGAGCCAGGAGAAGATTGCGTTCGGATTGCCCTTCTGTCCCGCGTCGTGCTGCAGAACGGGCCTTGTCATACAGGTTTCTTACTTCTGCAATGCTGTCGTAGTCGAATACGGCATCGCACAGTGCTCTTGTTATTTCATAGGTGTCGCTCGCGGCAGATCCCGATACCAGCATGGCCATCAGCAGTATCATGCATGGTGTCGAAAAGATCTGCATACGCATGCGATATTTCATCCTTATATGGTTCCGGTATTTCCTGTGCGGGGGCACGCCCGTGCCATGATGCTATTCCGGCGCATCCCGCCTGTTGTCAATTAACCTTCTATGCATACCCCGCGGCAATCAATGCTGCACAGACCGCAGAGCTGCTGACTAGTCTGCAAAATACAATTCCCGTAGCGGTTTGCCGGCGCGCGCCGGTAAATTCGCGGCAGGCGGGCTCGCCGCGCTTGGCGCAATTGTACTCCTCGCGTTCCATGCCCAAAAAAAAGGGGTTTCATGGAGATAACCCGGTACGCGAAAGCTACGAGGGTTTCGCGCCATGAATGCCGGCCCCGGCACTGCGGGTGGTCAGTTTGCATCAATCACTTCCTTGAGGGCGAGTGCATTACGCGGCGCATACCCGTTCTGGTCATTGTCGAAATAGCAGTAGACCGGTTTCCCCCCCTCATGCCACGAGCGAAGCAGCCCGGCCCATTGCTCCAGGCGGCGCGCGGTGTATGAGCCTTCGTACTTGTCGCCCGGCCCGTGCAAACGAAGATATCCTGCCTGTCCCGCGGTCCGTTTCGGGGAGACAACGCCGGCGAACTCATACACGCAGAATACCGCATCATGTGAATCGAGAAGAGACAGTATCGCATCATCGAACCAGGTGGGGTTGCGAAACTCGAACGCGCAGGTGAATCCTTCCGGCAGGGCATCGAGGAACTGCTCTAATCGTTCAGCATTTACCTTCCAGCCCGGCGGCAATTGAAACAGCACGGGACCCAGCTTTTCGCCCAGAACCTCAATCCGCCCGAAGAATGTCTTCAGGGGCTCCTGCGGATCTTTGAGCTTTTTTATATGCGTAATGTAGCGACTGGCCTTCACCGCAAAGGTAAAACCCGCCGGGACCGTCGCCGCCCAGTTCTTGAGGGTGGATTCTTCGGGAAGGCGATAGAAACTGTTGTTAATCTCCACCGTGTCAAAATGACGGGCATAAAACGCAAGCATGTCGCGGGAATTCATGCCCGCGGAATAGAACGGCCCCCGCCAGTGCGTGTAGTGCCAACCTGATGTGCCTATCCGGTACGAGGCTTTCTTCCTGCGCGACATCGGCAAAGTCCTCTTCTAAGCCGCGATGGTACTATCTTGTCCTGCCAGAACGCGTGAGGCTCAGAGCTTTTTCTGGCACTGCGAACAAAAATATGCGGTTCTGCCGCCCACGGATGCGCTTTTTACGTTGCCGCCGCATCGCGGACACTGCGCGCCTTTTCTTCGATGCGGCAGGAGGTAGCCGCGCGGCAGATCATGCGGATTCGCCTTGTGCCGTATCGCCACCGTGCAAATCCGCTTCAGTGCCCGGTGCATTTTCCTGATATGATTGCCGGAGAGTTTTTTGCTCGATACGCCGGGATGCACGCCGCTCTGAAACAGAATCTCGTCAGTATAAATATTACCCAGACCGGCGATGCGGCTCTGGTCCATGAGCGTAGGTTTCACCGCGCCCCTGCTTTCCCTCAGCATTTCAGCAAATGCAGCGTGATCCATGCCCAATGCATCCGGCCCCAACCGCTCCTTTGCGCGATACGCATGGAGGTCTTCGGTCCACGAGACCTTGCCCAGAAGCCGCATGCAGGAATACGCCAGGCTGCCGCCGGCGGGAAAACGAAACAGCACGCGCGTATGCCGGGGTTGTTCTTCGCCCTTTTCTACTAACTGCAAGAATCCGGTCATGCCGAAATGAAGCACCAGGAACCCGTCTTTTTCGATGTGCGCCAGAAGGTGCTTGCCGTGACGGCAGGCTGATGTGATCCGCTTTTTCTCGAGTCGTTGTCGGAGCTTTGGCACGGAAATGCCTTTAATCACACGAGCGTCGCGGACTTCTACGTGCTGAATGCGCTTGTCTCGCGCGGTTGTCTCGAAATATTCCTTACATAGTTCGACATCAGGTAGCTCCGGCATGAAGTACACTCCCTCACGGACTACGATGAAATACGAACCTTGGCGCGACGCGGTCCTGACAGCGTGCGCACGTTCCTATCGGCGGGCATTGACAACGCGCATGAGCACCCTTGGCCGCGCGGTTTCGAGCGACAACGTGCACCGCACGAAGCTCGAATCGCGCGGTGCGATACGCCGGTCGCTCGCTGGAAACCAGAATTCACGCGCCGTAACCCACAGCGAGTCGGTCCCGGCCCGCACGATCTGCAGCCGCGCCTGCACGGGGTCATCCCCGTGATTATAGACTGTCGCTCCCACGATCACTCCCGCGCTGTCGGCGCGAGACCAGTCGCGTGCTATTTCCAGAGATGAGATGAGCTCTCTGTTCACGGTTCGTGTGCGGAGTTCGTTGATAGTGCTTTCGCCAAGCTTTTCAAAGGCATCGCCTATCCGCTCGCGGGTAAACACGGCGATAATGGCAAACGCGCCAACGACGCCGGAAAGTGTCATGATAATCGAACGGCGACGGCTGTTTCTCATTTTCCCGCCCTTTCGGTTTGTGTTTTTTCATGCCCAACTATGGCAGCAACTGAGGCGCTGACGTGTCCGCCCCAGAGCACCACGAAGTCTATTGCATATATCCAGAACATAGAGACAACAACCGATCCCAGGGCGCCGTACACCACATTGTGCCGCACAAGCCCCGACCCGAGGTAGAGGCTTGCCAGATATACCGTCACCTGGCTGCATACCAGAGCGAACGCCGCGCCCCATGCGGCCTCACGCCAGCGTACCAAAGCGTTTGGCGCGAGACGGTAGAGCAGAAGAAGCGCAGCGAACTCGAACAGGTACACCGCCGCATGTGAAAGCGCTCTCTGCGCAAATGAAATCGCGAGGTGCAGGCCGAGAAAATGCTCGCCACCGGCGACCAGATTGAACGCCGCCTGCATAACCAAAAAAAGCACGAGGGTGGCAAACAACACCAGGACTATCACGATAGCCACCAGTCTCGCCCGCACGATGCCGCGCGCCTGCGCTTCAGGCCATGCGCGGCTGAGGTTGCGTGACAGCGCGGCAAACATGCCCGAAGCGGCCCAGAGAAGCCCCACAACCCCGAATACGCTCATCGATACGCGCCTTTCAAGTATACGCACCATATTCCTGCTGACAAATTCATGCGATGCCGCCGGCGCAATCCGCCTTACCGCATCAAGTATGATTTCCCGTACAGTGTGCTCGGGAAAAACAAGGGCTGCGCCGGATATGAGTACGACAAGCAATGGAAACAATGAGAACTGCGTGAAAAATGCAATGCCGGCCGCAGCTTCAGGTCCTCGTTCATCGAGCATTCCCCGGACAGATCGCTTGATGACCGCCCATACAGTCCCGGCTCCCTGATGCCACCGTCGCCGTACCTGTATTCCGTCCATGCGCTTACACTCCTATGTCAACTATAACCGGGTAGTGGTCCGATGCGAGCCGCGTCAGATGGTTCTGCACAACGTTGACGCAGCGAACAATCATATCGCCTCCGATGAATATGTAGTCTAGGCACGCAAGACCCATCCATGTCCGGACGCGCCCGTTGCCCGACATTTCCAACGCATCCCTCAGCCGGTGGCAAAGTGCCCGGTATGAGCGGGAACGGGGAAGCATGTTGAAATCCCCGCACAGCACCACCTGACCCTCACATCGCGGATCGTTCAGCCACCCGTCCTGAAGGAGAGCATTCACCTGCAGGTGACGCTCAGAGGGATAGTAGCTCAAGTGGGTGGCTATACATTGCATCGCATCCCGGCCGTTGTTGATTTCCGCCCACAATGCCCCCCGCGGCTCGCTTTTCCCGTTGCCGGGAAGCGGGCCGGCGCGGACCAGCTCCATAGGCAGCCGGCTCAAAACAGCATTCCCGTAGGAACCCTCGCGCAGGATGTACGAAGGATGGTACCGGAATCTCATGTCGAGTCGTTCCGCGATCTCCTTGGCCTGGTCGGCATAGGCCGAGCGTTCCTGTCCCACGTCAAGTTCCTGGAGCGCCACTACATCGGGATCGTAGCGCGAAATAACACGCGCGATGCGGTCTGTTCGCACCACACCGTCGGAGCCCCTGCATCCGTGCGTGTTGTATGTCATCATCCGCATCACGCCGCGTTCGCTTCTGAGTGCCGCCGGGCGATGCTTGATTGCCAGAGGATACCTTCCCAGAAGCCTGAGCGCCGCGAATCGCAGCTCACGGGGGCGCAGATACAGGCGCCCGTTGTCGTCGCGGGGAATACCCGCGGGAATAAGAGCGAACCCATGGGTTTCGTGCCGTCCCGGACCTGCATGCGCCCCGTTTTCGGCGGCAAACGTAAGCGGCTTATCATCAGGACGCCATCCCGACAGAACAAGCGTTCCTGCCGCGGGATGGTGGAGCAGACGCACCATGTCATAACCGATCTCGCCCGCAAAGAGGTGGTCCGATCCCACGACCGAATCGATGTCTTCCGGCAACCTGAATTGCCCGCCACGCGTCCATGCGATCCCCCCCTGCTGTCCATCGGCGGCCATCACGATCGGCACGCCGGCGTGCTCTACGAGTGCACCGGCAAGCCGGTTTCGCGTTTCAGCATCCATGCGAGATGAAAAGTAGACATGGCACAGCGGGCCGAGACCGGTTGCCTGAACATTGACATCCTGGTCATCAGCGGCATGCCATATCTCGGCATTCCGTCTCGACGGACTGCGTATGAGTTGCGCGCGCCGGCTTTGCATACCGGCAAGCGTGCCTTTCCGTGTGACCGCCGGCAGGCCGATCGCGCGCGCGGATTCGGCGACCGCCGCGGCGATGTCTTTCTTGCGAACGCGGGAATACGGGACAACGTCTTCCTGCCCATGGTCCGAGTATATCCACACGTCATATTCACGCTTTCTCGAGGCCTTGGCCGCGTGCCACAGCACGGACACCGTGTGATCGATTCCCTTGAGGGTCCAATGCGCGAATGCCGATGACGGCCCCCGGCGGTGGGCCTGCTCATCGTACCCCAGAAAATTGCCGTGTATCACCGGTAGGCCGAGCGATATGTCAACCAGCATGCGCGCCTTGACCAGTTCCCGAATCAGGATGCAGACACCGAGCCTCGACGGAATGAACGTCAATTCCTTGAAAAAGCTCTTGCGTTCGAAAACGCCCCGGAAAAAATCCACTACTGCCAGACCGGATTCAACGGCAGCCAGGAGCATGATACGAAAGAGAACTACTACATAAAGCCCGAATACACGCAGAAGCACGGGGAAAGATACTGAGCGCAGCCATCCGTCGCCCCCCGCCTTGCTCAGACAGTAGCGATTCCTGACGGCACCCCCGGTCAACACGTTCGCGTACGATCCGCCCCCTTCGAGCAGCGCATCCCTTCCCTGGGAAATGTCTCTCTCCACCTTTGCCGCGGACTGGAAATTGAACATCGATGTCAGCTTCCCCGTGCGGGAATCCCGGAAACCGAACGAGGGTACCGCACTATGTATGCCGTAGAAAAGCTCTCCCTGTACAGCCGGGGTGCTCGAGGGAAGGCCTGAGTAGTGCGATAAAAGGTGATAATCTTCGTTGTCCTGCAGGTGCTTCAGAAACGGCATTTGTCGGTTCGCTGCGGCCTTCTCCAATTGCGGGCGGGAAAGGCCGTCTATCTGAATCATGACCAGACCTCGCCGGACCTTCCGGCCTGCCAATTCTCTTCTTGCGAGAAACAGTTGCCGCAGCCAGCGAAAACGCTCGCGCATTCGGCCCCGAATTCTCACTGAAAGACCCTCCGTATTCATGCGTTCCCGTTGGAATGACCCGCATGTCTTATTCAAACAAACGGCGTGCCAGCCGGGAACAGACCCAGCGCTTGAGGCGGGAGGCGATATTCGAGAGTGCGTGTGCTCTGGCCGGTGGGATTCCCATATCTGCGAAAACGCTTCCCAGATGCGCAATGATGCCGCGCAATCCCGCGCTCTAAGCCCAGCATAACAGTGGCATGCTGTTCGCACTGCTGAAGATCGCAGCATGTAGAGATACCCATCGAAGGGAGTACAAGATGCTGAGAAGCTTGAAACAGATGCTGGGATATGGGATACAGGCCACCGATGGCAAATTGGGCAAGGTGGATGATTTCTACTTTGACGACCAGACATGGGTCGTCCGTCATGTGGTGGCCGATACCTCCCGATGGCTCGCCGGAAGGAAAGTGCTTCTTTCAACGCATGCCCTGGGCAAACCCGAATGGGCCAATCATGCCTTCCCGGTCAAGCTGACCAAGGAGCAAGTCCAGCGAAGCCCTGATATCAATACGGACAAACCTGTCTCCCGGCGCCACGAAATAGAGCTCCACCGCTACTACGGCTGGCCCAACTACTGGGGGACCGTTGGCGTGATGGGAACTGTTGGGGAGTATGTGCCATCCATGCCGACGGGCGGCACGACCGCTGAAGGATACATCGTACAGCACGACATAGAGCGATACCGAAAAAAGGTGGAGGAGGACTCTGGGGATGCCGTACATCTTCGCAGTATGCGTGAGATGAGCGGGTATCGCATACGCGGCAGTGACGGAGACATTGGCAAAGCAGTCGATTTCATCGCCGATGATTCGGACTGGGCAATCCGCTATTTGGTGGTAGACACCAGGGAATGCCTGAGGGGTCAGCCCGTGCTCGTGCCGCCGGTGTGGGCGGAGAACATCTCGTGGAATGACGCGACAATCCACATGCCTATGAGCTGCAATGAAATCAACACCTGCCCGCCCTACGATCCGGCAGCACCGGTGAACCGCGCCTATGAAGAAGTATTTTATGATTACTACGGGAGGCCCCGATACTGGGAAGCGGCTCCCCCGCCGTCCTCATAGCGGCGGACTGCTCCCCCAGACAAGACGGGGCAGAGAACAATCACCACAAAGGAGGACGGGTATGTTTGAAGCTGTGCAGAAGGCTGCGTTTGCGACAGTCGGCCTGGGATTCATGACAAAGGAAAAGGTCGAGGAAATCGGAAAAAAGATCATAAAGGAGGCCAAGGTGTCGGAGGCTGAAGGCAAAAAATTTCTCGACGAACTCCTAAGGAAATCGGATGAGGCCCGGCTGGCAATGGAAAAATCCGCCAACGATGCGGTCAATCGCGCACTTGAGAAAATGGACGTGGCGAAACACAGCGAGGTCGAAGAGCTTCGCGCCCGCCTGACCGAGCTGGAGCAGCGCCAACAGAAGTAGGAGGCAGTGATGGGCCGAAGCGTGTGGGGCCGCCGGAGGGGCTTGTTGCACTTCGGGCGCTATGGCGAAATTCTGTCCGTTCTCGCACGATACGGGTTCGGCGACGTGCTTTCGTCGCTCAACCTCGAGAAATACGTGGCGTTCCCGCGCAGGATTGCAGGCGCGAGAAAGGCGAGAGCGCTTGCCTCACGGACGTCGCGGTGGGAGCGCATCCGCCTCGCGCTTGAGGACCTCGGCCCATCATTCGTCAAGCTCGGCCAGTTCCTGGCCGGCCGTCGGGACATGCTGCCGGCGCATATCACCGACGAGCTCGCCAAGCTCCACGACTCTGCCCGGCCCTTCGATGCCGCGGACGCGCGAACGATCGTCGAGCGCGAGCTCAAACGTCCCCTTGCAGATATCTTTGCCGAATTCAATGACAATCCCCTGGCATCCGCATCGATTGCTCAGGTCCACGCCGCCACGCTTCATGGCGGCGACAAGGTCGCGGTCAAAATTCAGCGTCCGAACATCCAGCACACAATCAGCACCGATATCGACATCCTGTTTCATATGGCCGCGCTTGCCGAACGCTACCATGAGTATGCCCGCGCGTTCAGGCTGCGGGAGCTCGTGGAGGAATTCGAGCGCACGATCCACCGAGAGCTCGATTTCTCTGCCGAAGCCCGCCACATGCAGACGTTCCGCCGCAATTTCGCCGATGACGGGCGGGTATACATTCCGAAAGTATACGGCGATGTGTCGACCTCGCGCGTGCTCGTTGCCGAAATAGTCGATGGCGTCAAGGTAACCGATGTTGACGAACTCAAAAAGCGCGGCATCGATTTGAAGCGGCTCGCCATGACCGGCGCCGAGATTACCCTTACCCAGATATTCAAACACGGGTTCTTTCACGGGGACCCGCACCCGGGCAATATCCTCGTGCGAAGCGATTCATCCATCTGTCTTCTCGATTGCGGGGCGGTCGGTATTATCCCCGAAACCATGCGGTATCATATCAGCGGCATCCTGTACGGCGTGGTGACACGGGACAGCGAACGGATCGTGCGCACCCTGGTGCGGCTGTCACAGCGCCCTATTGATGATATGCGGTCGCTCGAATATGAAATAGCCGAATTCATCGAGGAATACTCGGCCCTGCCGATAAAGGACATCCGGGTGGGACAGGTGCTCAGCCGGTTTGCCGCTATGGTTGTGCATCACAATCTGGAAATCATCCCGGGCTTCTATCTGCTCGTGCGGGCAATCGTGACCATCGAGTCGATCGGGAGGCAGCTCGATCCGGATTTCAATATGATCGAGCATATCGAACCGCACGTGCGAAGGATAGTCTACCATAACCCCCGGCTGAAACACCTGCCGTTTGATGCGTACTTTGCCGTAGCCGACCTGGCCTCACTTCTGCGCGACCTGCCGTTCGATTTCAAAGACATGATGCGCATGGTCAAAGGGGGCGGTACGCGCATACAGTTTGAACATCGCGGGC
>WJMI01000424.1 GCA_014728015.1 Chitinivibrionales bacterium | reverse complement strand
GTCCCCAGTTCACTTTCTCAATTGCCTCGGGCAGGCTGTACTGGGCATCGATAACCAGCAGGTTCACGTTCTGATACAAGGGCAGGTCCGGCCCGAGATCTTCCCTGCTGGCGCGGGTGCATTCCGTGTCCACGGCATACGACATGACGCGCCCGTCGTGCTCGAAACGGTAGCCCCAGGCGGGGTCGGGATGATCGAGCTGGTAGGGAGTAAACGTGATGTCCCCTATCGTGCGGGGAACGCGCGGCTCCAGACGGTGATACACTATCTCGGCGCCGAGCGCCTCGTACGGGACCGGGAAATTCGGCTTGCGAAACAATACGCGGAAAGTTTCTTCCGCTTCCCACTGCACCGAATAGACGTGTATCCTGTTTCGGGGAACGAACAGCGGAACGAAGAACGGAATGCCGATCACATGGTCCCAGTGAAAGTGGGTCATGAGGATGTGCACTTCACCGGACCCCTTGCCGCACGGGCCGGCCATCAGCTCCAGCCCCTTGCGTCGAATCCCGCTGCCGCCGTCCACCAGCACGCTGGTCGTATCCGATGCGACCTCGCAGCACGGCGTATTTCCCCCGAACCCGCCGCGCTTGTGTACGGGAAGCGATGAGATGAACTTGTCGATCTCTTTCGCGCCGTATCCCAGATCGATAAACGCCTCAAGCGCTTCCCGGATCCGGAGCTCCACGTCGGAGGGCGGGAGCGGCGAAGGGATAGACCCGCGGACACCCCAGAGTTTCGTCTTCAGCGCCATTGGTCCTGCTTCCGCTTGTTGAACCTGATTTTCAATTGTACCACCTCGGGAAAGACGGAGTCAATCATGTTGATGTGTTGGCCGGGCATTGGCGCGGTACTATTTTGCCATGCGTATCGCATTGGCGATACGATTACCGGGGCGAACGCGTTTCCAATGATTCAGCCTTTCAGATACGTCACGGAGCTGACACGAACATATTTCCTTCGGCGGGGACCGCTTCTCGCGCGCGGTATTGCATTCTCGTTTGTCGCCGGCGCCATTCCGCTTCTGGTGCTCGCGCTCTACATTGCCAGCACCCTGTTTGCGATAGTCCCCCAGCTCCGGGCCACACTGGTGCTCCGTCTCGATGCGCTCCTTCCGCCGGAAGTCGCCATGGCGATTCAGACACAGGCGGTTGAAATCGCATCACATTCGTGGGCGGAAATCGGGCTTCTGACCCTTCTGATTCTCGTGCTGGTGGCGCAGGGCATATTTGCCAGCATCGAGGGCGGGCTGTCGATGATCATGCGCTGCCCGCAGGAGCGGCATCTCTGGCTCGACAATCTTCTGTATATCACGCTTACCCTTCTGGCAATCATCCTGTTTTTCAGCGCATCCTACATTCACATGTTTATCGGGATGGTGTATGATTTCGCGGGATTTCCCGGCGGGTACCGGTGGTTTGCCCGCAAGACCACCTCACTTCTGGTAATGTGGCTCGCGCTTGTCATGATCTACCGGGTGTGCTATCACGGGCGCATGCATATCATGGCGCTTCTGGGGGTTTCGTTTTGCGTGGCATTTCTCTGGCTGCTTCTCAACGAGGCGGCATCATCGGTGATAACCTCGTCAGGCCAGCGCGAGCTGATCTATGGTTTCCTGGCCAGTGTCGTGGTGTTTCTGATTTGGGCCTACATGTTCGCGGTTCTTCTGCTTGCAGGCGGCATAGTAATCGCCCGTCACAGCGGCAGACCGGTGCGCCGCCTGACAGCTTCGCCGGACAGCGCCGGGCGCTCGCCCGGCAGGCGGAAGAGTGACTTCAGCAGGTTGTGAAGCTCAGCTTGTATCGCTATTACCTTCAATTGGTTACACATATACCACCGGGCCGCCAATTGTGCTTCCCGCAAGGGCATAAGTCAAGAAGCAGGGCTCAAGATTTTTCTTTTGGATGCCGAAAACTGTATTAGGAAACGGGACAGCGTGTTATGGACAATTACAGCCAGATAGCCGCGATCAGGCGATACCGGGAGCATTTGTCCAGGCAGGTCGGCCGGGACATTGATGCCAATGTCGCGGCGCGCTTGTGGGTCCGCAAATACGCCCGTCTGTGGCGCATTGTGCACGAAGTGCGCGCCGGCACCGGGGCTTGATTTTCCTCTGTTTTTTTGGGTCATAATCACCACAACCGGCTGCATATGGTAGGGGCCGAGTCCCGTCTCCGCACTCCCGTGTCAGTCTGTGCCTGCCCTGCGGCAGGTCGTGCTTCGCCGAGGCAGGCCGGGCCCCTAAAATCCCCGCTGAAAATGCAAAGTTATATTCTCCCTCGTCTCCAGCTTGTCCTTCCTGTAATGCCTCCCAAGGGGGCTACAAGCGTTCAGAGTTGACGGAGTCTGACAAAGAGGTTTGCTTATCCCGGGGTCGCGCTCAGCATGGTTCTCCCGCGGCAGCGGGGAAATAGTGTTTTACGCCTATTCATCTGGTCTAGCGGGCTGCTCGCGCAGCGCCCCGCACTGGACGGCGATGAAGCGCCGCCGCCAGCATCCCTACGGTACAATCGAAAAGAACCCATCCGATCGATCGAAATACGTGTCCGGCATGCCGTAGTCGCGAACGACGATCGCGCAGGACGCAGAGATCGCAGAGAAGCTCTGTTCCCCGGCAGCGACTGAATCACCGATGCACCAGGTCAGAACACTGTCGACCGTCGGCTCCACGCTCTGGCTAACACCGGGAAAAGGCACACAGATCAATCCGCCTTCGAGCTGCAGTTCCACCGAGGCACGCGCGCTCTGGTCAGCCGTCAGGCGTACGCGCATGGTGTCGCCGACCGCAAAGACCTCTCCGCCATTGGGTGCCACCACGCGAAATCCCGGGCCGTTGTCGGCACTCGTGCTCGTGTCGGCCGTGGTGTCCACGGTCCATGTGCTGCAGGCCACAACGCTGTGAACCAGGTCCACGGCCCCGAAGTGGGCTGCCGTGTATAATGCGGGGATGTTATCCTCCGCGGAGGTCAAGCGGATCCAGGAGTTGCTCTGCCAGTCCACCATCCACACGCCGCGCCCGTTCATCTCCCCCAGCTGGCGGCCGACAATGTACGCGTTGTTGTTGGTGAAGTACCATCCCCAGAAATCGGCCTCTTTTCTCACCGTGTTCTGGTACTGTTTGGGACAGAAATTGATGCTCGTCGCATGGGAAGCAAGGAAATCGTGTGCAAGATCGACCGGCTCGTCGTCGTAGTGGAAGAACGGGGACACGAAGAAACCCTTGTGATAGGCGGGAATGCATTGCGCCTCGCCCATGTACCCGGTGTTTGCGGCTGCGAACACCCCGTCGTGCGACAGCGTGTGACCGCATCCGTCGTAGATGCGGGTTGAGTCCGCGATCCACCGGTAGATGTGCTCCGGTCCGGCAACACCGGTGCCATCGTCGGGAATGGTGAGAAACCCTGTGCGTGCGCGCGCGGATCCATCGATGGAAGGACTGATCTCCGCGAACACCTCTTCGCGAACCACGGCAATGCCGATCATGGGATCGGGGTTGAACAGGTAGTTGTCGCCGATATCGGCAAGAAGACGGTCTGTGCCGAACAGGACCGAATCTTCTTCAAACGTGCATGCAACGGCGCGCAAGGTGCGCCGGGAGGCCATGTAGAAGATCTCGCACTGGCGCGGCGACCGGCGCACAAACCCCGCCACGGTGGGCAGGTTCGCGTCGCATGCCGTGGTCGGGACCTCAAACTGTACTGTTCCGTCGAGTCTGACCACGTACGGCTTCCGGGTACTGTTGTCGACATACACGATCCACTCTCCACAGTCGGAGATCGCGGGCAGGTTCGGCCTGTGGCTCGACGTGGACGGGATGCGTACGCAGGGGCAGGTGTTGGGAAACGTCGAAACGAACAGCCCCGGCATGTCGATTCTCGTGAACACAAAGTAGCCCGGTGCGAGAGCTTTCTTGTCTGCCTGCCACACAGGACTCTTCTTGCAGTATGCGGGGCACGTTGCCGGACCGGTCCTCTGGATCCGTACCGGCCGCCTGAAACGGGTCTGGAGACCGTCTTCGTAGCGGCATTCGTATATGTATGTTATGTCCCCGATGTCACTTTCATCGGGCACCCATGTAACGATCGAGTCGGCCAGAGTCATGCCTTCCGGGACCTCGATGACCTCTCTCTCGACCACTTCAGAGGGAGGCACACCGCGCAGGGTGTCTGCAAAAGGCACTGACGGGTAGGCGACCTTCTGAGCAAGCAGGATGACATCGCTGTCGGCTGACAACAGAGAAGGATCCTGCGGGGCCGGTTCGCAGGAGACCATGGCAAGTCCCACGGCCAGAGCCCCGACAACCCTGAGCATACCTACAGAATACTGACAACACGATGGCTTTTGTTCCATTCTTGACCTCTGGCACTAGTATACCAGAAATCAGAAGGGTCCACCGGGCGTGGGCGGACAAAGCGTTTTCCCGCAGAAAACACGAAAGAGGTGACTCAAAGAGGGGACGGTGGCAAATCAGTTAGTTAGCAGCATCCATGCCCCGCAGAAATCGTGCCTGGCGTGCGAAAATACCGGTAATCGAACACCATAGCTCGCGCTCAGCATGGTTCTCCCGCGGCAGCGGGCAAGTAGTGCATATACGCCGACAGTCTGAATGGCATCCGGGGGTCCCATCAGATCCTATGTTAATCACCTCTACCCGCGGGGAGAAGAAAAAAGCTACCTTCTTTCTCGGGAGCCACCGCCTGAGGGCGGAGAAGGAGGCATGTCTGTTTGAGGAGCGGCATGCCGCGACGAGTTTACGTGCCTCCCCGCACGCAGGCGGACTGGCGGAGCTGCGGGCGCGTTCTCCTGGTTACTTCTCTGTCGCGCGACAGAGAAGTAACCGGGGGCCTGGGGTGGCGCCCACCCCAGAACGATTCGTCGCCCGGCCGACAGGCCGGGCTTTCCATAGAAGCCCCGCTACAATATCGCCGCGAAGCGGCGTTCAATATCAGTACGGGAAAACGAAACGAAATGAAAACGATCACGCGCGCGCAGCGCTACGTTCAAGCACCGCCCTCAGCACGTCCCAGAATACCGCAACCGACTCGATGTCCACGCGCTCACCGGGAGAATGCGCGCCCTCGATGGTAGGGCCGATTGATGCCATGTCAAGGCCGGGCAGCCTCTCCCCCAGTATTCCGCATTCCAGGCCGGCGTGAATCGCCTTTGCCTCGGGACGGACGCCCTGCACGTGTTCGTATGCATCCATGACCAGGCGCAGCAACGGAGACCCGAGATCCGGCTCCCATCCCGGATAGCGCTCGCCGGTTTCCGCGGCGGCCCCGCACTTTCCCGCGACCTCCGCGATTGCCGTTTCCACGCTACGCATGTCATCCAGGGACGAGCTTCTGGCCATGGTCCCGACGACCAGCCGCTCTCCCTCGATACCGGCGGTGGCAAGATTATTGGAGGTTGTAACCAGGCCGGGAATGTCCCGGCTCACGGCAAGCACGCCATGGGGGATATCACGCAGCAGCCTGATCAGCCGTTCCCGGGAATTCCGGTCCAGGACGCGGGGTGTCGCGCCGCCGACGGGGTTGACCGAGAGTACCATGCCGTTGTTGCCATCCGGCAACCTTGCCCGCACGTCCGCGGCGCAGGCAGCCGCGATGCGCTCGATGCGGTCATGCTCGCGTGGCCCAGCCACGATCCGCGCCCGGGCCTCGCGCGGAATTGCATTGAGCTTGTTTCCGCCGGAGATATCCGCGACGGAAAACGATACCGCGCCGGCAAGCGCATCGAGGACCTGCGCGAGTATCACGATCGCGTTGCCCCGTTTCCGGTGGATATCGATACCCGAGTGGCCGCCGTTCAGCCCGCTCACGGCGAGGTCGAGTGTTTCGCCCGCTTCCGGCGGCCGGATCCATTCCGGCGCGAAAGTCACCCGGGTGCAGCTTCCGCCGGCACACCCCACGTACACCGCCCCCAGCTCTTCACTGTCAAGGTTGAGCAATCGTTTCCCCGTGATGAAACCCGGCTCGCTGCATGCCGCCCCGCGCAACCCGGTTTCTTCTTCGACGGTAAACAGGAGCTCGAGCGGCGGGCGGGGCATGTGGGGCGCATCGATGCATGCCAGGGCGCAGGCCACGCCGATGCCGTTGTCGGCGCCGAGCGTGGTCCCCCGGGCGCAAAGCCACCGGCCATGCGTTTCGGTTTTGACGGGATCCGCGGCAAAGTCATGTTGCACGCCGGCGTTTTTCTCGCATACCATGTCGAGATGCGTTTGTATGACAAGGGGCGGCGTGTTTTCGCATCCGCCGGACGCCGGGACATCAACACAGACGTTGCCGCGGGCATCTTTTCTCGCCGCGCACCCGTTTTGCCGCGCGTAGTCGAGTATATACGCGGCCACGGCTGTTTCGCTGCCCGAGCACCTCGGGATAGCGCAGATGCCATCAAATATTTCCCAGATCTTTTCCGGATTCATCCTGTATTCTTGTTGCCGCAACGCAGAAGGCACGTGCATATCAGAAATGTTTCAATGCGGTCCGGCCGATGGGGAACACGCTGAACCCGGTTTCGTAGAGTTCTTTGTGGTTCAGGATATTGCGGCCGTCGAAAATGAACGCGGGTTTTTCCATGGAATCGAAGATGCGCCGGTAGTCGAGGTGCACGTACTGCTGCCACTCGGTACACACGGCGATCGCGTGCGCGCCGCGGGCGGCCTCGTAGGGATCTTCGTGGTACTCGACGTTCCCGCCGGCGCCGGCGAGGTCTTTCTTGGCGTTGTCAAGGGCCTGGGGGTCGGTAACGACCACCCGCGCTCGTTCGGCAAGCAGGTGTTTCGCCACGTGGATAGCGGGCGATTCGCGCGTATCGCCGGTGTCCTTTTTGAACGCGAACCCGAACAGGGCGATGCGCTTGTCGGCGACCGTATTGAACATGACCCGCACCATGGTGCGCACGAACCGCTGTTCCTGGTACTCGTTGATCCGCACCACGTTCTCCCAGTACTGTGCGACTTCGTACAGCCCGTAGTTCTCGCAGATATACACGAGATTGAGAATGTCTTTTTTGAAGCACGAGCCGCCGAACCCCACGCTCGCGTTCAGGAATTTCGGGCCGATGCGGGAGTCCATGCCGATAGCATGGGCGACTTCGGCGACATTGGCCTTTGTCTTTTCGCACAGGGCGGAAATGCTGTTGATTGACGAAATCCGCTGGGCGAGAAAGGCGTTGGCCACGAGCTTGGAGAGCTCCGCGCTCCACACATTGCTGGTGATAATCCTGGCGGCGGGAACCCAGTTGGCATAGATATCGACGATTTCTTTTCGGGCCGCAAGCCCCGGCTCGGTTTCTCGTGATCCGATGAGCACGCGGTCGGGGTTCTCGAGGTCGGCAACCGCGGTGCCTTCGGCCAGAAACTCGGGATTGGACACGACTTCGAACCGGATTCCCTTGTCATTCGCATTGAGGATCCGCCCCATGGCCTTTGCGGTGCGCACCGGCAGGGTGCTTTTTTCGACAATGATTTTGTCGCTCTCGGCGGCCGCGACGATATTCCGGGCGGTTTTTTCCCAGTACTGCAGGTCGGCGGCCCGTCCGGCGCCGTCGCCGAACGTCTTGGTGGGCGTGTTGACCGACACGAATATGATGTCGGCGTGCCTGATGCCTTCGTCGATATCGGTGGAGAAAAACAGGTTCCTCCCGCGGGCAATCTTGACAACGTCAAGCAGTCCCGGCTCGTAGATGGGGAGCGTGTCGCTTTGCCATGCGGCGATACGTCTCTCATCGATATCCACGACCGTGACTTCGTACTGAGGGCACTTTGCGGCGATCATGGCCATGGTCGGCCCGCCCACGTAGCCCGCGCCAATGCACAGGACCTTTTTCTCGAACGATTTCATGCGCTGCGTTCCTTTCGCCGGCGTGCGGAAAATTCCGCAGAAAAATAATGCATGGCCGCTGTATTCCCGCGCGGCGCCCCGGACCGCGGGCGGCGGCTCATCCTTCGAATACGATATCCGCGATGTCCCGCCTGACCGCGTTTATCGCATCCCGGCTGCCGCGCCGTTTGGGAAACGTGTGGTTGGACAGAAATGCCAGGGCGCGGCCCTTTTCGAAATCACACAGCACGACACAGCCGGTGAATCCTGTCTTGCCGATGGTTTGTGCCGAGCAGTGAAGTCCCATGAACCGAAGCTGGTTGAGCTCCCACCCCAGGCCCGCCCAGCGTCCTATTCGCTCCAACTGGTTGTGGTACATGAGCTCGAGGAGGGCCGCCGGAAACACGCGCATGTTTTTCCACCTGCCGCCGTTGAGAAGCATCTCCAAAAAGTTGAGCAAATCCGGCGCCGTGGAAAACAAGCCGGCCGAACCGGGGACCATGATTTTGCGCAGGACAAACGCGCTTTCATCGTGGACTTCGGCCTGCACCACCCTTCCCCGCCAGTCGCAGTGTTCGGTGGGAAGGATTTCGTTTTGCGGAAGCGTTTGCGGTGAGAACGTGGTTCGTTCCATGCCCAGCGGGGCGAACAGCATGTCCCGGGCGAGGACATCGAGCGGCGCGCCCAACACGCGTTCGACCAGCATGCCCAGGAGTATGCTCGTGGTATTGGTGTAGCAGAACCGCTCTCCCGCCGGTAATCGGTAATCGCGGGTGAAAATCAGGTGCAGCAGGTCTTGTGGTGTCATGCCTTTGCACGATGCGAGGGAGTAGCCGTGGTCAACGGTCTGGGTGAGCAGGTGGCGCACGGTCACGCTGTTTCCCCCGGTAACTTCGTACTCGGGCACCCATTCGGTGAGCCGCGTATGAAGTGATATCTTGCCTGACTCGACGGCCATAAGGGCGAGCGTGGCCGTGGGTATGGATTTGGTGATGGATGCAACATCGAAAATGGACTGTTCGGTAACCGCTGTTGACGACGTATTGTAGGTATGATGCCCTGCCGGCACGATAGTGCGGTTCCCGGACCGCGATACTATGCCGGCCACGGCGCCGGGAAACACGCGGTTTTCGATTGCGGAAGCGAGCGTGGCGTAAAGCTTTGCGGCAATGTCCTTTGTATGAATACGCTTTGGCATGGAGGGTAAATATCTATCATGGGCGACTTGTGTTACACTTGTGAATTGTGATATAATGAGAGTTCACAAGGAGAGTTTGTGCGCAGGGACAACTGGGCCGAGGAGTTTTACCGGAACCGCGGGATATTCGACCGGTACAACCGGGCGCGTATCGACTATCTCAGGAGATACCTTCCCGAGAAGAAGCGCGATGTTTTCGACCTGATCCCGTTTCTACTTCACGAGGACCGTGCCGACCTTCCGGGCAACGAGCTGGGCGCCACTCCCCCCTCGGGCGTCTCGTGTTTTTCGTACAGCCAGCATATTCGCGCGCTGGTGAAGCGTCATTTCCCCTGGTGTGCGATGGAACGTCAGGCCAAGCGCTCGCTGCCTATCGTATTTGTCGCGCTGATGGGCTCGGCGGGCAGCATTGCGTTCACCGAAGAGAGCGACATGGATTTCTGGATAGGCATCGAGGCATCGCGGCACGATCCGGCTGACATCGATCTTCTGAAGGAGAAGTTTCGCGAGCTGGAGCGGTGGGCGGCGCGGACGGCATCCCTGGAAGCGCATTTTTTTATTGCGGACCTCGACCGGATCCGGCGTGAGGATTACGGAGAAGTGAGCCATGAATCGTGCGGGTCGACCCTGGGCAAGCTTCTCAAGGACGAGTTCTACCGGACCGGATTGTTCGTGGTTGGCCGCGTTCCTTTTTACTGGCTCATGCCGGTGGGCACGAATGACACGTATTACCGTGACTATATCGTGAAGCTCGAGCACGTGTCGGATTTCCCCAACGACGGGTATGTGGATCTGGGCACGATCCACCGGATAGAGCAGAGTGAGTATTTCGGCGCGGCCCTGTGGCAGCTTCTCAAGGGCCTTCACCGCCCGTTCAAGTCGGTATTGAAAATGGCGCTTCTGGACAGATACGCATTGGGCGGTGATGCGGCCGTGCCTTTGTGCGAAGAATACAAGGACATGGTGCTTTCGGCTGAGGGCGGGGGCCTCGATCCCTACGTGTTTCTGATAGAGCGGCTGCGGGCGTTTTACGATGCGCAGGGGCTTGCTGCCGAGAAGCGTCTTGTGGAGCAATGTTTTCTCATGCGCAGCCTTCTGGCATCCGGTCCGGCGCTGGTTGCCGATGACGAACGATTTGCGGCGTTCCGTCAGCTTGGGGAATCGTGGGGATGGTGTTTGGAAGAGCTTGCCGGGCTGGCTGATTTTCAGAAGTGGGAGCCGCACCAGCACGAGGGTCTTCGCAAGCTTATCATCGCGTTTCTTCTTGACGCGTACAAGCGCATACGGAAGCGGACGCAGCGGTCGGGCGTGCGGATTTCGGACCGGGACCTGACGGTTGTGGGCAAGAAGCTGGTCAGTTTTTTCAAGCAGGAGGACGGGAAGGTTCCGTTCGAGCATTCGCTTCTGGGCGCAAGGGACATTGCTGTTATCGAGGTGCGGGAGCATCGTGATCGGCGGGCGCATTTGGGCTGGGTGGTGGAGCTTCGCGCGCGGGCCGGCGGCCGTCCGCGGCATCATTTGTCGCGGCGGGTGCCGAATCCGGCGGTGGCATGCGCGTGGTGCAGTTTGAACCGGCTTTATCACAATCGCCAGCAGGTGCGCATACACGGGCAGACCCCGCTGGGGGCGCGTCAGGCGATAGCGCTTATCGAGGCGCTCGATGCGTTTTTTCCCGCGGAGGAGGCTGATTCGCTGAACATAGAGGAGCTTCTGAGCGAGCGATATATCACCCATTTGTACGTGCTACCGAACTGGGACTGCCCGGATTCGGGGCATGGTCTTTCGAGTGTTCTGGCCTTGTACCGCACGACCATGGGCGAGCTGTTTTTTGATTCGCACGGCGGGGCCAATGTGACGGATTGGTTATTTCGGGAGGTACTGGCGAAGCGGGTCGGGCGGGCCCACATGGGAGAGCTTCGGTGGGCGGTGCATGTGTCGAAGGGCGCGATGAGTTCGACGCGTGTGGTGAGTGATCGCCTGGCGAGTCAGGTGCGCGAATTCGTGCGGGGTGTTGCGGGGGGCGTTAACCCGAACTATGCATAGGTACATGAAAGCACTGATGAGTTCTCGGAAGGCTCTTCAACATCCCGCAACTTTCTCGACGGTTGTTGGCATGTCGCGCGGGCACATTACGAAGGGCGTGGACTCGCAGCGTTTTTTCCTGCCTGCCGCGAACACATGGGCTTTGGTAGAATTCCGATGACAGGGCGAAAACAGGTCCGCCTGCTTTTGATTTCGAAACGGCAGGCATGTGATCGCAGTGCACGGCGCATTCGCGCGGCATTTCATGGTGTCGATCCGGGAATATTCGGTGGGGGTTTCTCGAATGGTCGATGTGACTGGTGCGACGGTGACTTCGGCCGGACAGTCAGTGTTTGCATTCCTCTGTGCGGCCGGCCCGAGTTCTTGGCTGATGGTAATGGATGATGTATCTTGATGGATGGCGGTTGTTTGTGTATGTGAAGCAATGTGTTTGAGATGAGAGAGGGGTATGATGGTTTCGGGTGAGGTAGTGGTATCGGTTTCGGGCCGGGAGATGCTGGGTATTTCTGCTGATGCGGCGGATGCCGGGCGGATTCGCGGGATTGACGGAGCGCGGTGGGACGGATCGGCTGGCATGTGGCTGGTGCGGGACACTGAGGCGGTACGCGGGAACCTTCGGGAGGCATTCGGCGACAGGATGCGAACGACGCCGCGGGATGCATCGCTTATGCGTCTTCGGGCGGAGCTCAGGCAGCGCAATTACTCGCGCAAGACGCAGCGTTCGTACTGGACATCGGTGCGTGCTTTTCTGGAGCACGAGAAGGTTATGGAGCCTTTGACGATCGGCCGTGACATGGCGGCCCGTTATCTGCGGTATCTTTTTGATGTGCGGGGATACACGGCGGCCACGGTGAACGGGATTGCGGCGGCGCTGGATTTCTATTTCGAGGTTGTACTGGGCAAGGCGGTCAAGGTTGACAAGGTGCCGCGCATGAAGCAGCCGCGCAGGCTTCCTCCGGTGTATTCCCGGTCGGAGGTCGAGCGAATTCTGGGGGTTTTGTCGAACGGGAAGCATCGTTGTATGCTCATGCTGGCCTACGGGTGCGGGTTGCGTGTGAGCGAGCTGGTGAGTCTTCGGGCGCATGATATTGACTGGGAGCGCGGAGTGATCTGGGTACGGGGCGGCAAGGGAGGGAAAGATCGTTCGGTGATGCTGGGCGGGAGGATGCGCGAGGCGCTTCATGCACATCTGGGCGTGAGCAGGGACAACCGATATGTATTCGCGGGGCAGGGTGACAAGGGCCATATAAGCACGCGAAGTGCGGAGAAGGTGTATGATGGGGCGTGCAGAAAGGCGGACATACGGAAGCGAGGCGGCTTGCACGCGCTTCGTCATTCGTTTGCCACGCACTTGCTTGAGAAGGGAGTTGATTTGCGGATAATCCAGGAGCTTTTGGGGCATTCGAGCTCGAAGACCACGGAAATTTACACGCACGTAAGCACAAAGAACATAGGCGGAATAGAAAGTCCCTTGGAGGGGATGAAGTTCTGATAACGTCCACCTTTGTAATATAGGCAGCACTTTTCTTCCGTCCAAACGAGAATGGCTGCCCTGGGCAGAACCCTTGATTTTGAGCCATTTTCAATTTCATGTTCTGCCCAGAGGTAGTTGTGCGCAATAGGCTCGGTCCCTCCAATACAAAAAGGCGGGCGGGCGGAAGAGAAAACGCAGAAGGAGGATTGCTTTATGATTAAAATTGCTAAAAATGGCCAGATAGGCAACCTGACACTCTTCCTGTCATTCGTTCTGTTGGCTGGTTGCTTTCCCACTCAAACTGAAACTACCCAGTTCTACATAAAGAACAAATGCAGCAGTTCTATCGTTTTGAAATCAACAGCGGTAGTCCACTATTCCGATGGTCCCAGAGATGAATATCGAGAGTTCACAGTCAAAGCTGGTGAGAATTTCTTTCTTCGTTCACTGGGGACAACCGATAAATTTGAAATGACCGAAGTGTTCAAGACGTTCAACGTGTATCTGGGCAGTACAAAGTCTCATTGTAGTTGGTCAAGCAAAGACGATTGGGAATTCTCCGAATCAAATGGCGATAAGAAGTACACATACAATGTCCCCTCATCATGTTTTTAGAAAGGCATACCTTGTGAAAATCATTTCTCTCTTAGTGATCGGATGTTTTGCTTTTTCCTTGCTGGCATCTCCTTGCGACGACAGCCTATTCGTCGAATTGCAGAATAAGGACGAAGAAACGATGTCCCAAACAGAATTGTTTTATGTTCGGGAAAAAAGAGCCCAATGCGACGCATTCAATGACAGTCTCGAAACTGCACAGAGAGACAGTGTAGAACAAATCGCTCGCGACCACAAATGGAAGACGACCACAAAGCCGTTGATTATCACCGGAATCGTTTGCGGTGTCATTGGAACTGTCGTTCTATTCGCTATTGCGCTGAATAATGACAACATGTTTGTTGAGGTAGGTGGCCAACGAATTGACTGAAGACAAAAGAATCAAAACTGGAAAAGACCGCCCGCCAAGAAGAAGAGGGAGGGACCGAGCCTACAGACGCACAACAGCTACATGCAGGCTCGGCTTCGCCTCGACCCAAATGGGCGTTCCGCAGGCGGCACTCAAGGCGCAAACCAGCAAGCAAGGTTTGTGTCCTTTCGTGTCCAGCCTGCTTCGCTTGGCGGGATGAACCCGCCACCACTTCTGCATGTAGCGGCACGTTGTGGGCAATAGCCAAGGCTCCGTTGTTCTTATTGTCAATGCAGGTAGGGTCGGTTACGGATGAGGCCACGCAGGAAAATATGGGAGGGGAAAGCTTTCCCCTACTCTCAACCGCCGCGCCGGGTCTTTTATATCAAGCTGATATCGGGCACGGCGTTTTCGAGTACCCCTTCACAGGTGGGCCTCCTGCCACGCGGGCACATTAAGGAGGGCGTGGACTCGTAGCCTTTTTTCCTGCCTGCCGCGAACTCATGGACTTTGTTTGGATTCTGATGAGCGCACGTATCCCTGTTTCTCGTACGAATACAATGTAGTCTATTGTTTGGGTTTGTATTCAGTTCTATGTGTTTGTATTCTCTATTCGGCTTGCGCATCTACTGATGTACTCCCCGACCTGCACTGAACACCTGAGTCGCCTTGTCTACTCTTCGCCGCGAGGACGCAGCTTGCCCTGGCGGGGCCCACAACCGCCGCATGGCGTTTCGGGCGGCATAAATTGCCGTCCTCAGCAAAATGCCCTGCGCTTTGCGGCTCACGCTCACACCACCCAGCACACCTTCGGGCGTTACGGAACAAATGCTAAACATGCCTTGCATAGGACTGATGCTGCTTTCTTCGGGTGTACTTGCCTTCCGTCAGCACCCAGTTGCGCTACAAATTCATCTACAGAATGATGTGTTATTCCGTCATTCCGTCAATTAATTTGACTGAAGAGCCGGAGGGCAACTGGGGACCGGGGAAAGGCTTCAGTAAAGAAATACCGCCGCTTCGCGGCGGTCGAGATGGTCCTCCGGTATGCTGGTTGGTGTGCGTGAGCCGGCGCAGGGCACTTCGCCATGCGGCCTACGTTGTGCAAAATTATCACGGCGTGCTTACGGTTAAAATGGAGGACGGTTTTATGAAATTGGGTCGATTTTGTCGCCATATTGCAGTCTTCTTTATGATAATTGCAGCTTTAACGACTACCACGCTTTACGCGCAGACTGGAGCGAGACTGATTTCTGCACTCACGCGAGACCTCAACGGGAATGGTTATCTTGACGCAGTTGAGCTTAGGTTTGACGATTTTGTTTCTCTGCCGACAACAGCCTTGCCTTCTTTTATGGTAACCTTTGATTCACTTTTAGACACATCGTTTTCCATCGATAGTTTGATATCGGTACACAGCCAGCCTGACACGGTTTTCATTGCATACTTGTCTGAGCAGTATGACACAATTCCTCAGACGTCGTGGTTGCTGAAAATATCAATAGCTGGAGTTTCAGGCTTGGAAAACGTGGATGAATTCACTGCCACAGACGGCGCAGGCCCAGTAATTTGGAGCGTTGACCGGGTAACAACGAGCACAGAGGACAGGACAAGGGATAGAATTGCGGTGAAATTCTCCGAAGACGTATTAGGCAACGGTGGCCAGCCTATCTCGTTTTCCACGCCAATTGAGAGCGTTTTTGTTGCCTGGGCAGTATCGGACCAGGGATATGTGCTTGTTGATGGACTTCTTAGGGGTATACAAGGTTTTACGGAAATGACCTCGAAAATGGTGACCTTTTACATGACTAATGGGAATGACCTCACAGGTATCCACCTGCTTTCAATTCTAGCCAACAGCAATTCACATATTAAAGATGTCACAGGCAACATACCGAACAGTAGCAACCAAAAAGTGCGAGTCCGCGTATCTGGGCAAATCTCAGGGGCTCCCACCGTCGGGCCGACACCATTCTTTCCTATTTTGAATGCTGACACACTATCTGGATCGTATCCGCACACACACGATGCCCTCACATACGTAAGCCCTCCCATGGCGTTTACATGGGCGCGAGACGAAGGGGGCGCGATTTTCGTTACGAACATCGTCATTCCGAGTACTACTAGCCTGCGTGTGACAGGAAGCTTAACCATTTTCGATGCGCGTCAGGAGAAAGTCTACGAAAGAAACAATGCCCAGGATCTTGTTCCTGCAGAATGGTCTGCGACAGCTGTACCCGGGGAAATCCGTCAGTTCGTGTTCTACTGGAACGGTGTTACAGATGGTGGTGCACCCGCATCTCCCGGCCTCTACAGGGCAGTTCTTGAACTGTTATTTCACAGTAATGGCCAAATCATACGAGACACTTCTAATTTGCTCGTCGTAAACTACAATTCATGTATTGCTTCTGGCGATCTCACAGAATGCTGGGGGAATCATTGGATTTCGATAAATCCCGTTGGCGTTGAATTGTCACATACAAACGCTGGCACGGTTGTGTTGGCACTCTCCAATCTTCTTATGACCGACATTGATTCAATAGGAATCGATATGGTTGCTGGCTTAACTTTTTGCGGCCATTCCCCACTTAACCTTGCTCTGTGGACTGGCGTCCCAACGGATTCTCCACCTTCGCTTAGTAGCGCTCGCATGATTCTCGAACTAGACTCGCTTCGTTCCGCTGGTGGTGATGCATACAGTCAGAATTACAATTCAGACACTTTATGGCCGGCAGGATCAAGCCGCTGCTTATGCGCTGCATTGGTGAAGAATAATACAGTTATTAGTCCATTGAATTGTGATACGGTTGGAACATCATCACAAGATGATGCGGAAGAATCAGAAGGCTGTGGCAGTTGTGGGAGCGGCATAGGTCTCGCTTTTATTCCTATGGCTTGGTGTAAAAGAAGACGGCTCAAATGTCTGCTCTTAACGAGTAAAAACTACGGAACGCCGTGCTAACTCTCGCACAACACGCCCATGCGGCTCGATGACTCGGCCCTTCGGGCAAATGCCCGGCTGGGACAAGGGGATGCGCTTCGTGTCCGACTCCTTTCAGTCGTAGGCACTCAGCGCGTTTCATAGGCCGGGCACTTCCGCATAGGCGGGAACGTTGAACAAAGCCGCTTCGCGGCAGCTTCAGCGCTAGTGTCTTCTGTAAACAATCCTACCTGGTAATATTCTTGCGGCGAGTATCTTGAGTTCCGGCAGCATAGGTGCGTACCTATCATAT
>WJMI01000423.1 GCA_014728015.1 Chitinivibrionales bacterium | reverse complement strand
CGAATACTACTGCGCCTACTGGAACTACGAAGACAACATGAATTTTACCGAGAAACTCTTCAAGCATCTGCTGCACACAGTGAATGGGGGCCTGGAGCTTGCATACGCGGGAACGACGATATCGTTTGAGGGCGCATGGCCGCGGATATCATTGCGCGAGGCGATTGCGCGGGATTGCCGTATCGATGTCGATCAGTTTGACACGCGCGAGGCCCTGCTGGCCGAGATCAATCGGCAGGGCATTTCATTCGAGGATGATGTCGACGTGGACAAGGCGGGCCGGGCGACCCTGATCGATCTGCTGTATAAGAAAGTGTCCCGCCCAAAGATGATCGATCCGGTATTTGTCATGCATCATCCGATCGACATGTCGCCGCTTGCCCGCAAAAACGACAACGACCCTTCGGTGGTAGACCGATTTCAGCTGGTTATTAACGGGTGGGAGATGCTCAACGCCTATTCCGAGCTGGTCGATCCCGTGGATCAGGCGCAGCGTTTCAAAGAGCAGGCGGCGGCGCGGGCGCACGGCGATGAAGATGCCATGGAGGTCGATTACGATTTTCTCAAATGCATGGAATACGGCATGCCGCCCATTTCGGGATGGGGTATGGGGATAGACCGCGTGGTCGCGCTTCTGACCAATGCGCAAACCCTGCGAGATGTTGTGTTGTTTCCGTTGCTAAGGCCGGAGTAGAAGAAATGGGCTGATTGCGGCATGCGGCCGCGCAGCCGGGTCCACGGCGGTTCGTAATCCGCGGCCGTCTGTTGGCAATCCGGGATTGTGTCTATGGAATGGTTTATCGCATTTCGCTACCTGCGCGGGAAGCGTAAGATCGGGTTCATTTCGCTGATCACGTACATATCGGCAGGGGGCGTATTCCTCGGCACGCTGGTGCTGGTTATCGCCCTCTCGATTGCCAATGGATTTGAGAAGGAAGTCCGGGACAGGATAGTGGGAACGCTTGCCCACGGCAAAATCCTGAAATATCACAGCCGGCCCATCACCGGTTACGATTCTCTTCGCAAAGAGATCCTCGCGCATCCCCACGTTGTCGGGGCGGCGCCCTACATTTCGGGCAAAGCCGGCATCGAGCACGATCAGGTCCAGGAAGGGGTCATGGTCATGGGGATCGATGCCGAATTGGAGTCGACAGTCACGGATCTCGACAAGGCGGTGAAATACGGCCGGTTTCGGGTCGACTCGATGGAATCGGTTCGGGGGCGCATGTTGCCGGGCATCCTTATCGGGATAGGGCTTGCCGACAAGATGGGTGTCAGGGAGGGTTCCGAAGTCGTGCTTATCGGTCTGGCGCCGGTCGAAGGCGCGCTGGATCCGGTGCCGAAGATGGCCCGGTATGTCGTGTGCGGCATTTTCGAGACCGGCATGTATGAGTACGACCTCAACCTTGTGTATACCTCGTTGGACGCGGCACGGGAGCTGTTCAACGTACGGGGCGTGGAAGGCATCAATGTCCGGACGACCGACCTGTTCGCCGCGGACCGGATCACGCAGAGCGTGAAGGAGCACATCGGCGGCTATCCCTATCGCGCATCCGACTGGAAGTCGCAGAACCGGTCGCTGTTCCAGTGGATGAAGCTCGAGAAGCTGGTGATATTCATAGTCATTTCGCTGATAATCGTGGTCGCGGCCTTCAGCATTTTCTCCTCGCTGATAATGATGATTCTCGAGAAGCGCCGGGAAATCGGCATACTGATGGGCATGGGCGCGACCGCGGGATCGATCATGAAAATCTTTATACTCAACGGCACGGTCATCGGGTTTCTCGGCTCGACCTGCGGCGCGCTGGCGGGCCTCTTTCTGTGCTATCTGCAGCATCGCTACCAGTTGATCGGATTACCAGGTGACATCTATTTTATCAACAAGCTTCCCGTGCTTATCAGGCCGCTTGATGTGATCGCCGTGTATCTTTCAGCAAACGTACTCTGTTTCGTTGCGACGAGTTATCCGGCCTGGCAGGCATCGCGGCTTCTACCGGCGGAGTCGATTCGATACGAGTAGGCTGGCGCCCGTTTCGCGCTGGAATCCCATGGTTCGAGTCGAACAACTGAAAAAAAGCTTTACCGATGATGCCGGCACCCTCGAGGTGCTGAAAGGCGCATCGTTTTCCATTGACAAGGGCGATATGGTCGCGCTGGTCGGGGTGTCCGGCGCGGGCAAGACCACGCTTTTGCAGATTCTGGGCGGGCTCGACAGCTGCACGTCGGGAAAGGTCGAAGTCGACGGGAAAGACATCACGGGCATGTCGCCCCGCCGGCTCGCCGGGTTCCGTAGGGAGTATATCGGTTTCGTGTTCCAGTTCCACCACCTGCTCCCTGATTTCACCGCGGTCGAAAACGTGCTGATACCCGGGATGATTCTGGGGCGCAAAAGAAAAGAGTGCGTTGACCGGGCACGGTGGCTTCTGGGGGCCATGGGTCTCGAACGGCAGGCGCACCACTTTCCCAGCGAGCTATCGGGCGGAGAGCGGCAGCGGGTCGCGCTGGCGCGCGCGCTGTTCAACGAGCCCGCGCTCGTGCTGGCCGATGAGCCGACCGGCAACCTCGACAGCGGAAACAGCCGCCAGCTCCTGGAGCTGTTCCACAAGACAAACGAGGAACTCAAACAGACCTTTCTTGTCGCGACACACAACGAGCATCTGTCCGCCGGCTTGAAAAGAAATATCTATATCCGGGACGGCATCACCTCGAACACGGGTCAGGACGCCGACTGAGAGCGCTTCCGGTACGAAGAGGGGGCAATCATGAACGAGAAGATGTGCGATGTATGCGGCGCGCGGCCGGCCAATGTCCATCTGACGCAGATCTCGCACGATCAGACCGTCGTATCGCATTTGTGCGAGGTCTGCGCGGGGGAAAAGGGAATCAGCGTGTCGCTGGCGCCCGACGCGAACCTGACCGGCGGGTCCGGGCCGGCGGAAAACGATATCGAATGTCCCCGGTGTCACCTGAAGCAGGCCGAGTTCCGTCAGACCGGCCGTCTGGGATGCCAATTCTGCTATGAGGCATTCGCGCAGGAAGTTGACGACATGCTTGTGCAGGTGCATGGCTCGTGTTTGCACAAGGGTAAGCGCTACGGGAAAAGTCCCGCGGTCGATGCGCCCGCCGCCGACGTGACCGCACTGCGCAGCGAGCTTCAGGTGGCAATCGAATCGGAGGAATTCGAGCTTGCCGCCAGCCTGCGCGACAGGATCCACTGCCTTGAGCGGTCGGGCGGACAGGGCGAGGGCGCGTGATGATCGCCCGCCGCGAGGCAAACGAATTTCCTCACTGGCTGGAAGCTGCCGGGCCCGAAAACGACATTGTCGTGTCCACTCGCGTACGCCTGGCCCGCTGCCTTTCCGACCATGTCTTTCCCGCGCGGTCTTCGCTGCTGCAGCGGCGGGAGGCATTTGATGAAGTCGCATCGGCACTTGAGGGGGTCGGCGGGGACCGGCGTTTCCGCGTGCTCAATTTCATAGCCTGCGACCCTCTCGACCAGGAGCTGCTTCTCGAGAATCGCGTGGCAAGCCCTGATCTGCTCGCCGCCGAAGGCGATCGGGGGGTCGCGGTGCGGGAGGGGTCGCGGCTGAGCGTGATGATCAACGAGGAGGACCATGTCCGGCTGCAGTGTATGGATGCGGGGCTGCAGGCCCGGAAAAGCTGGGAAGCGGTCTCGGGTGTCGATGATGAGCTGGGCACGAGGCTCCGTTTTGCGTTCGATGGCCGTAAGGGGTTCCTTACCTGCTGTCCGACCAATTCGGGAACCGGTCTTCGCATCTCGTTTCTCATGCATCTGCCGGGATTGATCCTCACCAAGGCAATTGACCCGGTACTTCAGGGCGCGAGCCAGATGGGCCTGTCGACCCGCGGCTTTTTCGGTGAGAATTCTTCCGTGGTGGGAAGCTTTTTTCAGCTTTCCAATCACGCTACGATGGGGGCATCCGAAGAGCAGTTTCTGTCCGCGACGGCGGAAACGATTGCCCGGGTCATCGAATGCGAGCGGGGGGCCCGCGCCAGGCTCCTGGGCGAGGCCAGGGCCGAGTTGACCGACAAGGTATGCCGCGCATACGGCCTTCTGATGTACGCGCGCTCGCTCACCATGGAGGAGTTTCTGAACCTTGCCTCTGCCGTGCGTCTGGGGGCGGAATGTGGTATTTTCGAAAAGGTGAGTGTGGCCACGCTGAATCGCCTGATGGTGCGGTGCATGCCGGCTCACCTGCAGGCATACCTGCGGCGCCGGCTCGACAAGGGTGCGTGCGGACCGTATCGGGCCGAGGTGGTGCAAGAGATGCTGTCGGCATCGTAACAAATCTTCATTTCGATCGTAGTCTTGCGGTGACGGGGGGTGTGTCCGGGTATGCCTCGCTGAAGCCGCCTGCCACACCGGACACGATATCACCAGAAGGAACGGGAGCCATGGTAAACGGTATGTTCACGGACAGGGTTAAGAAAGTCATGCAGATAGCGCGCGAGGAATCGGTGCGCCTGGGGAACGATTACGTGGGAACGGAGCATCTTCTGCTGGGCCTTGTCAAGGAGGGTGACGGGGTCGCGGTCGCGGTTCTTCGCAGCATGGGCGTGGACCTGGACGAGCTGACCACCAATATCGAAAAGGCGATCACTTCCACGGGCGGGATGATGACTATCGGGCAGATGCTGCCGTTTACTCCCCGGGCGAAAAAGGTGCTCGAAATCGCCGCCAACGAGGCCCGATCGATGTCACACAAATACATCGGCACCGAGCACCTTCTGCTGGCGCTCATGAAAGACACCGAGTCGGCCGCGGCCAACGCGCTGGCCGCCGCGGGACTCGAATACGACAAGGTCAAAGAGGAAATCGGAAAGGTCCTGCGGGGAGGAGAGACTGTTTCCGGTTCCAAGGAGAAGAGCAAGACCCCCTTTCTCGATCATTTCGGCCGCGATCTTACATCAATGGCCAAGGAGGGGCGTCTCGACCCGGTCATCGGGCGCGAGAAGGAAATCGAGCGCGTGGTCCAGATACTGTCGCGGCGCAAGAAGAACAACCCGGTGTTGATCGGCGAGCCCGGCATCGGCAAGACCGCAATCGTCGAGGGCCTTTCCCAGAAAATCATCGAGAAAGACATCCCGCAGGTGCTCGAGAGCAAGCGGGTGATCAACCTCGATATGGCATCGATGGTCGCGGGCACCAAGTATCGCGGGCAGTTCGAGGAGCGTCTCAAGGCGCTGATGGTCGAGCTCCAGAAGAACGACAACGTTATCATTTTTATCGACGAGCTGCATACGATCGTCGGCGCGGGCGGGTCTGAGGGGAGTCTCGATGCATCGAACATATTCAAGCCGGCGCTCTCCCGCGGTGAGATTCAGTGTATCGGCGCCACCACGCTTGATGAGTACCGTAAATATGTTGAAAAAGACGGCGCGCTCGCGCGGCGCTTCCAGACCATCATGGTCGATCCGCCCAGCGTTGATGAGACCGTCCAGATTCTGCGCGGCCTTCGCCACAACTACGAGGAACACCACAAGGTAACCTATAACGACAAGGCCATCGAGGCGGCGGTCAAGCTCTCCGAACGCTACGTGTCCGACCGGTTTCTGCCGGACAAGGCCATAGACGTTATCGACGAGGCCGGCGCGCGAAAGCGTCTTTCGAGCATGGAGATCCCGCCCGAGATCCGGGACATGGAAAAGCAGATATCCGATGTGGTCCGCGAGAAAGAGCGCGCGGTCGAGAACCAGGAATTCGAGCACGCCGCCAAGCTGCGGGACAAGCAGGACAAGCTGAAGGGCGATCTGCTCGAGAAGAAGGCGCTCTGGCGGCGCAGCCTCACCGAGGACCGGCTGCTGGTCGACGAGAACATAATCGTGGAAGTCATCGCGACGATGACGGGCATCCCGCTTTCGCGACTGGAAGAAGAGGAGTCCAAGAAGCTCCTCCATCTCGAAGACGAGCTTCGCAAGCGGGTTATCGGCCAGGACGAGGCGCTGGCGGCGGTTGCGCGCAGTATCCGGCGTTCCCGGGCGGGCCTTCACAGCGCGCGGCGGCCCATTGCATCGTTCATTTTCCTCGGTCCCACCGGCGTGGGCAAGACCGAGCTTGCCAAGACCCTTGCCGAATACCTGTTCGATACCGAGGAGGCGCTGGTGCGCATCGACATGTCCGAGTACATGGAAAAATTCGCGGTCTCGCGTCTGGTGGGCGCGCCCCCCGGCTATGTCGGGTACGAGGAAGGCGGGCAGTTGAGCGAGAAGGTCCGGAAGAAACCCTATTCGGTGGTGCTGTTCGATGAGATCGAGAAGGCGCATCCCGATGTTTTCAATATTCTGCTTCAGATTCTCGATGACGGGATACTCACCGATGCCTATGGCCGCCATGTCAACTTCAAGAACACGCTCATTATCATGACCTCCAATGCGGGCACGCGCGAAGTCCGCAAAGCCGGGAAGGTGGGGTTTGGAAAATCGACCGATGTTTCCGATTACGAGGCCATGAAGAGCAAGGTCATGGACGAACTGAAGCGCATCTTCAACCCGGAGTTTCTCAACCGCACCGATGAGACGATTGTGTTCAAGCCGCTGGGCAAGAAGGAGATCGCGCAGATTGTCGATATCCGGCTGCGCGAAATCCAGGAGCGCCTGCTCGACCGGGCCGTGACGCTCCAGGTTACGCCCGAAGCCAAAGACCTTATCGTGGAAAAAGGCTACGATCCCATTCTGGGCGCGCGGCCGCTCCAGCGCTCTCTGCAGCGCATGGTCGAGGACCGGCTGGCCGAAGAGTTCCTGAGCGATCGGTTTCACGACGGTGAAACCATCGAGATAGGGTTCCAAGAGGACGAGCTGACTTTCACCGCGGTTCAGGGATCGGATGAAACCACGTAGGTGGATCATCCTTCTCGGAATTTCTCTTCTTCTCACTGGCTTTGCGCTGTATCAGGGTGTCCGCGTTCTCGAGAAGAACAGGAATGTCGAGCGGATACTGGTAGAACGAATATCGGAACAACTGGGCGGGACGTTCGATGTTGAGCGCGCGCGCCTGGGGCTCTTCTCGGTATACCTTTCCAATGTCGAGGTCTCGCTTCCGCTGCATACCTTCCGGCTCTATGTCAAAGACATCAAGGTCGGCCTGTCCTTTCTCAAGCTGCTGGTCACGCGGGGTGATGTCGGCGCCAGCATCAACAAGATCATATTCGTCGAGCCCCGTATCGATGTCGCGTACCAGGCATCCGGCGCGGCCGCATCCGATACCGGAACGGCGCCGGCCCCGCCGGGCGGTGATGCATGGGACGGCCTGCCCCTTGACAGGCTCTTGATCCGGCGCGGGATTGTCCAGCTTACCGATCGGCGCGGCGCGCACGTGCTGACCGCCACCGGCCTGGACGGGACCGTGTGGCAGGACCATGCCGCGATGCACTTCGAGCTGAAGGGAAAGCTCGGCGCCATGCTGCGCAATCTCACGCTTTCCGGCGCCCTCTCGCGCGAGGGCGGACGGCATCGCGTGTCCTTCAGGCTGCGACGCGCCCGGATTCGCCAGCCGGTCAACTGGCGGTCGGTCTCCTTCACCGGCGGCGTCCTTGACGGGGTCGGCGAATTCAGTTTCGACGGCGCGTTCGCGCTGGAGCGGATGGAATCGCACGGATGGCTGGCGATAGAGGATGCAACGGCGGCAATGGCCGGGATCAGCGAGCCGATCGAACACTTCGACCTGCGGCTGAATTTCGCCGATACGCGCGTCAGCCTCGACTCTCTCCGGAGCATCTGGCGGGGCGCGCGGTTGAAGGCCGGGGGTATCTGGGATTTCGCGTATGCGGACAGCAGCGTCGTGCGCGTCCGGTGCGACAACATAGTTCCGTCACAGGTCTTTCCCGCAGCGCCTCCGGTGGTCGCCGAGAACGTGCTCGGCCGCGGGTGGCTGGAGGCGACAGTGGGGCGGCGCCGCGGGACGGGAGAGGTCGAGGCCGGATTTGATGCCGGCGGCATCAGCGTGTGGGGCAACGCGGTCACCCGGTGCGCGGGAAGCATTCACTTTGAGGGGCGCGTGGCTGTGCTGGATTCGCTGGCCGTGGAAGGCGCCGAGTACGCGCTGCGCGCCGGCGGCATGGCGAATTTCGAGGAACGTCCCGTGGCGTATGAAGTATCCGCGCGTTTCAGCGGCGCGGCCCAGGATTTCTTTCCGGCTCTCCGCGGCGATATCGCTTTTTCCGGAAGCGTGCGCGGGCTCGGGAGCGAGCCGCGCGTGCAGTGTACTTTCAGGGGAGACAGCATGACGTGTATGGGGATTGCCCTGGGGGATCCGAGCATATCCATGCAGGGTACCGGCACGAGTCTGTCTTTCGGAAGCGACAAGGCAAACCGCGCGTATTTCACTCTCTCCGGAAGAGTAGACAGCCTGGACCGGGAGCATCCCGCGGTTCACGCGGGGCTCAGGCTGGAAAACGCATCCGTCCTCCCCGCTATCCGGAATCTTCCATACGGGCTGGGTGAATCCGCCGACAGCGCGTGGGCCTCCCTGACGGTGTCCGGTACGGCCACGGATCTTGCCGCGGACGGCACTGTCGAATTGCGCGGACGCAAAGTCGGCGGCGCGCTCATACTCGCGGCGGGGGTGAAGGATTCCCTGATTTCATGGCGCGTTGTTGACAGGGGCCTTACGGTCGCGCGGAAACGGTTCCCCCTGGTGGCCGCGGGTACGCTCTTTTCGGACTCTCTGGTTATCGACACGATCCGGGTGATCCACGGAGGAGTGGGAAAAGGGCGGATTCGATTCGGTGCACCCGCCAATCTGTCGATGGAGCTTGCCTGTGCGGCCGTGCCGCTCGCTGATCTCGATGCGTGGTTCCTCAACGGGCAGGAGGTGCTGCGCGCGGGACGGATGAGCGCATCGATCAGGATGTACGGTCCGGCAGATAAACTCGAGACAAGAGCCCATGTGCACGTGCGCGACTGCAACCTTGCCGGCGTCCGGGAGCTGCAGGCGGATGCCATCGTAGCGAGTTCCGGGCGGGAATATTCGGTGCTGCCGTTCGTAGTGAGAAAGGGCAAGAAGATCGTGCTCACGGTAGACACGCTGTCGAGCGCGGGGGGCCTGACGCTGGCCGGGGAATTCTCCCAGGTGGAGCTGGATGAACTTCTGGGCTCCGAGCTGCCGGAAGATTACCGTATCTCGGGCCTAGTGTCCGGCGAATTCATGTCTTCTGATTCGGGCCTTCCGGTGCGGATTACTGCATCGGCGGATCGCGTGCGGCTGAATGAATTCTTCGCGGACTCGCTATCCATGGTCATGCGGGCCGGCCGCCGGGGACTCGCAGTCGACACGCTTTCCGCGCGGGATTCGACAAGAACCGCTGCGGCGGCAACCGCGTTTGTT
>WJMI01000422.1 GCA_014728015.1 Chitinivibrionales bacterium | reverse complement strand
TATCCATCTATGTGCTCCGTTCGCAACGAGAAACATCGAACATCGAACACGAAACAACAAGGCAAGAAGCAGAACTTTGCTGTTCGATTTTTCTTATTCGACATTCGTTATTGCCCCATGTACATGCGCCATTAGTCTATCCAACATGTCTTCTTCCTTCACCTTCTCGACCACCTCTCCCCTCACAAATATCTCCCCGCTTCCTTTTCCGCCCGCCATGCCCACATCCGCCTCTTTGGCTTCGCCCGGTCCGTTTACCACGCATCCCATGACCGCGATCTTGATGTCCGCGGTCATGCCCGCAACCATGTCTTCCACTTTTTCCGCCAGCCCGGCCACGTCGATTTGCGTGCGCCCGCACGTGGGACATGCGATAACGGTCGGGCCTTTGGCCAGGCCCAGTGATTTCAGTATCTCTTTACATACACGTACTTCCTGCAGCGGGTCGCCGGCAAGCGATACGCGAATAGTGTCACCAATGCCTTGTGCAAGAAGCGTGCCAAGGCCGACCGAAGATCTGATAGTGCCGGTACGCACCGTGCCGCTCTCGGTTATCCCGATATGCTGGGGGAAATCGAACTGCCCGGCGAATGCCCGGCAGGCCTGAATCGTCGTGACAACGTCGCTGGCTTTTATGGAAAACACCAGGTTGTCGAATTCGAGCCGCTGCATCATGGCAACAGAAGCCGCTGCGCTCTCCACGAGTGCATCGGGAGTGGCCCCGCCGTGTTTCTTCAGGATTTCCTTTTCAACAGAGCCTGAGTTGACACCTACGCGTATGGGTGCTCCCGCCTTTTTGGCGGCGTCCACTATTGCGCGCACTTTGGCTTCGCCCCCGATATTCCCGGGATTGATACGCACTTTGTCGGCGCCGGCATCGAACGCGGCAACAGCCAGGTCTGCCTGGAAATGGATATCAGCCACGAGCGGGACATCGGTCTTTTTGCGGATGTTCGCGAATGCCTTGACAGCTTCGCGGTTGGGCACTGCCAGACGGACAATATGGCAGCCGGCTTTGACCAGGCCCTCAATCTGAGCCAGCGTAGCACTGGCATCGGTGGTGGCGGTATTGCACATCGACTGGATAGCAACAGGCGCATCACCGCCGACAGGCACGTTGCGGACCATTACCTGCTGCGTCTTTCTGCGGGGCAATGTCATATCCCAAAAATATGTTGGGGGGAGTGGGCCACAGGGGCATGGAAGGCGAGAGAGGCGGGCCGGAAGCAATTCGGTGTTTCTCCCCGTCGAAGCAGCGCGGGCTATCGCACCTGCACCACCAACTGCACTCTCGTTCCCTTGACGCCCTGTACCAGGAAGCTGCCGCCCTGCTTGAGCTTGTACCCGTCAACCTTGCTGCAGAACCCGTTGACATTCCCGCGGTACTGGATGTCCGCCTCGAGGAGTTTGCTGTCGCCGTTCCATCCGCGCTCGCGAACCGCGGCAACGCCGGGCACGCGCTGCAGTGTTGCCACGGCCGCGCTCTTGTCGCGAAACGTTGCGATCCCCTTGACCGTCACCGACAGCGGGATGCCGTTGTTTATCTGCTTGTTCCAGTCTTCGATGATTGCATCCAGAAGCGATTTGACAGCTTTCACCGATGCCTGCTTAATCGCATTGGTGCCCGCGGTATTGGGGCTGATATGCACCTTGGCCCCGTGCCCGTCCCCGCTGGCGATTATCCGCCCGGTGGCGCAGTTTATGGCACGGAGCGTCACATCGGCCTGGCCGGATTTCATGCCGCCGAGGTTCTGCGACATGCCTTCGGCGATACGGCTCACCGCCGACCCGGTGATGATAACTTCAGCGCCATAGGTCGCGCCGATAGCGGCCGCGCCCGCTGCGTCGCCTTTCAGTTTGGCCATTTTCTGCTCGGAGCTGCGGATGGATGCGACCACGGTAGGGTCCACGATTTCGAAATCATACGGGCTCTTGAGAAAGCCGATTATCGCGTTTTCCGCGGCCTTGTTGGTAGGCTGATCGTTTCCCACGTTGTTTTCATCGACGATGATCATGATCTTGGGCTTGTCCATCGTTTCCAGAAGGATATGAAACGCGGCAAGATCGCTGTGCATGGTTGCCCGTGACAGCACCGCCTTGATCTTAATCTCAAACAGATTATCGGGCGTGGTGGTCTCGGAAAGCGTTTCGTAGCTCTTCACCGCCCCCAGGGTCTTGGTGATTACCTGGTCGCGCTTGAGCATGAAATTCTCGACTTCGGTTTGCGACACCAGCACCATGCCGATCCCTTTTTCGACCGCATCACGCTTTGCGTTCATAAGCGCTTCGGCTTTGTTGGAGCCCAGCCCGACACCCTCGGCGGCAATATCTTCCTGCGCTTTTTCCTGCGCCGCGGCGCCAATGCATACAAGCGCGATGCCGGCCAACACAGGCAACAATCTCGTGCGAATCATGCGTGCTCCTTGATCGTCCCCGCAATGTCTTTGCGGGGCATGTGTTGATACTTGCAGGTTCTTCTGTCTGTCTGTAAATTATAACACGCAGCCGGATTTGAGACAACAACATTGGCTGGTGTTACCCTCATCACCGAAAAAGACTTCACGGTCCCCGGTCCAAAACCCTGCCTGCCTGCCTACTTCCCCCGCAACAGCTCCTGCACCCGATACTTGATATGCTTCACCACCATGGAGGCTTCAATCGTGGTATTGGCGAGCACGCGTTCGAATTTCTCGTAGTAGGCCAGTGCATCGCGGATATAGTCCGAGTCGAGGATAACGTTTTCCTGTTCAAGGTCCTTGATCTTGTCGCGGAATACCTGGGTGTATTCGTGACGGTTCTCTTTTATCCGGCCGGCTGTCTCGACCAGGCTCATCTGAAGGTCATACACTATGAGCCGGGGGCCGAACGACGGGTTCAGGCGGGTGGAGCCGCCGGTAAGCGGGATATCGAGATATATGCGTGTCTCGCGCTCCCCCACACGGTCCGCCTCGGCATAAGTTGCCACCACTTCGCAGTCCCGTTGGCGAGTAGGACGGCCTTCGATATCGAACACGACAATGCGTGTCTCTGATGGTGCCATGTCGCCGATAAGAATGCGATCGCCGTCGACAAGAGCGCCGTCGACATTGGTGATACGCGAGCCGCGGCCCGGCGGCACAATCCTCACCGTCACCGATCGCGCGGTAGCATCACTCACGCGGACGGCTTCGGTGGTCATGCGCGCGGTAATGTCCTGATGGTCATCGATGAAATAATAGCGGCCGCGGGTCGTCTCGGCAATTGCGTACAGAAGGTCCTCGTTGAGCGGCTCGCCGGTCCGCTCGAAATACGTGAACCCGAATGTCGATACACGCACATCGAAACGCCGCGAGAATTCCGCTATTTCCTTGAGTATCTTGTCGGGCCCGGTGACAGTGTGGTTCGCGTTCCCGTTTGTGAATAAAAACAGGTGACGGCCGATTGTCTCCTGGCCCTTGAACCGCTCGAACTGCTCGGCGGCCTTGCGGATGCCCGCCACCGGGCTGCGGCGGTCTTCATCGCCGAGTCCGTCAATGGCGGCACGCGCGCTCGGGCGGATCCCGGCGTTGAGCGGCTGCATGGGGAATGCAACCCGTGCATAGGTCGAAAACGCGACCAGCCCGAACACGTCCCCGTCCTTGAGTATTTCCACGCATGCCTTGATTGCTTTCTTGGCATATTTGAGCGGCTCGCCCTGCATGGGACGGGACACGTCGATAAGCACCACAAGCTGGAGGGGCTTTCTGCGTTGCTGTCTCTGCGATGGCGCCACCAGGGCCAGGCCGCAATTCATGAATGAGTCTGCCTCGGGCCATGCCATGTACACCGGCCCGCCCGCGATTCGAAGGTCTGATTCGTGCGGCTCGGGGATTGGCGATTTCGCAGCCGCCGGAAGCGAGACAACCAGAACCGCGAAAAACGCCCGGAAAGCCGGCCGCAGTATCATACGTGTGCTCATGCGCAATCCTTTCGCTCTTCTCAAAATACTCCCCGCTCCCGAACCCTGAAACCTGTTCCTCATCCCCCTTCCGCACTCCGCGTTGCCCGCTGCCCCATCCTGCTTACGGCTCCGTACACCAGCTTGACATCGTCCCCGCCAAGCGCGGCCATCCGTTCCATGATCCGCTGATGCCGGCTCGAGTCACTTGAGATACCAAGCGTTTCCAGGAGCGCGGCAACATCTCGTTTCAGCGCACGGAATTGCGCCTGGTCGCGATGCCCGCGTTTGTGACGGCGCGGTGTGACAGCGAGCGGCGAGAGCTCGTAAGCGAACAGCATGACAGCCTGGGCAAGGTTGAGCGAGGGATACTGTTGTGCCATGGGCACGGTGGCGACAATATCGCATAGTGAAAGCTCCATGTTGTCGAGCCCGGTACGCTCGGGGCCGAACACGATCCCTGTTCTGGCGGCAGTATCGCCTTTGGCCCGAACGAGATCGAGTATCTCGTTGCTCGGGTGGTAATCGGCCTTGCGGGTTCTGTGCTTGCTGGTCGTACCGATCACGAAATCCATATCATGAATCGCATTCCCCAGGTTGTTGTACACGCGCGTTTTCGAGAGAATATCGGCCGACCCGTGTGCCGTCCACCGCGCGCGTTTGTCCCGATGATCGCAGGGAGAAACAAGCCGCAGAAACCTGAATCCCATGGTCTTCATTGCCCGTGCCGCCGCGCCGATATTCTCGGGCAGCTCCGGACGTACCAGGATGAAATAGATACGCATGTAGGGGAATATAGGTCAGAGGCCGGAGGTCAGCCTGCCGGGCCGCAGCTTCATGCAAAGGCGGGGACCCTACTGCTCGTCCCCCTTTCCGCGTTCGTACTATATTCTCCACATGCGCCATCACACTCACCACTTGTTTTACGGGGATGTACGCGTCCCGGGCACCGTCGTTCTCGACAAGAAGGAGACCCGTCATGCCGTCTCGGTCTTGCGGGCGGCCGCGGGTGATACGGTGCTTGCCACTGATGGACGGGGAAATGTGTATACCTGCGTTATTGAGGAGCTGGGCGATTCCGGATGCTCGGCCCGCATTGTCGATACCAGGATCGAGAAACCGCAATCACCGGCGCTCCACGTATATGCGGGACTGCCGGAGCGGGATGCGTTCGAGAAACTTTGTGAGAACCTGGTTCCTTTCGAAATTGCGAGTATCACTCCGGTCGAATGCGCTCACTGCCAGGCCCGATGGTGGAGCAGCAAGTGGGAAAAGCAGGCCGATCGTTTTCGCCGGATACTGATTGCCAGCCTGAAACAGTGCTTGTCTCCGCACCTGCCTGCGATGAGCGTGCCGATTGGATTTGGCGCCGCGCTGAAAAGCGCTCCCGGGGCATGCATATTCGCGGATGCGGGCGGAGAAAAAATAGCTGCGATTGGCAAAAGCCTGTCCGGCCGGGAGCCGGTTTCATGCTTTGTTGGTCCGCCTGGGGGGTTTTCTCAGGATGAGCTTGATTCACTGAAGCATGCCGGCGCGCATGCTTTGTGGTTGGGCCCGCATCGTCTCCGCACAGGGCTTGCTGCCGCGGCCATGGTTTCAGCTGTTCGACAGGCATTCGCCTGAATGCGGAGGGTTTTCCACCCGCCGGCCGATCGCCGTCCTATGCCCGCGGGTGCGGTCCAATCGATCGAAGCACTATTTCTATGATCCAGCTTCTAGTTCTCGAAATGCTTTTCATACAATTCCTCCAGGGCGATGGTCTCGAGATCGATCTTCAGATTGACAATCTCGTCGTTCTGGATCACGGTGGTCCGGTCGGGGCGACCATCGGTGATCGCTGCCCACGCGCGCTTCTCGTCGATTGGCTGAAACATCATGTTGACCTCCCTGTCCGAATCCGCCTCGGAAACCCGGGGGAACACGAGGGTCTCGGGACATACTTCTCTCACGCTGTTGGTGCCGCGGTGTGCAGGAGGTTTTACGTTTCGTGACAGGCAAAGCCACCTGCAAATACGTATACGGATACACCCTCTTCATTATGCTCCGGCGACCCTCTACTATAGTTATCGCCACATCATCCCCCATTTTTTAGCGCTTAATCGCTCCCCCGCCATGTCCGCACATAACGCTTTGATATTTAGACAAATACGACGCTATCCAACACGAACTACTGATCAAACGTAAACAGAATCTCGAACTGAAGCATATGTGTGAGGAACAACTCGCGGTAGGTGATGTCATCCAGCGGAAGGTCTCTTGAGGCATCGTATTCTACTGGTTTCCAGAACCGAAACGAGTACTTGATGCAGATTCCCACTTCTCTTCGCGGCATGATATCGAAACCGGCTCCGCCGTGGGCATGCGGGCACCACCGGCGTTCGGTTGTGGTGGGAAGGTCGCTTTCCTTGTGGAATTCCACCCATTCCAGGGGCGCGTCATAATCGGCAAATCCGTTTCTGAGGCGCATGAAATTGATGCCGCCGCCTGCAAATACGAACGGGGTCAGATTGCCGTTTTCCGGGAGTATTACCTGGAGTTCGGGGTCGATCCCGAAATGGAAAAACCCGTGGCGGACAAGCACCTGGTTGCCGTTGCCCAGGTTCAGGGTGTCTTCAACGGTACCGCCGTAATTGAATATCGCGCCGATTTTCAAGCGAAGGACTCTTGCCAGCGTGTATCGCTTTCCCGCGGTGAAACCGAACAGAAGCACATTCTGGCGGGCGGTGTCTTCCCGAAGTTCTGCCGGGGGGAATTCGTAGGCGCCTTTGCGCAACGACAGGGATCCGTTCGCGCCCGCGAAATACAGCGATCCATTGGCGCCGGCATCATCGTTCTTCGATGCGTGTCCTGCTTCTGCCGCCAGCACAACGGCAAACGCGGCATACGCCAGCGCGCGAATTCTCTTCATTCCAGCAGAACCCTTTCGAGGAATCCCCGTTCCCCCGCAAAATACTTCCATCCCTCCGCATCCGCCTTCCGCGTTCGCGTTCCGCCTTCCCCGTCTATTGTATATTTCCCCTATGAAACCCACCGGCCTCTACCGCCGCATGATCGGGTATCTCCTGCCGTACATGCACTGGTTTGTGCTCTCGGCGCTTGCTTCGCTGCTCATTGTGGCCTTCGATGCGGTTTCCCTGTGGCTTATCGCCACACTGCTGCATACGCTGTTCAAGCCTGAAGCCATTGCTCTGGCGCGTCCCGAGTTCACCCTGTCAAATATCAACGAGATACTCAAGTACTGGACCTCCGTGCTCATCAGCGCGGACAGCAAGTTTGACTCTCTCAAGGCTGTCTGTTTTATCATGATATTCACGTTCGCCGCAAAAAACGTGCTTATCTACGCGCAGGGCCTGATGGTGCTGGTGCTCAACCTGCGCGTGGTCCGCGACATGCGCGATCTCCTGTATCGTCACGCGCTCCGCCTGCCGGTCACCTATTACGACCGCAACCGCTCCGGCAAGATAATGTCGCTGATCCTCAATGACATATCGATGATCAACGCCTCCATGACCGGCACGTTCCGCTTCCTGCTGGTCGATCCTATCCGCCTGATCGCCTTTCTCTCGCTTCTGGTCATTATCAGCCCCACCCTGACGCTCCTCGTGCTCCTCATCTATCCGGTGTTGGGCTATCTGATCGTGACCATCGGGAAAGCCGTCCGGCGGAGGAGCAAGCGGGTGCTGCAGACATTCTCCGGGCTTATCTCGGTGCTCTCCGAGACCATCAACGGCATCCGCGCGGTCAAGATGTTCAATATGAATGAAGTCGAAACCGCCAAGTTCGAGGTGGAAAACCAGAAGTTCGTGCGCAACTCGTTCCGGTCGGCGGTCATGAGCATGGTGACCAGCCCGCTCACCGAGACCCTGGGCATCATGGTCACCGTGGTGCTTCTGTGGTATGCCGGGAAAAAGGTGCTGGGCGGCGGGAGCGCGTTTACGGCCGAGGATTTCCTCCGGTATATCGTGATACTCGTATCGTCCTACCAGCCGCTCAAGCGCCTCGCGCGCGTAAACACCACCCTCCAGACCGGGTTCGCCGCCGCCGAGCGCGTGTTCAGCCTGTTCGACCGTTCCGGCGAAGACCTTCGCACGTTTGCACCCGAGCGCCTCCCCCGGTTCGAGCGCGAGATAGCCTACGCGAATGTTTCGTTCACTTACCCCGAGTGCGACGAGGAAGTTCTTCACGATATCAGTTTCTCGATACCCAAAGGCGCCAATATCGCGCTGGTCGGCTCCAGCGGGGGCGGCAAGTCCACCATCCTCGATCTGCTGCCACGGTTCTACGATGTGAACAAGGGCGCCATCACCATCGACGGCCGCGACATACGCGAGTGCGACCTGGTGGGCTTGCGCCACCTGCTGGGCATCGTGTCACAGGACACCATCCTGTTCAACGACACCGTGCGCAACAATATCGCCTACGGCCGCGCCGATGCATCACGGCAACTCGTCGAAGATGCCGCCCGGGCGGCAAATGCCATGGAGTTTATCACGCATCTGCCGCAGGGGATGGACACGGTCATCGGCGAAAAGGGCATCACGCTTTCCGGCGGGCAGAAACAGCGCCTTGCCATCGCCCGCGCGCTCCTGCGCAACCCGCCGGTGCTCATCCTCGATGAGGCCACCTCGGCGCTCGACACCGAATCCGAGCGGCTCGTGCAGAACGCGATCAATAATCTCATGGAGAACCGGACGGCACTGGTCGTGGCCCACCGCCTGTCAACGATTCTCCACGCCGACTGCATCCTCGTAGTCGAAGAGGGCCGCATTGTCGAGCGCGGCACGCACAAGGAGCTGCTCGAGAAAAACGGACGGTACAAGTATCTCTACGATATCCAGTTCGAGTCGGCATAAGGCGCGGGCGCATGCCGACCACGCATTCCATGCCGGTACGCCGCTCCAGAACGTCCCCTGTCGCGGCAAAACGGATTCTTGTTTACGTGCAGAACAAGCCGTTTCTCGGCGCGCTGCTCGTCAAAGTCCCGTTTTTGGTGGAACTGGCCGGTGCCAATCCAGGCGCGCGCATCGAATTGCTTTCGCCCGTGCCCGATGCGGCCCTTCTGAAAAGCCTGGGCCTGGTCCATGCGTGTACCAGCTTCGGCAACAACCATCTGCGCACGCTCGCCCATGCCCTTGCGCATTTCAAGCGCTACGATCTTGCGATATGCATGCGTCCCGCATCGCAGATAACCACCCTGTACGCCCATCTTTCCGGAAAGCGCACGATGGGGTTCTTGGTGCCCGGCGGCCTGCCGTTTCGAGATACAGTTGCATACGACAAGAGCGTGTATATCGCGATCTCCTATCTCAAGCTGCTTTTCCGGCGCGAAAGCGATGATGCCCTGCGCGCGCGCGTTGTCCCCGCGTTCTCCCGCGTTTTCGGCGATACGGCTTCGCCGGACGCGGGCACAAACGCCGTCTGCCTGTTCCCGGGTGCGGGCCAGCCGTTCAAGCGATGGCCTGCTCCCGGGTTCGCCGGACTTGTCGCCGGTCTCGGCCCCGCATACCGGTATCATGTTATCGTTGGACCCGATGAGCGCTCTCTGGCGGAAACGATCCGCGAGAACGCATCCGTCCCGTGCGAGCTGCACGTCGGTGAAGACCTGCGGCGGATCTTTGCCCTGGCCCGGGCCGCCCGCCTGTGTATCGGCAACGACTGCGGTCCCGGGCATATCGGCCTGATGGCAGGTGTGCCGAATCTCAAGCTGTTCCCCCCGGGCCAGGATCCCGCCCAGTGGTTCTTTCCGCGCGCCGGGAACATGTTGATAGAAGGCGGGCGCGGCGGTATCGGAAGCATTCCGGTCGACCGCGTGCTCTCCGCCGCCCGTGCTATGCTTGAAGGCCGGTAGCAAGCCCGCGCATCGAAAGAAGGTTTTGCACGCGCTTTTCGTAGGTATGATGCGCGTGGACCCACCGGTACCCGGCATCCCGGATTTCTTCGCGCTGTTTGGGATGCCTTTTGTAATACCGGATCTTCTCGGCAAGCTCGTCGACAGAGCGGTAATACTCGCAGTATTTCCCCCCGGGTACCACATCGCTCATGCCGGGCGTGGCATGGCCGAAATAAAAACCGCCGCACCCCAGCGTCAGCCACACGCGGTTCGATGCATACGCGCGCACATTCAGATGTGACGGGTGATGCCCGAAACCCGCTACCGCGAAACTCGCGCCGACAACACGCGCCAGTTCCGTGTTGAATACGCGTTTCGGATGCAGGATGTACGCGTCCGGGGTGAAGCCCCGGGGTTTGTCCCACACGTGAAGGTCGACCTGCGCGCCGGTCTCTTCGAGCAGGCGCTGGCGGTACGAACCGGGGTCCGCGCGCCCGACAAACGACAGCTCGTACTGCGGGCCCGCGGGTGAAGGCATATACCGGTGAATGCGGGCATCGCAGGCCTGCGGAAGGAAATGCACGGCGGGCACGCCGCGCGAGCGGATCTCGTCAATCCATCCCCGGTTGGTGAGAAAAAGCGTTCCCGCGGCCCGCGCCGTCTCGACCAGATGCTCCGGTATCTCCTCGCGCATGTCAAAGTACCACATCGCGGCGCGGCGGCCGTGGCACAGCTCTGCAACCGTGGCCGGCTCGAGCCCGGTCGCGTGGGTCAGAAGCAGAAATTCCGGATCGATGCACCGGAGGGCCGCGCGCACCACCCGCGGGCCCGCCGCGCCGAACACGTGACGCATTCTCCGGTCATTCACCCAGAATACGCGGTGCCCGGCCGCGCGAAATCCCCGGCGGATATAGAACTCCGTCCTAGTGCGTTTCCCGGCCGCGCCGATTATCAGGATTCGCATGGTGCCGCGTCACCCGGACGTGCGTTGTCAATGGAAGCGCCGCGGCCGCACATTTCGCCGTACAACAATGCGGTGGATGCGATACTCTTGCTGATATCGAACTCGCCCGCGCGCGCGCGCCCCGCCTTGGCCAGACGTTCCCTTTGGCCGGGGTCATCCAGCAGCGAACACAGGCATGATGCGAGCGCACCGCTGTCCCCCGGTGTAAACAACATGCCCGATTCCCCGTCAGATACAATCTCGACAAGTCCCCCGGTCCTGGATACAACCACCGGCACGCCCCCGGCCATGGCATCCAGGACCGAGCTGCCCAGGCCCTCGCTCTTTGAGGGAAGCACAAACAGGTCGAAATCCGGGAGCATGCGCTCGGCATCCGCCCGCTCACCCGTAAATACCACCTGCTGCGCAATCCCAAGTGCGCGGGCCTGGCGCTCCAGCGCGCCCCGGCAGGGCCCGTCGCCGATCAGTACGAAGCGCGTGCCCGGATGCGCGCCCAGCACGATACGCGCCGCCCGAAGGAGGGTTGGATGGTCTTTCTCGGGTGTCATCGCGGCAACCGTTCCCGCCACCAGTCCCGTGCCGGTAAGGCCCAGTTCCGCGCGCGCGTCGATACGATCGCGCCGCCCGGCCGCCGATGCCACATCAATGCCGCTGTAGATCCGGGTGATCGCCGCATTCGGGATGCCGTCCGCCAGAAGGTTCGCGCGGATTGTTTCGGAGATCGCGATAAACCGGTCGCACCGGCGGTATTTCATGCTGCTGAATATTCCCCGCCCCCTGCGGCGGTCGACCCGGCGGGTCACGGCCAGTTTGACATCAGGCAAGCCGGCGAGGGCCCAGGCGCACAAGCCGTGGGCATGCGCGGTGTGCGCGTGAACAATTGCGAATCCTCGCGCGCGAACCAGCGCGCGAATGCGCAGTATCGAGAACAGGTCCCATTCCCCGCGCATGCCCGCCGTAATCATGTCAAGCCCCGCCTCGCGCGCGCGGCGGGCAAGGGCGCTGCGGGGACGGCACGCCAGGCACGACTCAATGCCATAATCACCAAGCCCGCGCACGAGCAGGAAGGTCTGGCGCTCCCCGCCCCGCCACGACACGTTGTCGTTCACATGCAGCACCGATAGTGTGTTGCCCGCCGCACGCTTGGCCATCAGAATATGCCCCTTACCATACCCCGCTTCCGCACTC
>WJMI01000421.1 GCA_014728015.1 Chitinivibrionales bacterium | reverse complement strand
GGGTTGGGGAGGCTTCTGGGCGTTGTGAATAAGCGCGACCGGGGCGATGGGGAGACAAAGAAGGAGATGTTTGAGTCACACGGGCTGCCGTATATCATGACCGCGGCGATAATGCCCGAAGAGCGGGACAGAGTAGTAGGATTTTTTGAGAGCTTTCTTGGCGAGGTCCGGGACGATGCTGAAGGGGCGTCGATGCTGGGCACTCGGCGGCAGGAAGATATCGCCAGGGGAATAGCCGAACACCTGCGCCAGATGTCCGGGCTTGGGAAAGGGGCCGAAGAGATCGCGGCATATCATGCTCGGCAAATACTTGGCCTTCTGGGTCAGTTCATTGGAGAGTCTTCAACAGAAGAAATGCTGGATGCAATATTCAACGAATTCTGCATTGGGAAATGACAGGCCCATGTTTCACGTGGAACATCCATGAGTGAATTTGACGTAATTATAGTGGGTGGCGGACATGCGGGAATCGAAGCTGCGCTTGCTGCGGCAAAACGCGGCGTGCGAACCGTGCTGATTACCTCGAACCTGGATCTCATGGGCCAAATGTCGTGCAATCCGGCAATAGGCGGCATTGCCAAGGGTAACATCGTGCGCGAAGTGGATGCATTGGGCGGTGCCATGGGTTTCTTGGCTGACGGCGCCGGGATTCAGTTTCGCATGCTCAACAAGAGCAAAGGTATTGCTGTGTGGGGGAATCGCGCCCAGGCCGACAAGAAGCTCTATCGGAGCTTGTGCAGAATGCTGCTCGAAAACACTGGGAACTTGTCTCTCTATCAGGGCATGGTGAAGAGTGTTACTACCGGAAACGGAAAGGTCTCCGGTGTCTGCCTCGAGTCAGGAGAAACATTCAAGGCCGGCGCGATTGTTCTGTGCATGGGCACCTTCCTCAATGGAATCGGGCATATCGGTTCGAACAGCTTTCCGTGTGGAAGGAGCGGAGAGCCTCCATCGCTGGGTCTCAGCGAGTCGGTGCAGGATCTGGGGATAAAGGCCGGACGGCTCAAGACCGGCACGCCGGCCCGAATTGACGGGAGAACCGTGGATTATTCGAAAATGCGCGCCCAGGAGGGTGATTGCGAGCCTTTCCCCTTTTCATACAGCACACAACATGCACCCGAAAACAAGGCTGTTTGCTGGGTAATGAAGACCGCGGGGGAAACACACTGCATAATCCTGGATAATCTCCAGAAATCAGCCCTGTATGGAGGAAAAATAACAGGTATTGGACCCCGATACTGCCCGTCCATTGAAGACAAGCTTGTCAAGTTTGGAGAGCGTGATGGCCATACACTATTTTTAGAGCCTGAAGGCCTTGATACGCATGAGATGTATCTCAATGGCTTTTCAACGAGCCTTCCGTTTGATATTCAGGTCGCAATGGTCAAAAGCCTGGCGGGCCTTGAATACGCAACAATTATCCGTCCCGCATATGCCATTGAATACGACTATTTCCTTCCTACACAACTGTTCGCAACACTCGAATCGAGGATCGTACCCGGATTATTCATGGCAGGACAGATCAATGGTACCTCCGGGTATGAAGAAGCAGCTTGCCAGGGGCTGGTGGCAGGACTGAATGCGGCGGAGAAAACTCGAGGGGGCGAGCCGTTGATACTGGGAAGAGACACATCGTACACAGGCGTGCTCATAGACGACCTCATTACCAGGGGAACAGAAGAGCCATATCGCATGTTCACATCGCGCGCCGAGTACCGGCTCCTTTTGCGGCAAGACAATGCGGACGAGCGTCTCATGCCAATTGCCGCACGCCGGGGGCTTATTGAGCAAGATTTGCTTGAGTCGCGTAAGCGGGTCTGGGAGAAAAAGAGAAAACTCAGGGAAAAGCTGGCAGATTCTCGAATTGAGCCGTCACACTGGAACGGGGGAAAAACCGGAATAGACCTGAAAAGAAAAACCGGAGCCTTGGAGCTTCTCAGAAGGCCTCAAGTGCACATTCTTGATATTCTTAGCTGCGCGGGTATTGAAGAACATGAAAAGGAAGTGCTGGTCGGTGTCGAGGCAGATGTGAAATACGAGGGCTTTGTCGAGAAGCAGAAGGCCGAGATAGGCCGAATGAAACGCATGGAGGAAACGCGGATTCCCGAGAAAATAGACTATAACCATGTCGAGGGTCTTCTTGCCGAATCCAGAGCTAAACTCAAGCAAATCAGGCCGGTTACACTGGGCCAGGCATCGCGGATAGCCGGGGTTACACCCGCTGATATATCGGTTTTGATAGTGCATCTTACCAGGCAGCACAATGCATCGTTTCACGTGAAACCATAGGTCTTTCAAATGAAAATCGAAAAGGGCATGAAAAGCTTTGTGGATCGGGCCCGCAAAGGTTATGAGCTCAAGGAGCTCGAGCGCCTGGGGCTCACGCCTGAGCTGGAGCAGCGCGACATGATTCTTCTCTATACGGCGCTGCTTCTGAAGTGGAACAAGGCAGCAGGGCTTGTTTCCCCGAAAGACGAGTCGAACATCTTTATCCGTCACTTCTGCGACTCCCTTCAGCCATTGCTCCTCTTCGGGTTTAAGAAAAACGCCCGTGTCCTGGATATCGGCAGCGGCGGAGGGTTTCCCTCAATTCCGGTCAGGATATTTCGAAGCGATCTCTCGTTCGTGCTTGCCGAGTCAAACCGGAAGAAATGCACTTTTCTCAAAGAGGTAAGATCCAAACTCGGGCTCGACAATGTCGAAATATTCTGCGGCCGCGTGGAGCGTCTGCCCAAGCCCTCTGGCAAGTTCGATTACGTAGTAAGCCGCGGCGTAGGCACGCTCAGCAAGTTCTCCAGTATGGCAAAGCCCTTTGTGCTGCCGGACGGCAGAATGTATACATTCAAGGCCAAGCAGTTCCAGACAGAGCTCGAGGAGATTACGTCGAACAAGAAGAAGGACCATGTTGCCATAAGCGAGATTGCTGAATACGATCTTGCCAACCAAATCCTGGGCCTCAATCTGGTCTCGCTATCCTTGCTGAAATAGCGGTCTGTGTTGGACAAGGTTCCGGTCGAGGGCTAGAACCCCGCGGCAAGGCAAAGCACGCGCAAATGCCACAATGCTGTCGCAGAAGAATCTCCCGGGGTACTATATCAAGGTCTACTGCCATGTCAAGACTTGGCAAAACAGGAGTCGGTCGGCGTTGCCAACTTGTTATTTAACAATATGTTGCAGGTGGACAGCCCCGCCGTTAACGCCTGTGGATAAGTTGTTCGCAAACGCGGTGGTATGGGCAAAACAATAGCAGTCTGTAATCAGAAAGGCGGCGTGGGCAAGACCACTACCGCGGTGAATCTCGCCGCCTGTCTTGCCGCGGCCGAAGAGCCCACTCTGCTCGTCGACATGGATGCCCAGTGCAATGCCACCACGGGCGTTGGTCTCGATCGAGACACCATACAGGCTTCCGTGTATGATGTCATTACCCGGCGCGGCTCGCGTGACGGTAATACCGCCATGCGCGATATTATCGTTCCCTCCGAACGTATACGGTACCTGAGCATCGCGCCCGCCAGCACGGATCTCGCCGGCGCGGAAGTCGAGCTTGTCAATGTCCTTGCACGCGAGCGCCGGCTTCGCGAGGCCCTTGACGAAATCCGCGACGACTACAGCTATATCATCATTGACACCCCCCCCTCTCTCGGCCTTTTGACCATCAACGTGCTCGCCGCGACCCGGTCAGTGCTGATCCCCATCCAGTGCGAATACTATGCTCTCGAAGGCCTGGCCGAGCTGTTGAACACCATTCGCCTGGTCCAGAAGAACCTGAACAGGGACCTGGTCATTGAAGGCGCATTGCTTACCATGTACGATACCCGGCTCAATCTGTCGCGGCAGGTGGCCGAGGACGTCCGCGGGTGCTTCAGCGGCCGCGTCTTTGACACCGTGGTCCCGCGCAATGTCAAGCTGTCCGAGGCGCCCTCGTTCGGCAAGCCCATCATCCTCTATGACATCATGTCAAGCGGCGCCGAAAGCTACCTTTCCCTCGCAAAGGAAATCATGAACAATGGCTAACATCAAGACCAGGCGCGCGCTGGGTCGCGGGCTCTCCAGCCTGATTCCTGCCCCGGACGATAAAATGGGGCCGGGGATCGTGCTGCTGCCGGCCGATACGCTGATCCCCAACCCGTTTCAGCCCCGCAGCGATTTTGACGAAGAGGAGCTTCGGTCCCTCGCCGACAGCATTCAGACCCAGGGCCTGCTCCAGCCTGTCATTGCCCGCCGTTCCGGGCGGGGTTACCAGGTTGTTTCGGGCGAACGCCGGCTTCGCGCGCTGAAACTGCTCGGCGAAACCGAAATACCATGTATTGTCAAGGAAACGGTTTCCGACCGGGAGATGCTCGAAATCGCGCTGGTCGAAAACATCCAGCGTGAGGACCTCAACGAAATTGAAAAGGCCCGCGGCTATGACCGCCTCCTGGAGGAATGCGGCCTTTCGCACGAACAGCTCTCCACCCGCCTGGGAAAGAGCCGAAGCGCCGTCACCAATACCCTGCGGCTTCTCAAGCTTCCCGCCCCGATCCAGGAGATGGTCCGGGCCGGGGACCTGTCCATGGGCCATGCGCGCGCGCTGCTCGCCGAAACCGACCCCAAACGCCAGCAGCGTCTTGCCCAACGCGTGGCGGCCGAAGGGACGTCGGTCCGCGATCTGGAAAAGGCGCTGCAGAAAAAAGGGAAGGCTCGAAAGAAGGGCATCCGCGCGCATGCCGCCGACCCCGACACGCAGCAGGTGATTGAAAAGCTTCAGTACCGTTTCGGGACAGCCGTGGATATCGTGTCCCGCGGAGCGCGTGGGGGCAGGATAGAAATCCAGTTTTACGATAAAGATGATTTGAACCGTATTCTCGATCTCCTGCTCGGCTAGTGGAAGCTGCTCGCATGGCGAAGAAAAAACCTAAGAACTACACCGTGATGCTGGTCCCCGACGATAACACGCGGCCGCTCTCGTTTCATGTCGGCGGTTTCATTGTCCGGGCCGCCGCTTTTTTCGTGATTGTCTTTGTCGCGGGTCTCGGAGTGCTGCTTTTCCGGGCCGGCGACATTGGCGTGCGCCTCCAGCTCGTATCGTCCCTGCGTGAGGAGAACGCCCGCCTCAAGGAAGACAATCGCAAGCTTCTGGCTGTGGCAAAAAAGCTGCATGCCATGGAACGCATGTCAGCCTACCTGCGCCGTCTCGCCACCGCGGTCGGCGAGGGCGAGGCAGGCGCCGCGGGTGGTTCTGCCGGCGCAGCCGCCAAAGAAGACATCTTTGCAGAAGACAGCTTTGATAATTTCCTCCAGGAAGTCCGTGTCGGGGAATCCGATGAATTTCGCGATCTCGGAGAAGCCGATGCAACCCCCGAGCTCCTTCTGGGATCCATGCCCAACATCCGGCCGGTCAAAGGATGGATTACCAAGACATTCATGCCCGAGGGAAAGGGGGGGATGCCCGCGCATACCGGCGTAGACTTCGCGGCCCCCGAGGGAACGCTCATCCACGCGTCGGCGCCGGGCACGGTTGACGATGTTATCAACGACAAGTATTTTGGGCTGTTGGTACACGTCAAGCATCATTTCGGATTTGAGACGCGGTACGGACACTGTTCGCAGATCCTGGTATCGCCCGGTGATGTCGTTGAGCGCGGGCAGGCAATCGCGCTCGTCGGGAACACAGGGCATTCATCCGGGCCGCATCTTCACTACGAGGTGATTCATAACGGGAAACACGAAGACCCGATGAAATACATACTCCAGCAAACCGCGCACCCCTAGCACGATGGCGGCGATACCGCCGGGCGTCTGCTCCGGCCCCCGGCGCTTTTCTGCGCCCTGCTGGACGAAAGAGGAAAGGACACCATGGACAAGGGAAGCTCAAAAGGCCTGTATACCATGCTCGGCGAATCCACCGTGTTCGAGGGAACGATTGTGGTCCCGCACTCACTTCGTATCGACGGCCGCGTCAAGGGAAGGATCGAGGCCGGCGAAATGCTCACCATCGGCTCCGCCGCCATCATCGAAGCGGACATCAAGGCCAAGAGCGCAATCGTCGGCGGCAAAGTCACCGGCAATGTCATCGCCGAGGATCGCGTGGAGCTCGAAGCGAACGCCTCGGTGATCGGGGACATCCGCACGCGCGACCTGGTTATCAACGAAGGCGCTGTTTTTCAGGGCAATTGCTCCATGCAATCCGGAGACACCGTAAAGGTGTAGTTCGCCCGCATGTCGAGACAGCCGGTTTCCTCGAAGTATCTCGTTCGCCCGCCTGCGGGCGGGCGTCCCGCCCTTGCCCGTGTTCTTCTGGCCGGCGTCCTCGCAACCGCCGTACCGGTTGCGCGTCCACATGCCGCAGCAGTCTCAAAACCCGCGCTGGACAAAACACTTCCCGCGAGCTGGGACGAAAACTGGTTCGGCTCGCCAGCCGTGTATGACCTTGACGGTGACGGCGACAATGAAATCATCGCGGGCAGGCACAGCGTTCTGTACGTCTGGAGCGCGGCCGGCGGGCTTCTGTGGTCCGCGCCGGTCGGCGAACAGGGCTCGCAGGAGGAACGCCACGGCACGAGCCGTCAGTATGCCGCGCCGGTCGTGGGGGACCTTGACGGCGACGGTGACGGGGAGATTGCCATCGCCTACGGTCACCAGGTCGCGCTCTACGCATACGACGGCAACCTGGTTACCGGCTGGCCCCGGGAGTTTCCCGGCCCTGAGGGCGAAATCCGCTCTATTGCGGGCGCGGACCTCGACGGTGACGGCACGGTGGAGGTCCTCGCGGTGAAAACCTCCGACGGGCCCGTGACCATGGCGTGGCATGCCGACGGCACGCCGGTCGACGGGTGGCCGCAGGTTGACAAAAGCGCATACCCCAATGCCGCCAACTTCGGCGGATACAATCAGAATGTCGGCGCGGCCGATCTCGACGGCGACGGCACGCCCGAGGTAATCAGCTCCTACGATATCTGCCATATCGGCATCATGTACGCCGACGGAAGTCCATGTCCCGCAGACGAGATGTTTGCGGATGCGGGGCCGTGGGCGGCAAGCGTGCCCCTGTTCCACGACCTGTCGCTGGCCACGCAGGGATGGGGCGCCGATATGAGCGACCGCGACGAATTCACCGACTCGCCCCCATGCTTCGGCGATCTGGACGGCGACAGCATGCCCGAGGTGGTTCTGTACTCCGATCACGAGCGGGCGGGTGAATATGTCAACCGGGGGAATTGTCTCTGGGCGCTGAACCCGGACATGACCCGTGTTCCGGGGTTCGAAACGCCTCTGTGTTCGGAAGAACCATTGTACACCGGCTACGAGGACAATATCGTGCAGGTATGCCCGGCGCCGGCCCTTGCCGATCTTGCCGGCGACCGGCGGCCTGAAATCGTGGTGCCTTCGTACGACGGCACAATGCGCTGTTTCTCACCGGACGGCGACGTGCTGTGGGAGCACGCGTTCGATACGGCCGGCGATCCGTTTGTCGGCGCGAGCGGCGCCACTATCGGCGGCCTCAACAATGACGGCTCGTGCGAAATCGTGTTTGCTACCTATGCTGTCCAGGAAGATGTTTCACATCTCGTGGTCCTGGATGCCGGCGGAGATTCGGTGCATGCCGTACCACTCTCCCGCCAGGGAAGTATGAGCCCGCCGACCCTTGCCGATGTCGACGGTGACGGGGTGCTGGAGATTGTGGTTTCGCTCAAGCGGGTTCTTGAAGAGCACGGCGTCGGCGGAGTGCAGATCTGGAAGGTCGCATCGGCGGTAGAAGGAAAACGGCCCTGGCCC